>CAMYJV010000173.1 GCA_947258805.1 uncultured Gammaproteobacteria bacterium | reverse complement strand
CGTCCACCAGCGTGCATGCATACACCCGCATCTGGCCGTGCTCCTTCACCGCCATCTTGCTGAACGCGCACATGAAGGCCTTGCGGGTTGCCTCGGTCTGGTAGCGCGTCATGCAGTCTTCGGTGACATCCGGCACCTCGCGGTGTTCGCCCGGCACGCCGAAATCCGGAAAGGTCACGATGCGCAGGTCTGCCGGCAGGCCATGCTCGGTGAACAGGGCGCGAAATTGCGCATCTGCCGCGGCGCTGTCTTCGTCGGCCTCCATTTGTCGCGCGACGGAGACGCCGAAGCCCAGTTCGTGCAGCCCCTTCAGGCCCTGCCAGGCCTTCGCGAAATTCCCGTTGCCGCGACCGGCGTCGTGGCGCTCGGGATCGGCGTAGTCGATGCTGACGCGAAAGCTCACCGGGTGCAGGGAATCCATCAGCCCCCGCATCTGGTGCAGGCGTTTCAGCACCGGCTCGGTGCCATTGGTCAGCACGAGGCAGGGTTTGCGTGCGGCGGCATAGGCCAGGATGTTGATGAAGTCTTTCACCAGGAAGGGCTCGCCGCCGGTAAACGAGAACTGCTGCACGCCGAGTTGCACGGCTTCGTCGATCAGTGGCCGGGCGTCGGCCAGCGTGATGCGCTCCAGCCGGTCGTCTCCGGGTTTGCTGCCTTCGAGGCAGAACGGGCAGGCCAGGTTGCACGCGGTTCCCGTGTGAAACCACAGCTCGTCCAGCGCATGGGGTTCGATGTAGCCGCGTGGTGCGCCGCTGGTGGTTGTGAGGCGATTGGTTTCAGTTCTGGTCAGCATCATGCACCCCCGTCTTCGACGGGTGCGTGGTACCGGCGCGCAAGCCGTGCCGGTGATACGCCCAGCATATAGGCAAGAGCGAGTTGCCGGTTCATAAATGTGCGCCGCAGCCAGCCGTCGCGCTCCCAGCGTCGGGGCGACACGCCGATGCTGAGCGGCAGCGGCTCAAAGCTCCCGAGCCGGCGCAGCCCGCGGACCAGCGGTACTTCTTCAAACAGCGGGTCACTCGGGAAACCGCCGGCCGCGTGATAGGCGTCGGCCGTCATGAACAGCCCCTGGTCGCCGTAGGGCGTGCCGAAGCGGCAACGCCAGTTGATCAGCGCCGCGAGTGCGCGCGCTAGCGCGTGTTCCGCACCGTCGAAGCGGAAGCGAAACCAGCCGCCGACCTGGCCGCGCGCGAGTGCGTCGCGGATGCACTGGGCAGCAGTGGTCGGCGGTGTGGCATCGGCGTGCAGGAACCACAGCCATTTGCCGGTGGCAGCGCGTGCCCCGGCATCCAGTTGCAGGCCGCGCCCGGCGGCCGTCGCGACGTAGCGCACCCCGCGCCCGGCACAGGTTTCGCGACAGGCCGGGTCATTAGCGCCGTCCACCGCAATGATTTCGTCGGGAGGTTCGGGCATTCCGGCCAGCAGGCCCGCGAGGCGCTCCATGGCCGGCGTGTCTCCCAGTACCGGGATGATGACGCTGAGCCCTGCTGAAGGCCCATTCCTCTGAGCCATCGTGAGGCGACCGTCCGTTTGCCACCATTGCACCAGCCGTTGCCGTGCAGGCCGGGTGTCGCTACCGAGGGCCTGTCCGGCGCGCTCCAGGTCGGCGGCCACATCCACATCGGCGCCTGGCTCCAGGTGGTCAACGCGCCGGCCGTGCTGTTTGCAGAGCGTCGCCAGTGCGGTGCCGAGCTGGTTGGTACTCCACGGCAAAGCGTCGAGGGCGGGCCACGGGGCGTTCGCACCCATCAGCGTCACACCGCCATCCAGTGCCGGGCCGATCACCACGTCGGCGGTGTCGAGCGCGGCGCGCGCTGCGGCGTAGTCGCCCGGGCTGAGTTCCGGTGCGTCGCTGCCAATGAAGATCAGGCGCTGTGCACCGCGCCTGCGCAGCTCGCGGTCCACCGCGTTCAGACGTGCACCGAGATTGCCGTTGCCCTGGCCCAGGATTTCGCCGGGGCGCGCCAGCAGTGTGCTCGCCCATTCGTGATCGGAGTCCCGGGCAGGTGCCACCGCCACCGGGCCGGGCCAGTCGTTCAGGTCTTCGACGGCCGCGGCGAGCAACAGCTCGGCCGCTGCTGCGGCCGTTTCGCGACCGATGCCAGCCGCCAGGCGCTGTTTGCCCTCACCGGGCGCCGGGCGCCGGCAGAACAGCACCAGGCAGATGTCCGTTGTCTTCATCGTGTCCGTTGTCGATTTCGGCAGCGCCAGGTCTTGCGACCGCCCCCGGCGGCCGGGGTTCCGGGAACTGTGAGTCTGGCGTATGGTCCATCCACACGTCATCCATGATTTGGAGACCGGTGGCCGACGGGCGCCCAGGGTAATTATGCGCGCTGAAGTTCAACACTATTATGGTGAAGTGCTGCAATCGTCTGCCGACCTCAAGACCGACGCCTGCTGCACCACCGACGCCCCGCCGGAGTACCTGACCCGGGCGCTTGCCGATATTCATCCAGAGGTGCTGGACCGCTATTACGGCTGTGGACTGGTGCTGCCGGAAGCCATGGCAGGCGCTGCAGTGCTGGACCTTGGCTGCGGCGCCGGCCGCGACGTTTACGTGTTGGCCAAGCTGGTGGGGGAGAGCGGCCACGTGGTCGGTGTGGACATGACGCCGAACCAGCTCGCGGTGGCGCGCCGGCACGTCGACTACCACCGGGATGCTTTCGGCTATCCGCGGTCGAATGTGGAGTTCATTGACGGCGACATCGAGCACCTGGGTGACACGGGCCTTGCCGATTCGAATTTCGACCTGATCGTGTCGAACTGTGTCATCAACCTGGCTCACGACAAGCGAGCAGTGCTGGACCAGGCCTGGCGCCTGTTGCGCGACGGCGGGGAACTCTATTTTGCCGACATATACGCCGACCGGCGCATTCCCGACGAAATGCGAAGCGACCCGGTGCTATACGGCGAATGCCTGGCCGGCGCGTTGTACTGGCAGGATTTTTTGCAGCTCGCGCGCGCGGCCGGTTTCGTGGACGCAAGGCTCGTGAACGACCGGCCGATCGTCGTCACCGATCCGGTGATGGCGGAGACGGTCGGCGACATTCGTTTTTTTTCTGCGACGTATCGGCTGTTCAAGTTGCCCGAGCTGGAAGACGGTGACGAAGACTACGGTCAGACCGTGCGTTACCGCGGCACGCTGCCGCATCATTCGGACGCGTTTCGTCTCGATAAAGACCATACGTTTGCGCAAGGTGAACGCGTGCGAGTGTCGGGCAACACGCAAATGATGCTGTCGGCGACGCGTTTTCGGCCGCACTTTGAGTTCCTCGGCGACGGGAAAACGCACCTCGGCGCCTTCCCGGGGCCCCATCGGGCGTTTCCCTTCGATTTTGAGACAAGGACTACATCCGGACCTTGTTGCTAGGTAAACCAGTCTCGCGGACGAGGCGAAAATCCGCGCCCGGGGTGGCTGGTCAGCGTGGGCACATAAAATTCGTAAGCCACTGTTATTTATAATAAATTGCTTACGCGGATTTAACATAAGCAACCCCTGAAGGGCGGGTTTAGCGAAGCCCCTGTTCGTCCAGACGGAGTCGGTTATACTCCTTTTCGACCGCTGCCCCGGGGGCACCGGGAACGGCTCAGATCGCTAATATCAACCGCTGTTCCGGCCTCGAGGCGAGCTTCACTGGAGTCTGCGTGGCCCGCCACGTGCCACGAAACGGTTTGCGCCAGGCGCCCCGTCCAGCAGTACTGCCGATGCCCGTGTCGGGGATAACCCATCGGAAGACATTGCGGCGGGGCGCCCGGCCATCTACCGGCACGCCCTGAACCGCTCCTTCGCCAGGTTCCGCCGCCGGGCCCGCAATCGCCGCCCCTGGGATCCGCTGTAGCCGGCCCGCAGGCGGGCATCCAGGTGCCGAATCCGCGCTTTCAGCCAGTCGCAGCGGGTTTGGCGACTGTCTCTGTCCTCCGGGTGGCCGGTGAGGGGCAGGAACAACAGGGCTGCGATGAAATTCCGTCGATTCATGGGCCCAGCCTGGGCGTGCTTCCTTTTCACATAAAGCGCTAAATGTCGTCTTCTTGCCGGTATTTGGCGCTTTAATGCGCCTAAATGGCGTTATGCATGACGCAATCCCTGTTCCCCGGCGCCCGGGTCGGGTATGTTGGTGGGATGAATAAACAGCGAACCAAAATATCCAGTCGCCGGCTGCTGCTGGCCATTGCCCTGCTGGTCCTGGCCATCTGAGCCAGGTCCGCGGCGCTGCCGTTCACGGCAGCCCCTTCGGTAAACCCCTCTGCGAGGCTGCGGGAATCTACTGAGATTTCCGGCTCAGGACCTGTACCTGGGGTAACTGGCGGGTGCGCCGCTGTTCGTCGAGACGGCGCCGGAAAGGCCACGCCGGGCTGATGGACCTCGGACCATCGAGGCTAAATGCTGCGCTCGAGTCTTTGACTGTGGCCGGCCGTGGCGCCGCTGGCTTGCGGCCTGCTGCCTGCTGCCTTTCAGCCCTGATCCTGGTCGCCTGTTGAGGCTTCTCCACCCACCTCGGCAGCCCCCGGCAGCGCGCGCTTCGCGAGCAGATATTCCTCGACCGGCCGGCCGCCAATCAGGTGTTCCTGGATGATCCGTTCCAGCACCTCGGGCGTGCAGTTGCCGTACCAGGTGCCGTCCGGGTAGACCAGCGCCACCGGCCCCTGCATGCACACCTGCAGGCAGTTCGCCTTGCTGCGATAGATGCCTCCCGGGCCCGTCAGGCGCAGCTGCACCAGGCGGCGCTTCAGGTAGTCCCACGACGCGAGCCCGTCTTCGCGGTCGCAGCATTTCGGCTTCGTCTGATCGCAGCACAAAAAGATGTGCCGGCGGATATGGGGCACCCCCAGCCGCTCCAGCCGCTCGTCCAGGTTCTCGGTCTCGGGCGTGTCGCTCATGGCGCTATTGTCACGGAGCCCAGCGTCCCATGGCCATCCCCCCAACCGACCCTGTGGGAGCAGCGGCCTCTTGGTAGGAGCAGCGGCCTCTTGGTAGGAGCGGCTTCAGCCGCG
>CAMYJV010000172.1 GCA_947258805.1 uncultured Gammaproteobacteria bacterium | reverse complement strand
GGCCTTTCTTTGCTTCAGTGTCACTCGGCTTGTAGCGGTAGAGCCCGCGAACGACGCCCTCTTCCACGCCGTCGGGCATGGCCGGCATCGCATAGTTCTGGTTGTGAATGGTGATGTAGTAGAAGATATTTTCCTGCGCTTCGTACATCCGGCGGATGCCTTCGCGCACGATCACAGCCAGTTCGTAGGCGAAGGCCGGGTCGTAGCTCAGCAGGTTCGGCACGGTGCTGGCCAGCACCTGCGAATGACCGTCTTCATGCTGCAGCCCTTCGCCGTTCAGCGTGGTGCGGCCAGACGTGCCGCCGAGCAGGAAGCCCCGGCTCAGCATGTCGCCGCAGCTCCAGATCATGTCGCCGACGCGCTGGAAGCCGAAGATGGAATAGAAGACGTAGAACGGAATCGTTGGCACCCCGTGCACCGCGTAGGCGGTGCCGGCAGCCAGGAACGATGCCATCGCGCCGGCCTCGCAGATGCCCTCCTGCAGTATCTGGCCGTCCTGGGCCTCGCGATAAGGCATCAGCGTGCTCGAGTCCACCGGGCGATATTTCTGGCCTTCGAAGGAGTAGATGCCGGCCTTGCGGAACAGCGCTTCCATGCCGAAGGTGCGCGCCTCGTCGGGCACGATGGGCACCACGTACTTGCCGAGCTCCGGATGATCCATCAGCTTGGCCAGCATGCGCACGAAGGCCATGGTGGTGGACAGTTCCCGGTCGCCGGAGCCCTTCAGCTGGTCCTGGAAGACCTCCAGCGCCGGCGGGGCGAGGGCGGGGCAGTCGACCTCGCGAACGGGCCACGGGCCGCCCAGCGCCGCCCGGCGTTCGTTCAGGTAGCGGAGTTCTTCACTGTCGTCGGCCGGCCGGTAGGAGTCGGCGCGCGCCGCCGCTTCTTCGTCCAGCGGGATGCCGAGGCGCCGGGCTGTGTCGATGCGTTCCTCACGGCTGAGGTTCTTTTTCTGGTGAACCGCGTTGGAGCCCTCATAGCCCTGCATGCCGAAACCCTTGATGGTCTTGATCAGGATCACGGTGGGGCGGTTGGTTGTGGCCGTCGCCCTGGCAAAGGCGGCGTGAATCTTGTGGTGGTCGTGACCGCCGCGCCGGATCACGCGGATTTCTTCATCTGACAGCACGCTCATGATATCGGCCAGGCGCTGGCTGTCGCCGACCCAGTGCGCGCGCACTTCCGGGCCGCTGGCCACCGAGTACATTTGGTAGTCGCCGTCCACGGCCCGGTTCATGCGGGCCTGCAACACGCCGTCGTGGTCGATCGCAAACAGCGGGTCCCATTCGCCGCTCCAGATCACTTTGATGACCTGCCAGCCGGCGCCGCGGAAGCTGCGCTCCAGTTCCTGGATGATCTTGCCGTTGCCGCGCACCGGGCCGTCCAGGCGCTGCAGGTTGCAGTTCACCACCATGATCAGGTTGTCGAGATGCTCGCGCGCCGCGATATTTATCGTGCCGAGCACTTCCGGCTCGTCGGACTCGCCGTCACCGATGAAGGCCCAGACTTTGCCACCGTTATTCGGTTTCAGGCCGCGGTTCTCCAGGTACTTCGCAAAGCGGGCCTGGTAGATCGCGCTCGGGGTCGACAGACCCATGGATGCGCACGGCATTTGCCAGAAGTCCGGCATATTGCGCGGGTGCGGATAAGACGACAGGCCGCCGCCTGGCTGGAGTTCGCGCCGGAAGTTGTCCAGCTGTTCTGCGGCCAGCCGACCCTCCAGAAAAGCCCGCGCATAGACGCCGGGCGCGGCGTGGGCCTGAAAACTGACCAGGTCGCCGCCGTAGTCCGGCCCCTGGTTGCGGAAGAAGTGATTCAGCCCGACTTCCATCATCGTGGCCGCCGATGCATAGGTGCCGATGTGCCCGCCCACGCCGCTGCCGCTGTCGTAACCGCGCAGCACCATGGCCATCGCGTTCCAGCGCAGGATGTTCTCGATGCGCTGCTCGAGTTCGATGGGGCCGGGGTAGGCCGGTTGCTCTGCCAGCGGGATCGTATTCCGGTAGGGCGTGTTCAGCGTCGCGTCTTCGACGATCACGTTCTCATTGGTGAGGTAGTCCCGGACCGCGGTGAAAATGGCCTTGGCCCGGTCCGGGCCCTCCACTTGCAGCAGCGATTCCATGGACTCGAGCCACTCCTGCAGCTCCGGGTCCTCGGCTGGCGTGATGTCAGCTCGGCGGGTGGCCATAGGCTGGTCGCTCCGTAAGGCTGGTCTGACGGCCGCGTGGCCGCGGATCAAATATTGTGCCCTACGGCAGCACACACTGCAGAAGGGGAAACACCTATGGGTGACATAAGTGACGACGACGCGGGGCTGGACCGGCGCATGGCCATGGGCCTGCTGCTGGCCCTGGGCGGCATGGCGGCGGGCAGCAAGGCCGAGGCGGGCGGCCACGTGGGCCGGCGCCCGCCCGCACCGCCGGTGGTCCGGGATGAGCTCTACCGGGAGATCGAGGCCGTGCTCGTGCAGACCCGGGACATCTGGAACAGCCAGGACTTCGGCCGCCTGAAAGAGGTGTGGGACGCGGACGACCCGCAGCCCTGGTATGTGCCGGAGGAGGTGGCGGAGCCGTTTTTCTCCTGGCCGCAGATCGATCTGTACTGGAACCCGGGCCGCAAGACGCTGAAGGCCTTTCGCTGGGACTTCTCGAACCTGAGGGTCAAGGGGCTGGCCGACGATCTCGCGCTGGCCATTTTCGACCACTTCTACGAGATCGACCTGGCGGTGGGCCCGCCCACGCCGCCCACCGCGGGCTTTGATCGCTGCCTGACGATATTCAGGCGCAAGCCGGAAGGCTGGCGGCACATTCTTTACGCGCAGTGCCCGCTGGGTCCCGACACTTACGTGCGCGCGCTGCGCGAGCGTATCGTGCGCGACGACTTTGCCGCGTTCAGTGAAAGCCTGGCGAACGGCGATGGCTGAGTCCGATACCACGCGCAGACAACTGCTGCAGTCCCTCGCTGCGTCGCCGCTGCTTGGCAGCGTCGCGGGCCTGGCGGCGTGGTGGCCCGGCAGTGCGGTGTCCCGACCGGAGCTTGCCATCCCGGAACGTGCCGCCCAGGCATTGGATGTGTTCCAGCTCAGGGCCGTGGCCCGCCAGGTACTCGACCGCCCCACGTGGCATTTCGTGCAGAACGGGGCGGACGATGGCAAGACCATGAACGCGAACCGCACCGCCTTCGATGCCTGGCAGATCCGGGTGCGCCGGCTCGTTGACGTCAGTCAGACGGATCTCAGCCTCGAACTCTTTGGTGAGACGCTGGACAACCCGATTCTGTTGGCGCCGGTGGGCAACCAGCTCGCGCTGCACGCCGACGGCGAACTGGCCAGCGCGCGCGCCGCCGGGACGAAACACGTAATGATCTGTTCCACGGTGACCAGCTTTCCCATTGGCGAAATCGCGGCAGCCGGGGGCGGTCCGCGCTGGTTTCAGCTCTACGCGTCGCCCAACGAAGGCCTGATGCGATATCTCATTGCAGGTGCGGAGGCCGCCGGCTGCCGCGTGCTGGTGCTGACGGTGGACTCAGCCACACGCGGCAACCGCGAGGGCGAGCGCTGGTTCGCCAGGCAAATGGATCGCAGTCGCTCGCGCCTCGGCAACTTCGAGGGCTACGACGGCCCGATGCGCATCGGCAACCCGGCCGCTACCTGGGACCTGGTCGACTGGCTGCGGCAGAACACGCAGATGCGCATCGTGCTGAAAGGGATTGTCACGCGTGAGGACGCCTTGCTTAGCGTGGAGCGCGGCGCGGACGGTGTCATCGTGTCCAACCACGGCGGGCGGCAGGAGGAGAGCGGTCGCGGCACCCTGGAGAGCC
Source organism: uncultured Gammaproteobacteria bacterium (assembly GCA_947258805.1). The sequence continues at coordinate 1,194 of CAMYJV010000172.1, read as the reverse complement.
TGCCGGAAGTTCTCGACGGCGCAGCGGGCCGGATACCGGTGCTGATCGACGGCGGGTTTCGCCGCGGTACCGACATTTACAAGGCCCTGGCCCTGGGCGCCACTGCCGTCTGTATCGGCCGGCCCTACCTGTGGGGCCTCGGGGCCTTCGGAGAGGCCGGCGTGGCGCGGGCCTTGTCTTTGCTGCGCGCGGAACTGAAGCGGATCATGCAGCTGGCCGGCACGCCGCGGCTCGCGGACATTGGCCCCGATAGGCTGGTTCGGCGCGACGCCTGACGGGCTCAGCCGTACAGGCGCGGCGTCATCACCGTATCGGCGGCCTCTTCGTCGGCAAAGCTGTGCGGGTAGTCGCGGTTGAAGTGCAGGCCGCGGCTCTCGTGGCGGGCCAGCGCGCTGCGAATGGTCAGTTCCGCGACCAGGGCCAGGTTGCGCAACTCGATCAGATCGCTGGTGACGCGGAAGTTGCCGTAGAAATCTGCAATTTCATCCTGCAGCAGTTCGACTCGGTGGCGGGCGCGCTCCAGCCGTTTGTTGGTGCGCACGATGCCGACGTAGTCCCACATGAAGCGCCGCACCTCTTCCCAGTTGTGCGAGACGACGACCAGCTCGTCGGGATCCGTGACCCGGCTTTCATCCCAGTCGGGCGCGGTGAGTTCCGGGTCACCCAGGGCCTGCAGGTCGGCCAGGATGCGCTTGTGGGCGGCCTCGGCGAACACCAGGCACTCGAGCAGCGAGTTGCTGGCCAGCCGGTTCGCACCGTGCAGCCCGGTGCAGGTGCACTCGCCAACGGCATACAGCCCGAGGATATCCGTGCGCGCTTCCAGGTCCGTGACGATACCGCCGCAGGTGTAGTGGGCCGCCGGCACGACCGGAATGGGTTCGCGCGTAATGTCGATGCCGAAACTCTCACAGCGTTTCGCGATGTTCGGGAAATGCTCCCGAATCTCGTTCGCGGGCCGGTGACTGATATCCAGGTAAACGGAGTCGTAGCCACCGCGCTTCATTTCGGAGTCGATGGCGCGGGCCACCACGTCGCGGGGCGCGAGTTCCGCTCGCTCGTCGTGCGCGGGCATGAAGCGGTGACCGTCGGGCAGCACGAGAATGCCGCCTTCACCACGCAGCGCTTCGGAGATCAGCACCGACTTGGCCAGCGGGTGATACAGGTAGGTGGGATGAAACTGCACAAATTCCAGGT
>CAMYJV010000171.1 GCA_947258805.1 uncultured Gammaproteobacteria bacterium | reverse complement strand
TCCGCGACGACAGCCGAGGCCGACTCGTGAAAGTTGCCGTGCTCCAGGCTGGTGGCCACCATGTCGATCACATCGACCAGCTGATGATCTCCGCCTGACGGCTGCCGCACCAGCAGGTCGAGCCAGGCTGCCCCCCAGCGCAATGCCTTCGCTGCGGCCTGCCGATGCGCGTCACCGCCGGCGGGCAGTTCGACGGCCACTACCCCCAGCTGGTGGTCGGCCACGAGCAGCGGGCAGGTCACGATGTCGCCATCCCGATCGGCCTGCCGTTTGTCCGCCGGCAGGCGATCGACCGTGCAGGCGGGTTTGCGAGCCGCGGCTGCCGCCACGTTCGACAGCGACGGCGTGGGCGGAGTGTCGGCAGGCCACTGGCCCGCCACCCGAAAAGACGCCTCGGGATCCGCCCACAGCACGACCGCCCGCAGCGCACCATTCAGCATGCTGCACTGGAGATTGAGCCAGGCCTCGATCCGTTGTTGTTCCGCTCGCATAGGCCCACGGTGGCCGGCCCGCAGCCAGCCCATCGATCCCATTATTCAAGTACGCACAAACTGGGCCACTTTACGAAATACGGCGACCGCCCTATGTGACCGTGTTGGCAATTGGCCGGGGGCTGCGCCCCCCAGTGGTCTAGAATTCGCCGACCCCAGGAAACGATGCCCGAGTTCCGATGACCACCGCCTCAATGTCCGACAACCACAGCGCCTATCTCGAAAAACGCCGGGTGACGGTGGTGGGCGCTGTGATCAACCTGGTACTGGCGGCGGCCAAGGTGCTATTTGGAGTGATCGGCCAATCCCAGGCGCTGGTGGCCGACGGCATTCATTCCCTGTCCGACCTGGCCAGCGATGCGATGGTGCTGATCGCAGCCAAGTTCAACAGCCAGGGGGCCGACACCGAGCATCCCTACGGCCACGCCCGGTTCGAGACGGTGGCCACTATCGGCCTGGGCCTGCTGCTGCTGACAGTGGCCATCGGGATCACGGTCGACGCCGTCGACCGGATCCGCAATCCCGAACTGTTGCTGGTGCCGGGCTACCTGGCGCTGGCCGTCACCATCGTCTCGATCCTGTCCAAGGAATGGCTCTATCACTACACCGTGCGCGTCGCCGACCGGGTGCGCTCGGACATGCTGCGCGGAAACGCCTGGCATCACCGCTCCGACGCTATTTCATCGGTGATCGTCCTGGTTGGCATTGTCGGCACGATGGCCGGGATCAACTACCTCGACGCCGTGGGCGCTATCGGCGTGGCGCTGATGATCGGCAAGATCGGCTGGGATCTCGGCTGGGCCAGCCTGCGGGAACTGGTGGATACCGGGGTCGATCCGGACACCCTGAATACAATGCGCAAAACCATCGAGGCCATCCCCGGCGTCAGGGACCATCACATGCTGCGCACGCGGCGAATGGGCCAGGACATCCTGGTGGAAGCCCACGTGCTGGTGGCGCCGGACCTGACCGTGTCGGAGGGCCACAGAATTTCCGACGAGGTGCGGTCGAGCCTGAAAGCCGTCAGCCAGGACATTGGCGACGTGCTGGTGCACATCGACCCGGAAGATGATGCGACCGAGCGACCCAGCTCAGACCTGCCGGGCCGCGAACAACTCCTGGATGCCCTGACCGAGCGATGGCAAAAGCTGGAAGCCGCGAAGTCGATTGAGAAAGTCCACTTTCACTACCTCGCCGGCCAGGTGGACGTAGAAATCGTCTTGCCGCTGGACCTGGCCAAAGACGTGGTGCACGCACGCCAGCTGGCGGCGGAATTGCGGGACTGCGCGGAACGCGAGCCGCACGTGGGCACGGCGACGGTGTATTTCCGCTGACCCCATTGGATGGCTGGCGCCCGGCATCGGTGCCGACGGCAGGCTCAGACGTCCTCAGCGCTGCCCCTGCCGGCGCGCCGTTTCCAGCAACTGGAAGCGCTGCACCAGCACCGGCTGACTCGGAGTGAAGGCCTGCCCCCAGGATGCCAGCATCGGCGTCCAGTACTGTTCGTGTATGTCGCGCCAGACGGCCGGATCCCGGGCGTCCGGCCCCTCGATTTCAAGCTCGCTAGGGCCGACCTGATCGAAGGGCATGGTCTCACAGGCCTCCATCAGGATCAGGCAGCCCGCCTCGCCGTCGTAGCGGGTCAGGACCACGTAATCACCCGGGACGGGCGTCGTGCCGGCCCGCGCGAGCGCTTCCGGCAGTGAAAAAGTGCCCCGCTTCTGGCCCGAAATGATCAGTTCCAGCACCTGATCCACGAGCTCGGGCGTATTGCCGATGCGGCGCGCGGTGTAGCCCCGGCGCCGGGCCTCCGGCCCCAATGCTTTGCAGCAGCGCGTCCAGAATGTTTCCGGGCTTTCCATAAGCTCTCCATCGGCCTTGCGGGCGCCGCAATGGCCGCTGTACAGTCATCTGACGCGCCGCCCCGGGCGGGTTCCCTCCGAACCACGACCGGGTGCGGAAACCGCGGGCTACACGACGCCGAACATAGCGCGATAAGCGGTAACGCCAGTTTAGACGGAATGCCTCCACGAGTCCCCAGGCTGCTGATTTGCTTACTGAGTTTGGTCGGCGCCGGCTGTTCCCAGAGCGTGCAGGTGCAGACCACGTTCCCGGAACCGCTGGTGGATCCCCTGCCGGTGACGGTAGGGGTGCGCTACACCGACGAACTAACTCAATACACGTATTCGGAGGACCTCCCCGCCGACGGCATGGACTGGACCTTCAGCCTCGGCTCGGCGAACAAGCTGTTGTTCGAGAGTGTGTTTAGCGAGGTCTTTGCGGCGGCGGTCCCGGCGGATACGCCGGCTGCGAATGGGGCCCAGGCGATCCTGCAGCCAAACATCAAGGCCTTTGAATTCTCCCTGCCCCGGCATTCCCGGTCCGATCAGTACGGGGTCTGGATCAGCTACTCTGTTAATGTGTATGCACCGGACGGCGAACTGCGCACGAGCTGGCCGGTCAAGGGCTACGGTGAGGTGGATTCCCGCCGCTTCAAGGGCAATACCACCATGCGACAGGCGACAGTGCTGGCAATGCGCGACGCGGCAACCATTATCATCGACGCGCTGGATCGGGATACGGCGTTTCGACGGGCCATCCTCGGCGAAACAGCGCCCGCCGAGGCCGCGGCAGATTCCGCCGGTATCCCCGACGATAAAGACCCTGGCGAGCCGGTGCCGGAAGTCGGCCGCGCCAATGAGGACATGCCGGAACCCGCGGGTGAGGAGTGGAACGGTGAATCTTGACTATGCCGCCGGCGGACGCTGGTTGAGCACCGGTGCCTTCATTCTGTCAGGTGTATTGCTCGGTGGCTGCATGACCACCCGGGTCGAAGGCTCGAAAGATGCCGCGACCGGCATCGCCGATGGTGAATCCATCGTGATCATCGAATCCAGCTACCACTCGGGCAACCAGACGGAAGACGGCTTCGTCGACTGCGTCACGAAAGAAGTTCAGAAAGGCAGCGCCGGCTTGAGCGTCTACCCGGACGAAGTCTTCCAGGACGACCTGTTTCCGTGGTTCGAACCGCGCACCATGCCGCAGGGGCCCAATGCACTGCCGACCCTGATGGAAAAACCCGGCGTCGCCGCACGCATTCGTGAAAGCGGTGTGCGGTACATCGTCTGGATCAACGGCAACACCGAAAGAACAAACGGCGGCGGCAGCCTGTCTTGCGCCGTCGGTCCCGGTGGCGGCGGTTGTTACGGCCTGGCCTGGTGGGAGAACGATTCCAGCTACGAGGCCTCCGTCTGGGATATCGAAGACGGCAAGTCCGCCGGCGCGGTGAGCGCAGCGGTGCGCGGCACGTCGATGATTCCCGCGGTAGTCGTGCCGGTGCCGTTGATCGCCCGCACCCAGAATGCCGCCTGCAAAGGCCTGGCCAAGGAGCTGCGGAGCTTCATCGTCAGCGAAGAGTCCACCTGAGCCGCAAGGCTTAGCGCCCGTGCGACCCGCCGCGTTACTGCACGCCTTGTGCTGGTGCCTGCTCTGGCCTGCGTTCGTCGTGGCCGACAGTCACGAATACCCGGTCACTTTTGGCGCTGTCATCAAGCCCGGCCGCCCGGACGCTGAAGCCTTCATCCGCGTCGACCAGGACGCCGGGCTGCTGCAGCAGCTGCGCCTTCGCGCGCCGGCTGAACGTTACGGACGTTTTTCTGGCGACGGCGAGTTCCGCCGCCGCGGTGACCAGGTTATCTGGGACGTGCCGGTGGACGGCGGGCGCCTGGACTATCGCGCCACGCTCCAGCATCGGCGGGGTTCCGGCGGCTACGATGCCCGGGTTGAAGACACGTGGGCCATATTTCGCCTGGACGACCTGTTCCCGCCTGCCGGCATCAGCCAGGCAGACGGCGCGAGGTCTCGCAGCCGTTTGTCTATTGCGGCGCCCGCGGGCTGGAAAATCGTCACGCGCTACCCGCAGCTGGATGGGCGTCGCTGGCGAGTCAGCAACCCCAAGCGCAAGTTCGACCGCCCTACGGGCTGGATGGCCACCGGCAAACTAAGCATCCGGCGCGATCGTATCGGCGGCACCCAGGTCACGATTGCCGGACCCGTCGGACAGGGCGTGCACCGGGTCAGCATGCTCGCGCTGTTGCGCTGGACCTTGCCCACCTTGCTCGACATCGCCCCGCAGTCGTCTGCGCGCCTGCTGGTCGTGTCGGCGGCAGATCCCATGTGGCGTGGCGGCCTGTCGGGGCCGCAATCACTCTTCATGCATGCCGACCTGCCGCTGCTGAGCGAGGATGGCACGAGCACACTGCTCCACGAAACCGTGCACGCGGTGCTGCCGGTACCAGCAGCCAGTGACCATGACTGGATCGATGAGGGCCTGGCGGAGTACCTGACTCTCTGGATCCTGGAGCGCTCAGGCACGATATCGCCGGCGCGTTTCATTGCCGCCATGGATCGATTCCGCCGCCGTGGCGCCGCCACCGACGGCGTACTGACGAGCCAGTCAGCAGGCGCGGTGACCGCGCGCGGGGTGGTGCTATTTCACGACGTGGACAACGATCTTGCG
>CAMYJV010000170.1 GCA_947258805.1 uncultured Gammaproteobacteria bacterium | reverse complement strand
GCGCCCCCGGATTGCGCGGATCTGAGCACATACTCGGCTGCAAACAGATCCTGGGCGACGATGCCCAGAGACTTGTAGAGCGTGATCTGTTGTTCATCGGTTCGGCCCGGAATCGTTCCCAGCAGCACTTCACCGATCTCACCGGTGATGTCGTCTTTGCTGAGCCTTCCTTCAGAAATCGGAATCAGGATGTCGCCGGACTCACGGAGCGCGCCCTGCTTCGAGTCGACATAAATCGACGCCCTTGTCATGGTATACGAATCCGCTTCGCGGTCATGCGGCTCGTGGGCGCCGACCAGGGACACATGCGCACCCGGTTGAAGCCAGTCGCCTCGCAGGACGGGTTCGGGTGAATTGGTCAACACGCTGACGATATCGCAGGCGGCGGCTTCGGCGCGATCGTCAACGGCGCGGATGCTTAACCCGGTTCGCTCCGCCTGCTCATCGGCAAATTGCTGCGCCTTGGCGGCATCCCGCGCCCAAACCAGGACTTCCGCAATTTCACGGACACAGGCAATCGACTCAAGGTGCGCCACGGCCTGTACCCCGGCGCCGAATATGCCGTGGCTGGATGCATCTTCGCGGGCAAGCTCCTGCGCGGCCATTGCAGATGCCGCCGCCGTTCGGATCCTGGTGATTTCCGCGCCGTCCAGGAGCGCCATTGGTGTTCCGGTCTGGCCGTCGAACAGGGTGACGAAACCCTGCACCGCTGGCCGGCCCCGGACCGGATTTCCCGGGCGCAGGCTGACGATTTTCGCGCCGTAGACCTGTGGCTCTTCCAGGGATCCGGGCATCAGGATGAAGAAGGCGGAAGCGTCTCCGAGCGGAGCGATAATCCTTGGCGGTGAACGCACCCCGCCTGACGAAGCGCTGCGCATGGCCTGATGCATCACCTGGATACATTCGTCCATCGGTAACAGATTGCGGATTTCCTGTGCACGGATCACCAGCAAAGACATGTTGTGATTCCTGGCTCCTGGATTGCGTGGATACATTAAACTACATTTTTCCGGTAAACGAGCAGGACTGAGAAAGGACCGTGAACTCATCTGCCAGCGCTCGCCTTGCGGTTGACATTGGCGGCACCTTCACCGACGTGGTGCTGGAGCTGCCCGCTGGCGGGCGCATCACCACCAAGTTACTGACCACCCAGGTGCATCCGGGCGAGGCGGTGCTGAAGGGTATCGACCAGGTCATGCGTCAGACGGACATCACGCCCGCTCAAGTCGGCATGATTATCCACGGCACGACCCTGGCAACCAATGCACTGATTGAGCGAAGCGGGGCCGTGACTGCCTTGCTGACAACTGAAGGACACCGCGACGCGCTTGAAATGGCACACGAGGACCGTTTCGAGCAATACGACATCATGATCGACCGGCCCCGGCCGCTGGTGCCTCGTTATCTCCGATTACCGGTTTGCGAGCGCATGGATCGCGAAGGCCGCATATTGATACCGATGGATGAGAGATCTGTCGAGGCCGCGTTGCCGGTGCTGGATGAATACGGCGTCGAGAGCGTGGCCATCGGTTACCTTCATGCTTTCGTCAATCCCGAACACGAACTGCGCACGGCGGAGTTGATAAACGCGGCCCGGCCCGGGCTCTCGCTTACGCTGGCTTCCGAAGTCTGCCCGGAAATCCGTGAGTTCGAGCGCATGTCCACCGCATGTGCCAATGCATACGTACGGCCTTTGATGGCGCGGTACCTGGAACGGCTGTCGTCGGAATTGCAGGATCTTGGCTTCCTTTGCCCGTTCCTGATGATGACCTCGGGCGGCGGACTGACCACGCTGGAGACGGCAGCGAAATTCCCGATTCGACTGGTCGAGTCCGGGCCTGCCGGTGGCGCGATCCTTGCACAGGAAGTCGCACAGCAGGCAAATCTCGATCGCGTGCTGTCGTTCGACATGGGCGGCACGACCGCGAAGCTCTGCCTGATCGACGACTTCGAGCCCCTGACTTCGCGTAGCTTCGAAGTGGACCGCGTCTATCGCTTCAAGAAAGGCAGCGGCTTGCCGGTGCGGATACCGGTGATCGAGATGGTTGAGATCGGCGCCGGTGGCGGTTCGATCGCTCAGGTAGCCAAGCTTCTGCGGATTCAAGTCGGTCCCCAAAGCACCGGCTCGGAGCCCGGTCCCGCCGCGTATGGACGGGGCGGGACTCGTCCCGCCGTGACGGATGCCGACGTGAGGCTGGGGCGCATTTATGCGGAGAAATTTGCAGGGGGCGCCTTGCGACTGGATACAGAGGCATCGAATGAGGTGCTGCGGCTGGAAGTGGCCGTGCCACTGGACCTCGATCTGGATATGGCGGCCTTTGGCATCAGCGAGGTTGTCGACGAGAACATGGCGGCCGCAGCGCGTGCTCATGCGGCGGAATTCGGCATGGACCTGTCACGCCGGGACATGGTCGCATTCGGCGGCGCCGCGCCGCTGCATGCGGCCCGGCTCGGCGAGAAACTGGGGGTGAACCGGATCATCGTTCCAACCGAGGCAGGTGTTGGATCCGCCGTTGGTTTTTTGCTGGCCCCGGTCGCTTACGAAGTCGTCCGCAGCCGCCACCAGGAGCTGTCGGCCCTGCGGCCGGAGGTGGTCAATAGGCTGATGGATGAAATGCGGGCAGAATCACTGGCCGTGGTCCAACAGGGAACCACCAGCGATGACCTGGCTGAGACACGCCACGCGTACATGCGCTACGTCGGCCAGGGTCATGAGATTGCGGTCAGTCTGCCGGTGGAGACTTATGGGGACGAGCACCGGGAGGTTTTCCGTACCGCTTTCGAGGCGGCCTACAGGCAGCTTTACGGCCGGACCATAGACGACATTGAGATCGAAGTGTTGAGCTGGACACTGACCTTGACCGCACGGGACGAAAAATGGCTGGAGAAAAAGGGATCAGCGCCGCGTGGTGATGAAAAGGGGGCCCGTGCCACTTCACCCGAGCCGCTTTGCTATCAGGCGCTGTTCGATCCCTCGATCGAAGGGCGCGTCAACGCAGCCGTGTATCTGCGCGAGCAACTCCAACCGGGTGATCGGCTGATGGGACCAGCGTTGATCACCGAGGATCAGACAACCACGGTGGTTACCTCGAATTACCAGGCATCCGTTGATAGCCGCGGTTACATCCTTTTGGAGCGTCGCGTGGAGGACAGAAATGGCTGACTCGCCCTCGCTGGACCGGATTCATATGCAGATTCTCTGGGACCGTTTGCTGGCGGTGGTTGAAGAGCAGGCGCAGACCCTCATGCGCACAGCTTTTTCCACCACGGTGCGCGAAGCCGGCGACCTGTCAGCCGGCGTGTTCGACACGCAAGGCAGAATGCTGGCCCAGGCAGTTACCGGCACGCCCGGCCACGTCAATGCGATGGCGGCCAGCGTTGGATTCTTCCTGCAGCGGTTTCCGATAAAGACGCTCGATGCCGGCGATGTGCTGCTGACCAACGATCCCTGGTACGGCACAGGTCACCTGAATGATTTCACCGTGGTCACGCCGGTATTCCGTGGTAATCAGCCAGTCGCCCTGTTCGCGGCTACCTCCCACATCGCCGACGTCGGCGGACTGGGTTTCGGGCCTGATGGCCGGCAGGTGTTCGAAGAAGGGCTGAATATACCGATCGGATACCTTTTCAGGGCAGGCGAACTGAACGAAGTGCTGATGGACATTCTGCGTGCTAACGTCCGGGATCCCCGCGCGGCCGAGGGAGATCTCTATTCCCTGGCCGCCTGCAACCAGGCCGGGGCCGGCAGCCTGCTGGCCACGCTGGACGAATTCCAAATAGAAAGCCTCGAAAGCGCCGGGCAAATGATTGTGGGGAACTCGCGGGACGCCATGCTGGCGGAAATCCGCAAGCTGCCATTCGGATCGTGGGTCAACGAGATGCGCATCGACGGCTACGACGAACCGGTGGATCTCGTTTGCAAGCTGACCATCGCTGAAGACGGCATCGACGTCGATTTCGACGGCACGTCACCTGTCTGCACCCATGGCATCAACGTGCCACTGACCTACACCCAGGCCTACGCCTCTTTCGGGGTGCGCAGCGTGGTCGGCAATGACATCCCCAACAATGCGGGTTCGCTCGGGGTCGTGCGCGTGAGCGCACCCCAAGGATGCATCCTGAACGCACCGAGGCCGGCCGCCGTTTCGGCCCGGCACGCGGTTGGCCAGATGCTGCCCGACGTGGTGCTGGGTTGCCTGGAAAAACCGCTGGGTGGGCAGGTTCCGGCCGAGGGCGCTTCCTGCCTGTTCGGGCCGGTCTTCCTCGGTGGCCGGGGCCTGTTGCCGGGCAGCCAAAGCGAGCCTTTTGTGATGAATGCTTTTTACGCCGGCGGCGCCGGCGGCCGTCCGGGCAAAGACGGCCTGGATTGCACCGCTTTCCCTTCCGGCGTGCGCAGCACACCGGTGGAAATCACGGAGAATGCCGCGCCCCTGATCGTATGGCGCAAGGAATATCGGCCAAATTCCGGCGGTGCGGGTGAATTCCGGGGCGGTGTGGGCCAAATCATGGAATTTGCCCACGCTCAGGGCGAAGCTTTTGCCGTGTCGAAGATGTTCGACCGGATCGGGCATCCGGCGCGCGGGCGGCAGGGCGGCCAAGCAGGCAAACCGGCACGCGTTTACATCAAGGACGGTCCTGATTTACGCGGCATGGGCCGGGAAATTATTCCGGCCGGCAATAGCATGGTGCTGGAAACTGCCGGCGGTGGGGGACGGGGTGACCCCCGCGACCGTGATCTGGCGGCAATCGAAAAAGACCGGCTCAATGGCCTGATTCCGTGAACATTGGACTATACTACCCTCGAATTTTTTGAGAAATGATCAATGACCAACACCGTTACCGACTGGATCGCTCACCACGCCCTTACCTCACCGGAAAAAGTGGCGACGATTGACCTGGTCAGCGGCCGCCAACACAACTACGCAGAAATGAACGACCGCGTGGGGCGCATTGCCGGTTTCCTGCGTGACGCTGGTGTTGGGAAAGGCGACCGGGTTGGCCTGATCGCGCAGAACAGCAGCGACGTGCTGGACATCATCTTTGCCACCTGGCGGATCGGTGCGGCACACCTCGCCCTGAATTTCAGACTGACCGCCCCTGAGCTGGCTTTCATTGTCGGT
>CAMYJV010000169.1:5151-11393 GCA_947258805.1 uncultured Gammaproteobacteria bacterium | reverse complement strand
CGCGCTGCTGTCCGTCACGGCTGGCTCCAGCGAACCTGCCCGCTTCATGGTCCTGCGTTACCGCGGCGCGGCCCAGAGCAAGGCACCCGTCGTGCTCATCGGCAAGGGCATTACCTTCGATTCCGGGGGTATCTCGATCAAGCCGCCCCCGCAGATGGACGAGATGAAATACGACATGTGCGGCGCGGCGACGGTGCTGGGCGTGTTCCGTGCACTGCGCCAGCTGTCGCCCAGGATCAACGTGGTTGGCCTGATTCCCAGCTGTGAGAACCTGCCCAGCGGCACTGCCACGAAGCCGGGCGACATCGTGACGTCCATGTCCGGCCAGACCATCGAGATTCTGAACACGGACGCCGAAGGCCGCCTGATCCTGTGCGATGCGTTGACCTACGCGAAGCGTTTCAAGCCGCGGGCGATGATCGACATTGCGACGCTGACCGGTGCGTGCCTGATCGCGTTGGGACGGCATCGCAGCGGCCTGCTGGCAAATTCCGGCCGGTTGGCCAGCAAGCTGCTCAAGGCGGGTGAACACGCCGGCGATGGAGCCTGGCAGCTGCCCATCGGAGACGAGTACGACCAGCAGCTGAAAAGTAATTTTGCCGACATGGCAAACATTGGCGGGCGCGAGGCTGGCACCATTACCGCCGCCTGTTTCCTGGCGCGTTTTGTCGATGACACGGAATGGGCCCATCTCGATATCGCGGGCACCGCCTGGCGCCAGGGCGCGAACAAGGGCGGCACGGGCCGGCCGATTCCGCTGTTGATGGAGTACCTGCTAAACGGGTAGTACCGGGTCCAAGAGACCCCGTGTCCGTCTGATTCTGCCGGGCGTACCCTGGCACCGGGGAGGCATTCCTTGAGCAGCGACTCCATCCGCATCGACTTCTATGTGCTGGCGCAGGCAACGCCGCAGGCCCGCCTGCGCTTTGCCTGCCGGCTGGCCGAAACGGCGCTGAAGCGCCAGCATCGTGTGCATGCGCTGACGGCTGACGAACGGGCCGCCACCGAACTCGACGAGCTGCTGTGGACCTTCCGCGCCGAGAGTTTTGTCCCCCACGGCATCGCGGAACCTGACGCAGCCACGGAACTACCGGTTACCATCGGCTGCGACTCGGCCACCGCACCCGGAAGCAGCGAGGTACTGATCAACCTGACACCGACGGTGCCAGCCTGCTTCGAAGCTTTTCAACGCGTCGCCGAAATTATTGATGCGAGTGACGAGGGTCGGCGCGACGGCCGCGAACGCTTCCGGTTTTACCGCGACAACGGTTTCGAACCGCAAACTCATCACATAGCCTGACAAACCACTACAGGATCAGCCCTACCAGGCCATGGACAAGACTTACGACCCGGCGGCCATTGAGCAACGCATCTACCGGCATTGGGAAGAGGCCGGCTACTTTGCTCCGTCCGGGCACAACGAGCCCTACTGCATCATGATCCCGCCGCCCAACGTGACGGGCACCTTGCACATGGGCCACGCGTTTCAGCACACCATCATGGACGCGCTGACGCGCTACTACCGCATGCGGGGCCGCGATACCTTGTGGCAACCCGGCACCGACCACGCGGGCATTGCCACACAGATGGTGGTAGAGCGCCGGCTGGAAGCCGAGGGCAAGACCCGTCATGACCTCGGGCGCGAGGCCTTCCTGGAACGGGTGTGGGACTGGAAAGCCCACTCCGGCGGCATCATTTCCGAACAAATGCGGCGCATGGGTTCGTCGGTGGACTGGACTCGTGAGCGTTTCACCATGGACGAGGGCCTGTCAGCCGCCGTTGCCGAAGTCTTCGTCCGCCTGTACGACGAAGGCCTGATCTACCGGGGCAAGCGGCTGGTCAACTGGGACCCGGTGCTGCACACCGCGGTTTCCGACCTCGAGGTGCTTTCTCAAGAGGAACAGGGCCACCTGTGGCACTTCCGCTATCCGCTGGAGGACGGCAGCGGGCACCTGGTCGTGGCTACTACGCGCCCGGAGACCATGCTCGGCGATACCGCTGTCGCCGTGCACCCGGAAGACGAGCGCTACCAGTCACTGATCGGCAAGACCGTGCGCCTGCCGCTGGCAGACCGGGAAATTCCGGTCATCGCCGACGACTACGTCGACCCGGAGTTTGGCACCGGCTGCGTAAAGATCACGCCGGCGCACGACTTCAACGACTATGAGATGGGCCAGCGTCACGGCCTCGACACCATCAACATCTTTACCGTCGACGCCCTCCGATCCCGGAGGAAGTCCGGCACTACGAGCGCTGGCAGCGACGTCGCCTCTCGGTCCGCCCCGGCCTCACCTGCACGTAGACCGTCCCGCTCGGGTTGCTCTCGTTCTCAATCGTCGCGCCGGTATTCGGGATCAGCGGCTGATGGTGCCGCGGGGCGATCGCAGCGGCGCGGTCGTCGAGCCGTATCTGACAGACCAGTGGTTCGTAAAGATCGCGCCGCTGGCCGCACCGGCCATCGCGGCCGTGGAGTCGGGCGCCATTCGCTTCGTACCGGAAAACTGGTCCAAGACTTACTACGACTGGATGCGCAACATCCAGGACTGGTGTATCAGCCGCCAGTTGTGGTGGGGACACCGCATTCCCGCCTGGTACGACAACGACGGCAATATCTGGGTCGGGCGCAGCGAGGCCGAAGCGCGGGCACGCGCGGGCCTGGCTGAGGATGCGCCGCTGCGCCGGGACGAAGACGTACTCGACACCTGGTTCTCGTCGGCGCTGTGGCCTTTCTCCACCCTCGGCTGGCCGGAAGACACGCCGGCACTGGCGAACTACTACCCCACCAGCGTGCTGGTCACCGGCTTTGACATCATCTTCTTCTGGGTTGCACGGATGATCATGATGGGGCTGAAGTTCACTGGGGAAGTGCCATTCCGCGACGTCTATATCACCGGCCTGATCCGTGACCACGACGGCCAGAAGATGTCCAAGTCCAAAGGCAACATTCTCGATCCCCTGGACCTGATCGACGGCTGCGACCTGGACACGCTGATCGAACAACGCACCGCGGGCCTGATGCAGCCGCACCTGAAGCCGACCATCGAGGCCGCCACGCGCAAGCAGTTCCCGAAAGGCATTCCGGGCTTCGGCACTGACGCCCTGCGGTTCACGTTTGCCGCGATGGCCAGCACCGGCCGGGATATTCGCTTCGACCTCGGCCGCATCGAGGGTTACCGCAACTTCTGCAACAAACTGTGGAACGCCACGCGCTACGTAATGATGAACGTGTCGGAAACACCGGCACCCGACAGTAGCGAACTCACCCTCGCCGACCGCTGGATTCGCTCCCGGCTCGGCGCAACGATTGCCGCCTTTGGCCAGCACCTGGAAAACTATCGCCTGGACCTTGCGGCCCAGGATCTCTACGAATTCACCTGGCACGAGTACTGCGACTGGTACCTGGAGCTGTCCAAGCCGGTCTTGCAGGGCAACGGCACGCCGGCTGAACAGGCAGCCACGCGGCTGACCCTGGTCACCGTGCTCGAAACACTTCTGCGTTGCCTGCACCCGATCATGCCGTTCATTACCGAAGAGATCTGGGACAAGCTTGCGCCGCTGGCCGGCGCCAGCGGCGCAACCATCATGCTGCAGCCCTTCCCCCAGGCCTCCGCATGGCCGCAAGACGCCGATGCGGAAGCCGAAGTCGAATGGCTGCAAGGTTTCATTCTCGGTGTGCGCCAAATTCGCGGTGAAATGGACATTGCGCCTGGCCGGCCGCTGCCGGTACTGCTGGAAAATGCCGGGCCGACTGACCGGCAGCGAGTGGCCGCTCACGGCCGCTATCTCAAGGATCTTGCGCGGCTGGCGAGCATCGAGCTTGTGGATGCCGGCACGCAGGCGCCCGCGTCAGCGACGGCGCTGCTTGGCAACCTCGGCATCCTCGTCCCAATGGCGGGATTGATCGACGTCACGGTGGAACGTGGCAGGCTCACCAAGCTGCGCGAGCGCGCCGCTGCCGACCTCGGCCGCTGCGAATCGAAACTGGGCAACGCAAGTTTTACCAGCAAAGCGCCCGCAGCCGTGGTCGCCAAAGAGCGGGAGCGCGAGGCGGAGCTGCGGCGGGAACTGGCCCGACTGGACGAGCAGCTCGGCCGGCTGGAGCAGCTGGCCTGATCCGATAGCCTGATCCGAAAGCCTGATCTGCGCACCAGTTCGCACCTTGCGCCACATTCCGGCGTCTAACATAAGCCTCGGATGCCGGGCGCGCGTGGCGCCTGGCCGGTGATACCCTGCAAAAACCGATGAACGATCCAGTCGCACTGATGACCGACCACGATCGGCTGTCCCAGGCCCGGGACAAGGCCGAACGGGTAATGGCCTGCGTCGGCACCGTGCTGCTCGACAAAGATCGGGAAATTCGCCTGGCCATGACCTGCCTGCTGGCCCGCGGGCACCTGCTGATCGAGGATCTGCCCGGCGTCGGCAAGACACTGCTGGCCCGTACGCTGGCCACGACCCTTGGCCTGGATTTTCGGCGGATTCAATTCACCAGTGATCTGCTGCCGGCCGATGTGATCGGCGTGTCAGTGTTCGAACAGGCTGCCAGCGAATTCCGCTTTCATCCCGGTCCCCTGTTCGCCCAGGTAGTGCTGGCCGACGAAGTGAACCGGGCAACGCCGAAGGCTCAAAGTTCGCTGCTGGAGGCCATGGAAGAACACCAGGTGACGGCAGAAGGCATCACCTATGACCTGCCGGAGCCCTTCTTTGTGATCGCCACGCAGAACCCGGTGCACCAGGTCGGCACTTTTCCGCTGCCGGAATCCCAGCTCGACCGTTTTCTCGTCCGGATCGGCCTCGGTTACCCGTCTCCCGAACTGGAACGTGAATTACTTCGCGGTGGCGACCGGCGGCGCCTGCTCAAGGACATCGAGCCGGTCATTACCGCGGCAGAACTCTCAGAACTGCAGTCAGCTGCCGCCACCGTGCACGTCGCCGAAACCCTGCTCGATTATGCCCAGGCACTGGTCGCCCACACCCGCCAGGCACCGGAGTTTGAATACGGACTGTCACCCCGCGGTGCCGTGGACCTGCTCGCCGCCGCTCGCGCCTGGGCAATGCTCGACGGTCATCGCGGCGTGCGCCCGGAAGACCTGAAGGCGGTATTCACGCCCGTCGTTGCCCATCGCCTGCGAGCCCGCGATGCGGGCGAGCACGGCATTGAAGCGCTCGTCGCCCGGGTACTGGAGCGGGTACCCCTGCCCGGCTAAGCGATGGCTGCCGGGCTCGCTGCGCTGAACCAACGTTGCGGACAGGCGCTCCGCGCCTGGGCGAAACGCCGGCAGGGCATCGATCCGCCGGACGTCGAGCTGCAAACCCGGCGCATCTACATCCTGCCCACGCGCGCCGGCCTGATCTTTGCGCTGATCGCCTTCGTGATGATGCTCGGGGCGATGAACTACAACAACAACCTCGGTTTTGCGCTGACCTTTCTGCTCGCGGCCGTCGGCATTGTCAGCATCCATCACTGCCACCACAATCTGGCCCTGCTACGACTGTCGGCCCTCGGCGCGGAGCCCGTGTTTGCCGGCGACAACTGGCAGTTCCGCTTCAGCTTGCAGAACGAACGCCCGGAAACCCGCTGGCAGATCCGGCTGAACTGGGATGGTGAAACGCGTGAAGTCTGCGTGGACCTCGACGGCAGCAGGCAGGTGGTGCGGCAACTAAGCTTGCCTGCCCCCGTTCGCGGTTTGCACCCGGTGCCACGGCTGCGCGTGGCCACCTGTTATCCGCTCGGCCTGTTCGAGTCATGGAGCTGGCTGAATTTCGACCTGAAAGGACTCGCCTACCCGCGCCCGGCAGAGCGTGCGGACGGCTCGCCCGCGGGTGATTCCGCCCGCACGGGCCTGGACGCCAGCGGCGATGACGACTACTTCGGCATGCGCCAGTGGCGGCCGGGCGATTCGCCGCGCCGGATGGCCTGGAAAGCCCTGGCACGTACCGGGCAGAAACTGGTGCATGAGTACCGAGGTGGCGCCGGCGCACCGGTGTGGATTGACTGGGATTCGGAAACCGACCGCGATGACGAACGACGGATTGCACGCCTCGCCCGCCGCGTGCTGGATGCCGCGGCGAAGGGCGCCGATTTCGGCCTGCGCTTGCCCGGCCTCGTCGTGCCGCCGGACCAGGGGCTGGAACAGCGCCACCGATGCCTGCGAGCCCTTGCCTTGCTGAGAACGGGCCGGGCCGGGCCCGCATGAGCGCGACGCAGGGAAAAGAGCGTCGCCACGAGCCCACGGCCGGAT
>CAMYJV010000169.1:0-5143 GCA_947258805.1 uncultured Gammaproteobacteria bacterium | reverse complement strand
TGCTGTGGCTGATCGCCGCGCTGGGAATCGCCGTGCTTCCGCACCTGCCACACGTGGCGCCGTGGATTCCACTGCTGATCGCCCTCATCAGCGCGTGGCGTCTGCGCGCGGCGCAGCGCCGGCAGCCGCTGCCGTCGGCCTGGATCCGCGTGCCGCTCGCCGTAGTGGGTTTCGCCGGCGTCTTCATCACCTATCGGCAGATCACCGGGGTCGACGCCGGCTCCGCGCTGCTGATGGTCATGGCCGCCATGAAACTCCTCGAAACCCGTGGCCACCGGGACCGGGCCGTGGTGGTATTCCTGTGCTTTTTTCTGCTCTTCGCAGCTTTCCTGCGCGAACAGGCACTTTGGGGCCCGGTCTACCTGTTCAGCGGGGCGCTGTTCGTGATCACAGCACTGTTGCAGGTGTCGCGGCGGCGCGATGCCATCCCAGCGGGGCCTGCCGTCGCAACTGCGGCCCGCTTGATCCTGCAAGCGGTGCCGCTGGCGATCATGCTGTTTTTATTGTTCCCGCGCGTGCCCGGACCCTTCTGGGCCCTGCCACAGCGAGGTGCGCAGGCCAGCACAGGCCTGGCCGATAGCATGAGCCCGGGTGACATCACCGAACTCGCGCTTTCCGACGCCGCCGCCTTTCGCGTCCGCTTCGACGGCGAACCACCACCCACGAGTGACCTGTATTGGCGTGGGCCGGTGTTGAGCGAATTCGACGGTCGTGAATGGCGCATGCGCGCAGTCAGCTTCTTTCCAGGTTTGCAGGACAAAGTCAGTCGCAGCGACAAGCTGACCAGCTACGAAGTCACACTGGAACCCCACGGCCGCCGGTGGTTGCTCGCACTGGAAACGCCGGTGTCCTGGGATGCGCCTAAGGCAATTACCACCGCGCCGTATCAGCTCGTGCGCTTCCGGCCCGTTGAAACGCGCACATCCTACCGCGCCCGGTCGTCGTTAACGGGCGATACCCCCGGCTGGATGACGCCGCGCGGCCGGAGTGCCGACACGCGGCTGCCGGAGGGTAGTAACCCGCGCAGCAACGCCTGGGCGCAAGAAGCCCGCGCTGCCGCAGCCAGTGACCAGGCCTACCTGGGCGACATTCTGCAGATGTTCCGTGAACAGCCATTCTTCTACACTCTCACACCGGCACTGCTGGGCGCCCAGAGCGTCGACGACTTCCTGTTCAATACGCGCGAAGGTTTTTGTGGCCACTATGCATCGGCATTCGCCGTGCTTGCACGCGCGGCCGGGATTCCGGCGCGCGTAGTCACAGGCTACCAGGGCGGTGAACTCAACCCGTTGGCCGATCATCTTGTCGTGAGGCAGGCCGATGCGCACGCCTGGGCAGAGGTCTGGCTGGACGACCGGTGGGTGCGTTACGACCCTACCGCTGCCGTCGCGCCCGAACGCATTCAGTGGGGTATGGACAGCGCCATCAGCAGCGGCAGCCTGGCCGGGGCAGACCTGTTGCGGCGCGGCTGGTTCGGCAGTGGCCTGTACATGAGCTGGGATGCGCTGAACGCCGCGTGGAACCGCTGGGTGCTGGGTTTCGGCCCGGAGACGCAGACCGACCTGCTGCGCTGGACGGGAATCGCTGAACCCACCATTCAGCACCTCGTGGTCGGCCTCGCGGCCGGCATGAGTCTGTTCCTCGGCCTGCTGGGCAGCTGGCAGTTCCTGCGCGGCCGTCGTCGCCTCGACCCATTGGCGCGCGCCTATCGCGAACTTTGTGCGCGCACCGCGCGTGCAGCCAGGGCAAGACAACCTGCTGAAGGCCCGGAGGAATATGCAACGGCCATTGCGGGTCTCCGCCCGGAGCTGCAGGGCGAAGTGGAGTCGCTGTTCGGTGCCTACGCACGCCTGCGCTACGACGGGTCGGCGACGGAACAGCGCGTGGCCCGCTTCGCTGCAGCCGTCAGGCGCTTTCGCCCCGGGCGCCGTCCGGCAGTTCAACCTGCCTGAGCAACCACAGTCCGGCGACCAGCAGGATAATGATCGACAGGATGCCGACGCGCTGGCTGCCAGTCATCAGCGCGACGACGCCGGCCAGCACCGGTCCGAGTATTGCTGCGAATTTTCCCAGCATGTTGTAGAAGCCAAAGTACTCTCCGGTCTTGCCCTCCGGCACCAGCCGCGCGAACAGGGACCGGCTCAGGCTCTGCACGCCGCCCTGGACCAGGCCGATGGTGACGGCAAGGGCGTAGAACTCCGCTGCCGTGTCGATGAACGGCGCCGCCGACGTCGCCACTACGTAGACGCCAAGGGCCAGGTAGATGCCCCGCCGCGCGCCAAAGCGCTCTCCGAGGTAGCCGAACAGGATAGCGGCGGGAAACCCGACGAAATTGGTCACGAGGATGGCCGTGATCAGGTCCTGCATCATCAGTCCCTGGGACAGGCCGAAGTCCACCGCCATCTTGATGATCGTGTAGACGGCATCGATGTAGAGCCAGTACGCGAGCAGAAACAGCCACAGGTTGCGCTGCGTGCGGATGGAGCGAAGTGTGGCAATCAGTTCGGCAAAGCCCGCGCGGATTGTGCCGCGCACTCCGGGCACACTGTTCGGTTCTTGCACCCAGATGACCAGCGGCACGGTGAATATGGCCCACCAGCCCGCCACCATCAGGAAAGTCATGCGCACGGCCTCGGCCTCACTGGCAAAGCCGAAGCGTTCCGGTGAGCCCACGATCAGCACGTTCACTGTGAAAAGCAACGCGCTGCCCAGGTAACCGAGACCGAAGCCGTAAGCAGACACCCGATCGTAGATATCCGGCGACGCAACGTCCACCAGCAGCGAATCGTAGAGCGAATTGCCCGCGGCAAAACCAATGGAAGCCAGCACGTAGCAGGCGAGGCCCAGGCCCCATTCACCCGCGGCTACCAGGTACATGGCTCCGGTCATGACCACGCCAAGGGCCGTAAATATCAGTAAGCCGCGTTTCCGGCGCCCGGCGCGATCGGCGATGGCACCAATAGCCGGCGCGGTCACGGCAACGATCAGGCTGGCCAGTCCGTTGGCGATACCCAGACGGAAGGTCGTGACGGCAGACTCCGCACCGTCGTTCCAGAACCCGGCGAGCAAGACCGGTACAAAGCTGGTCATCACGCTTAGGGAAAAGGCCGAATTGGCCCAGTCGTAAAGGGCCCAGGCCAGGATTGGCCGCTTGAACCAGACTGCAGTCAAGACAAGGGCCGGGTTCAGGCCGTGCCGGAAATGCGGCGGACCAGGACCACTGCGTCTTCGTTGCCGCCGGGCGCTCGGTAATAACCCCGCCGGACACCGATCACGTCAAAACCTGCCGCGCGATACAAACGCATCGCGTCCCGGTTGGATGGCCGCACTTCGAGAAACAGCCGCTCCGCGCCTGCCTGCATGGCCAGCTCCAGCATGTGCTGCAACAGGCGACGGCCGATGCCGCGGCGGCGGAAATGCAGCGCGAGACAAAGATTCAGCAAGTGGGCCTCACCGGCCGCCACGGACATCACCGCGTAACCCATCACCTCGCCTTCGGTCTCCAGGATGACCGCGGTATAGCCGGCCAGCAGGCAGTCACGAAAAATACCCGCGCTCCACGGAAACTCGTAGGCTGCCTGCTCCAGCGCAGCCACAGCGGGTACATCCTCCTGGCGCATCGCGCGTATCTGCGGCGGCAGGTGTTCGACTGCTGCGCTCATGCGGGAAGCGGTGCCACCGTCTGGCGGGCCAGGCAAAGGTCTTCCCAAGCCCGGCGTTTCTGGCCGGGGCTGCGCAGCAGATACGCGGGGTGATAGGTCACGACCAGCGGCAAGCCCGCAGGGGCGTAGTCGTGCACCCGGCCACGCAATCGACCGACGGGCGTGGTGGTCTGCAACAGGCTCTGGGCCGCAATGCGCCCTACGGCAAGAATCAGCCGCGGCTGCAGTAGCTCGGTCTGACGCTGCAGATGGACGGCGCAGGCGGCCACCTCTTCAGCGCCGGGATCGCGGTTAGCCGGCGGGCGACACTTGAGAATATTGGCGATGAACACCTGTTCGCGCGCCAAGCCTGCCGCCGACAGCATTTCGTTCAGCAACTGGCCCGCACGTCCCACGAAAGGCTCACCCTGCCGGTCTTCCTCGGCGCCCGGCGCTTCGCCGATGATCATCCAACGGGCGTTCGTGTCGCCGACGCCGAATACGGTCTGGGTGCGCGTCGCCGCGAGGCCGCAGGCATGACAGTTGCTGACCGCATGCCGCAAGTCCTGCCAGTCGCTGCCAACCGGCGGCGCTTCAACGCCAGGTGCCGGCACCGCCGGAACCCAGACATCAATACCCATCTCTGCCAGTGCGCGCCGCTGGCCTGGGTTCAGGCGGCCGGGTCTGGCTTGCATCGCTTCAGCTCCGTCGCGGGCTGCCTTCCTGCTGACGACGCAGCATGCGGCGGCGGATGCGCCACAGGCTCAACACCGGCCCCGACGCCGCATAGGTAGCGGCCATCGCAAACAGCACCGTCGGCGGATCCAGCGCAATCAGCACGAAACACAGCGGAATGACGAAAAAACGCGTGAAGGACACGCGGCCGCGCGGGCTCACGTCCTTGAAACTGTAGAACGGCACCCGCGATACCATCATCAGGCCGGCGAATACGGTCACCGCACAGCACGTGAACACGGCGCCACCGCCGCTCCACTCCAGCTTGTCGCCCAGCCAGACCAGGGACCAGATCAGCGCGGCGGCGGGCGGGCTCGGCAGTCCCTCGAAAAACCGTCGGTCCACTGACTGCGCACTGACATTAAAACGCGCCAGCCGGAGAGCCGCGGCTGCGGCGAACAGGAATGCGGCCAGCCAGCCGATCTTGCCCCACACCCAGCCATATTCAGCCAGGCGCACGAGCCCCCACTGGTAGACGATGATGGCCGGCGCGATGCCGAAGGCCACCAGGTCGGACAGGCTGTCGTATTCGCGGCCAAATTCTGATTCCGTGCCGGTGAGCCGGGCCACGCGCCCGTCAAGACCGTCCAGCGCCTGAGCAACCAGCAACGCGATGGCGCTGCGCTGATAGTTCCCGTCGATGGACCCGACGATGGCGTAAAAGCCCGCAAAAAGCGCACCAGTCGTCAGCAGGTTGGGCAGCAAATAGATGCCGCGGCCGCGCGAGGAGCGACCGGCCTCCTTATCCTGCCTGGCCTTGTTCGACA
>CAMYJV010000168.1 GCA_947258805.1 uncultured Gammaproteobacteria bacterium | reverse complement strand
CTTTGCCCTGTAGGGGCAAGCCGTCCAGCACCGCGGTCGGTGCGGCGTTGGCTGGTGGGGGATTGACGGGATCGCTCCCGCTACCGCCACCGCCCCCGCAGGCGCCCAGGGAAAGAGCCATCAATAGCGCGACGCCGGCGCGTGTAACCGTTCTCACGTGCCGGCCTCCCGCAGCAGCGATGGATTGTTATGAGATCTCCGATCGCATGGTGTTTGCCAGAGGCTCCCTCCCCGCCCCGTGCAATCGGACTGTTGAACACGGAGTATGGGCGAACGGGCTCTGGTGCGAACCCCGATTTGTAATTACTATGTTCGAAGATTGTGCCAATAAGCTATTGACATCAATGAACTTTTATCGAGCTTCTCAATCCCCGAAGCGCCGCTGGCGGATCGTCGTCGCCCTCTGCATCGCCACCCTCCCCGACCTCACCCGTGACGCGCAGGCGGCGGTAGCGCCCCTGCTGGATACAGCGCCCGTCTATCTGGAGGTCTCGCCGCTGGGCGAAGAAGATCTGGTCAACCTGTTCGACACCCTGGAAGCCGCCAGGGCGGAATCCATCGCCATCGATGAGCCGGTGGTCATCGTGCTGCACGGTTCGGAGGCCCTGACCTTCACCCGCCAGGGCAAAGCGGCGATGTCACCGCTGGTGGATCGGGCGGCACGCCTGAAAGCCGATGACCTCATCGACCTGCGTATGTGCGAAACCTGGATGGCGGCCAACGGCATCGACAAGTCCGACCTGCCGCCCTTCGTGGACACCGTGCCCTACGCGCCGGAAGAGATCCGCCGCCTGCTGGACGAGGGCTACCTGCCCTATGAGTCCGTGGAGCTCTGAGCGCCCTCCGGCGACACCAGGCTCAGCATCTCGTCCCGGTTCGGCCCCTTCTGCAGCCGGCGGGCAGCGTTGCGTTTGCGCCCGCGCAGCATGAATGCCAGCACGGTGAGGCGGATGCGCCGGTCCTTAAGGAAATCACCCGGCTTCTCCAGCAGGTGGAAGGTACGCAGCAGGCCGCGCATGACGTGAATGCGCTCCCGGGCGGCAGCGGCCAGGGCATCACCGAAAGCCAGGCCGAACCACCTCTTGAAGGAATCCGGCTTGTCCAGCAGCAGGCCCTGCATCAGCGCCTCGGCGCGGCGGATGCCGCTCTGATCCTCACGCAGGCTGGCGTCATAGATCGGCCGCAGGTCCGCTTCCGTGCGCGCGTCGAACGCCAGCGCCCGGGCCCGGGGCTCCGACTCCTGCTCCAGCACGTCGGCCAGTATGTGGGCGTGCAGGATGCCGGTGCTGCAGCCCCGACCGTACAGGGGGTTGGTGCGCACGGCGGCGTCGCCCACGGCGAAAAAATTCAAGGCCAGCGGCTCACCGTCGGCGACGAAGTGACGCCACACCGCCTGAATGTCGCCGATGCCGAAAGAATCCGTGGTGGGCTCGCTGCGGCCACCTGCCAGCCAGGGCTGCAGCCCGGGAATGCTCAGGCAGATGCGGTCGAACAGAGCCGAGTCCTTCAGCGCTTCCCGCAGCCGGGTTTCTTTCACCGGCACGCACAGAATGATGGCAAAGTGGCCGTTGTCGCCGGGAAAGACCCCGTACTTCAGAAAGCCGAAATCGCCGGCACCCCGGTTCTCCCCCCGCGGCGGCTCTTCCTCCCCCGGCTTCAGCCGGTAATGGCGGGTGTAGTAAACGATCTCGGCGCAACTTTTTTCTTCGCGCACCTCGCGCACCTCCCGCCCCTCGCCGCCCAAGGCCTTCAACCAGGTGGGGAAGCGGCTGCTGCGACCGCTGGCGTCCACCACCAGATCGGCGGTAACGGTCTGCTCGGGCCCGGCGCTCTTCGAGTCTTCTGCGGCGTCGCCGCGCTGGCGAACGCGCAGCCCGGTAACTACCGGGACCCCTGCGCTTTCCTTGGTAACAAGCCCAACCACGTGGCAGCGGTTACGGATCTCGACGTTGGACATGGTTTCCACGTAACGTCGGATCACGGTCTCCAGCGTCGCGCGGCGGCACAGCAGCACCCACAACTTCTCGTCCCCGGGGACCGGTACGTAGGCATCCTGCAGCTCGGCCGGCAGCATGTCGGAAAAATCCACCCGCCGCGCGCCCGCCTCGTACAGACGCTCCATGAGCTCCGGGTAGTTGTCCTGGATGAGGTTGCACATCAATCCCAGGAACGCGTGGGGATGGCGGAACTGAGCAGCGCCCAGTCGCTGCCAGCGGAAGAACGCGTCATCCGCGTCACCGTCCGGCGGGCGGGCATCGCGTTCGAAAATGGTCACCCGGTGCCCCTTGCTGGCCAGGGCCAGCGCCGTGGTCATGCCGCACATGCCGGAGCCGACTATGACAATCTTCTGTGGAGAGATCTTCTGGGGGGCGATGCTCTGGGCAGCGATGTTGTTGTCTGTGGTACTTGTGGCGTCGTTCATACGGTTATTTTAGCCCGAGAGCGCCTGCAGCGCGTAATCGCGGATCAGGGCGTAGTTGGCCTTGCCGTTGGGCGCGCGCTCCAGATCGTCCCGGGACAGGACGCGTTTGGGCACCTTGTAGCCTGCCAGCCGACCGCGCACGAAGTCGCGCAGCTCGAGCTCTTCCAACTCATGGCCCGGATGCAGCTTCACCACCGCGGTGATGGCCTGGCCCCAGCGCTCGTCCGGCACGCCCACCACCAGCGCATCGGCCACCGCCTCGTGGTGCTTCAGCGCCTCCTCCACCTCTTCGGGATACACCTTCTCCCCCGCGGTGTTGATGCAGTTGCTGCCGCGGCCCAGCAGGGTCAACGAACCGTCCGCTTCCACCTGGACCCAGTCGCCGGGGATCGACCAGCGCACGCCGTCGATGACCGGGAACGTTTTCGCCGTTTTCTCATCGTCCTTGTAATAGCCCACGGGCAGGTTGCCGGTGACCGCCACCATGCCTGCCTCGCCGGAGCCCGGCTGCACTTCGCGATGGTCCTCGGTGAAGACCTTGCAGTGCGGGCCCAGGGTGAAGGACGCCACCTCGATGATCTCGTCCTTTGTCATCACCGAGCTGCCGAGGCCGATGGCTTCGGAGGACGAGAAGCCGTCCACCAGCGCCAGGTTTTCGTTGTGGCGCAGCAGGCCCGCCTTCACCGCCCGGGTCCACATGACGCCGGAGGAGTTGATGTTCTGCAGCGAGGAGATGTCCCAGCGCCCGGGATGGGCATCCAGGGTTTCCACCAAAGGCCGGGCGAAGGCATCGCCGACGATGGTGGTGGCGGTCACCCGGTGCCGCTGTATGGCATCCAGCGCTTCTTCGGCATCGAAGCTGCGCCCGGCCAGGGTGACGCAGGTGCCGCCCCGGGCCATCGCGCCCACCGCCGACAGCAGCCCGGTGCCGTGCATGATGGGCGGCAGCGGCAGGTTGACCGGTGGCTGTTCCTGCTGCAGCCGCTGGATGTAAGCATCGAGATCTTCAGACGGCGGCTGACCCAGGCGCGGGTTGCCGCCGGCACCGGTTACGCGCCAAAGATCGTCGTGACGCCACATCACGCCCTTGGGCATGCCCGTGGTGCCGCCGGTGTAGAGGAACAGCAGGTCGTCGCCGGACCGCTGGATGTCCAGGGGCGCGCCATCGCCCTGGGCAACCAGATACTGGTATGGAATCGGGTTTTCACCCCCCGCATAGCCGTCGCTGACCTCCACCCACTGGGTGACCCTGGGCAGCTGATCGCGAATGGCGGCCACGTGACCGGCGAACTCGGCGCCGTAGATCACCACGCTGGCATCCGAGTTGTCGAGCAGATAGATGAGCTCGTGATCGACATAGCGATAGTTGACGTTGACGTGGGTCAGCCGGGCCTTGAATCCGGCGGCGATGCCCTCGCTGTATTCGGGGCAGTTACGCAGGTAGAAGGCGATCTGGTCACCCGGGCGCGCGCCGGCCCGGAGCAGGTTCGCCGCCAGATTGTTGCTGCGGCGGGCGAACGCCCCGAAGGGGATGACGCGGTCGCCGTGAATAAGCGCCGGGCGATCATCCGGCGTGATCTCCGCCACCGCATCCAGAATGTCCCCGTAGTTCCATGCAAAGGCCATGCGCTCCTCCCGATCGACCCGTGAACCAAGCGGCCACTATACCCGAGCCGTATCCGGATCAGCCGCCCGCGATCAGCGACTTGAGATGAACCAGCGCGTCGGCATCAGCCGGCGTCATCTCCCGGCGCCAGCGGGCGATGCGCGGAAACCGCACGGCGATGCCCGACTTGTGTCGGGCGGAAGGGGCCACATTCTCGAAATGCAGCTCGAACACGTGGGTGGGCTCGACGGCCCGCACCGGCCCGAATTTGTCTATGGTATTGCGGCGGATCCAGCGATCCAGCTCGCGAATCTCCGCATCGTCCAGACCGCTGTAGGCTTTCGCCACCGGCACCAGCTCGCCGTCGTCGCTCCACACGGCAAAGGTGTAATCCGTAAACAGGCTGGCCCGCCGACCGTGGCCCGGCTGGGCGTAGATGAGCACCGCGTCCATCTCCAGGGGCGCAACCTTCCACTTCCACCAGTCGCCGCGTACGCGGCCCACCCGGTAGGGGCTGTCCACCCGCTTGAGCATCAGCCCTTCCACTCGGCGGGTGCGGCTCTCGTCGCGCTGACGTCCCAAGTCATCCCAGGCATCGAAATCCAGCAGCGGCGAGCACGGCAGCGTCGCCGACAGCCCCGCCGACAGCCCGACTAAGGTATCTTCCAGCAGCCGGCGGCGCTCCTGCAGGGACAGCGCGCGGACATCCCTGCCACCGGCTTCCAGCTGGTCGTAGGCCATGAAGGCGCAGGGCACGTCGGCGAGCATCCTGGCGCCCACCCGCTTGCGGCCGATGCGCCGCTGCAGCTCGGCAAACGGCAGCGGCGCGCCATCGCGCCAGGCCAGGATCTCGCCATCCAGCACGGTACCGTCCGGCAGCGCGGCGGCGGCGGCAGTGATCTCCGGATACTGGGCGGTGATCAGCTCTTCACCGCGGGACCACAGCCAGGTCTCGCCGCCCCGGCGCACCAGCTGACCGCGAATGCCGTCCCACTTCCACTCCGCGCGCCAGCCCGCGGGGTCGCCCAGGGCCTGCAGATCTGTCGCCAGCGGCGCGGCGAGAAAATAAGGGTAGGGACGCGACCGGTCGGCGTCGGATACGTCCGCGTCGAACAGGCCGCGAAAGCTGTCGNNNNGGGCGTCCAGCTGCCCATCAGGCGGTGAAAGATGGCTGCGGCGGGCACCCCGGACCACTCCGCCAGCGCCCGCACCACCAGGCGTTTCGAGACCCCGACCCGCAGCGCGCCGGTCATCAGCTTGCTCAGCAGGTACAGCTCGCGCGCCTCCAGGCGAGTCCAGACCCCGCGCAGCGCCTGCCGCTGGGCGTCCTCTTCGAGCTGCCGCAGGCCTTCCAGCCAGGCCACCGCTTCCGCCAGCGTCGGCGTCCAGGGAGCCAGCACCTTCCGGTTCGGCACCGCGTCGATGAGCAGGGCCAGAGTTTCCGCGCGATCGCCCACCGCCTCGTAGCAGGCATCGAACATCCACTCGCTGACCCCGGCCAGCTCCCTGGCCCAGGCGGTGAGGTTGCGGGACTTCACGGGATTGCGCAGCCGCTCTCCGGACAGGAAGAACAGCGCCCAGGCCGCATCCTGCGCCGGCGCTGCAGCAAAGTAGCGCACCATGGCCGCGACCTTGGCGCGGGTCGAGTTGGTGCGGTCCAGCTGCTCGTAAAGATCAACGAACTGACGCATTCAATCGTCTTCGTCGCCATGGGCGGTGGCAAGCGGGGCCGCGTCGATGCCGGCTTCCTGCAGGTAGCGCACCAGTATGTCCGAGCGTCCGTGGGTGACCAGCACCCGGCGCGCGCCCGACTGCTGAACGGTCTCGATCATGCCCGGCCAGTCGACGTGATCCGACAGCACGAACCCGCGATCCCAGCCGCGGCCGCGGCGGATGCCCCGCACCCGCATCCAGCCCGAGGCGAACCCGGTCTCGGCCTCGCGGAAGCGCTTCATCCAGGTGGAGCGGCTCGCCGACGGCGGCGCGATCACCAGCTGGCCCTTGAACCCGTCCGTGCGGGCGTCCGCCGTAGCGTTGATGGTGCTGAGCATCGGCACGCCCTCCTTCCGGTAGGCTTCCGTCAGCGGCTCAACCGCCCCGTGCACGTAAACGGGTTCATCCGTGTAACGGGCCAGGCCGGCCAGCACCCGCTGAGCCTTGCCCAGCGCGTAGCAGAACAGCAGCGAGCTGCGACCCGCATTCCGGTTCGTCCGCCACCAGGACCAGATATCCGCCATGACCGCATTGGTAGGCGACCAGCGATAGATCGGCAGGGAGAAGGTCGCCTCGGTGATGAACACGTCGCACGGCACCGGCTCGAAGGCGCTGCAGGTAGGGTCGTCCTGCCGTTTGTAGTCACCGGAGGCGACCCAGACCTCGCCGTCGACTTCCACCCTGACCTGGGCCGAGCCGCGGATGTGGCCGGCCGGATGCATGGAAACCGTGGCGTCGCCCAGCTGGAAGCGTTCTCCCCAGCCGTGGGAAACGATTCGCGCGTCGGCGCCGACCCGCATGCGGGTGACCCGCTCGCCTTCCGCCGAGCAGTGATACTCGCCACTGCCGGCGCGCGCATGATCCGCGTGCGCGTGAGTGATGACGGCGATCTCTACCGGTCGGGCTGGGTCGATGGTGAAGCGTCCGGCGCCGCAGTGCAGGCCGCCGTCCCGGGCAGTGAGGACATCCATGGGACGAGCATAACCGAGGCCGGGTTTCGGGTCAGGTCACCGCTTCTTCGATGGTTTCCAGGAACAGATCACGCAGCGAGATGATGCCGATAACCTGGCCTTCTACGGCCACGGGCAGATGTCGGATGTGGTGCTCTTTCATCAGCGCAATGCACTCCGTCGCCAGGGTTTCGGGAGCAACCTTCACGACGTCGCGGGTCATGATCTCGGAAATTTTGGTTTCCTTGGAGGTTTTGTGGTCGAGAATCACTTTGCGAACGTAATCCCGCTCGGTGACAATCCCCACCAGATAATCATCGATATGCACCGTCAGCGCGCCAACGTTGAACTCCGCCATCAGCTGCGCCGCGTCGAGGACGGACGCCAGCGGCTCGATGGAAACCACGGGCTTGTTCTTGTGATCCAGGATTTCACGCACGCTCTTCATTCGATTTCCCCCGTCAAACGCTGTTGCGGGCCTTAGCCCGACCGATCTGGCGCGAGCTAAGCTGAGCAGTCCCATCGCCGGACCGCAACTGCCGCCAGTTATAACCGCTGAGAGAGGAAATGTCTCGCCTTGCTTGGCCGCGGAGGGCCTGTCACGTCAGCGCGGTGACGTGACAGCGGCCGGGGTCTCGGACTACCAGGTGGGGACCATGTAGAGATTATCGACGGCGCAGTCGTCCGAATCGTAAGAGGCCGCAACGTCGTCATTCATCGCGTCCCACCGCGTCATGGACGCTAACGGCTCGTACTGCTCGAACAGCGCCACATTATCGTGCGTCACGACGTTCAATTCTTCCGAAATTTCACCAAAAACGAGCGCTTCCATGTTCATAGTCCTGTTGTAAGTAAATCCACTGGTTTTCTTGCAATCAGCGTGCCAAGTTCCAACCCGGGCCTGCCGGGCGACACGCCTGACGTGCAGTAGCTATGGTCTACGGATCAGGGTGACACCGCCATGACGCCCGCGTGAAAATTGCGTGAAAACCAGCCAAAAATCAGGTGAAAGCGGTCCCTGGATAACGCCGCGTCGCGCGGTCAGACGAAACCTCAGGACGCGGAATCAGTCCCGCGCCTGCGCCCTGGCCAGGGCCGGTCGCGCGTAGCAGGCGTCGAGCCAGCGTTGCACGTTGCCATGCATCGAGCAGTCGATGCCCACCGCCTGCATGAGATTCATCACGCCCGCCAGGTTGATGTCTGCAACGGTGAATGCGTCCCCCAGCAGATGTGCCCTGTCTGCCAGGTGCGCGTCCAGCACCTTCAGCGGACGCTGAAGGCTCTCCAGGGCATTCTCAACTACCGTTTCGTCCCGATTCTCCTTCGGCGTGAACATCCGCTGGATGACCACCTGCATCTGCAGCGGTTCTATCTCGCTGATGGCCCAGACGCTCCACTGCCAGGCCTGCGCCTCGCCGGGCGCGTCCGCGGGATAGAGCGCGTCGCCATAGTGCTTCGTCAGGTAAAGATTGATCGCCATGGACTCGAACAGCTGCAGATCGCCGTCGATCAGTGCCGGGATGCGGCCGTTCGGGTTCACAGCCAGATACTCGTCCGTTTTCGAGTCGTTGAAGTAGTGGGTGGGCACGTGCGTGTAATCGATGCCGGTTTCTTCGATCGCCCAGATGGATCGCAGGGCGCGCGACTGCGACGTGCCGTACAGCGTTCGTGTGGTCATGCTATTTCCTTCGTCTCCTGTTTCCGGCGGCCCGGCTTATTTCGGAACATCAATATACCTGCAATGCGCCTCGGAGTGTTGCGCCTGCCCGCCTTTATAAGGAACCTGCTATCCTGGGCAGCCGCCCACTGTTGAGCCCATCGGGTGCGTCGAAAAAACCGCGCAGGCTCGTTTTCACAAAAATCCGACGCCGCCCGTACCAATATCCTGTCCGGACAACGAACAATGCCAAGGAGCAAACCATGACTCAGCCCATTACCCGAAGACGCGTGCTGCTGACAGGCGCTATCGCCGGCGCCGCCGTTGCGCTGGGCAG
>CAMYJV010000167.1 GCA_947258805.1 uncultured Gammaproteobacteria bacterium | reverse complement strand
CGGTTTCCGGGTCCTTCGCCAGGTAAATCGGGGAGGTGAAATACGGGCCCGCATCTTTGCTGTGATAGGTGATCAGCGGCAGCTCACTCAGCTGCCCTGTCACCAGGTTGGCCGGCCGTTCAATGGCAGTAGTGGCGGAGGCGGGCGGTGACGCGAGTTGGCCGATGAGTTCAGACCAGCGCCGACAGAAACTCTGTTCGCCGGCATTGACGATGTTTGCGAGGCGCTGGCGGCTGCCGTAGAGATTGGTCACCACGGGCAATCGCGTGCCCTGCACTCGCTCGAACAGCACGGCCGCGTCGCCGCGCCGCTGGAATGCCCGCGTGACGGCGGCCAGCTCGAAAGTCGGGTCGACCTCACGCGAGATTCTGATCAGGCTGCCATTGCGCTCGAGTTCTGCCAGGTAATTACGCATGAGTCTTTAGTCTATTCCCCCGAGCTTCAGTTCTTCGCTGCCACAGGCCCCAGAGCCGGTCCGCCGGTGTCGGCTGATTGCGCGAGGTCCGGATAGGCGGGCAGCAATAGCAGCAGCAGTGACGCGCCGAAGTTCAGCACCGCGCAGAGAATCAGCACGTTTACATACGAGCCGGTGACGTCGTAGACCACGCCGAAGGACACCGGCCCGAGGGACGTGCCCACCAGCAGTGCGGCGAACATCACGCCGTACACGGTGCCGAAATGTTTCAGGCCGAAGTAGCGGGTGGTCAGGTACGCCATCAAATCCAGTTCTGCGCCGATGCTCAGGCCCACGCCCACGGCGGCCACGAAGGCCCAGGGCCCGCTGCCGCCGGCCGCCAGGATCGCGATCCCTGCGGCCGACATCAGGAAGAACACCAGCGCGACCCGCGGGGCGAAAAACCGGTCGATCAGGTAGCCGATCACCGCCCGCGCGATGATGATAGTGACACCGATCGTAGACGCGGCTAAGGCCGCGCTGCCGGCAGTCATGCCGCGGTCCGTCAGCATCGGCACCAGGTGCGGCAACAGTCCGTACAAACTGAAGGCCAGCGCGCCGAATATGATCCACAGCAACCAGAATTCGGTTCGCCGCAGGGACTGCGACAGGTCTGGTCCCAGGGCCTCGGCCGGGACGGCGCCGGGCGGTGGCGATGGGTCGCCATCGGGCATCAATCCTTTCGTGGTGGGGGAGTCGCGAAACACCAGGCCCACAACCGGTGCCGCAATCAGGATGTTGATTGCCGCCAGCAGCAGGTAGCCGCTCTGCCAGCCGTAGCTCGCGATCATGTATTGCACCAGCGGTGGCACATAGGCAAAGCCGAAACCCGCGCCGGCCATAGAAAGCCCGATGGCCAGCCCGCGGCGGCGGTCGAACCAGGCCGAGATGGTCAGCATGTAGGGCAGGCTGTTCGCGCCGGCACCCAGTGAGCCGATCACGAGAAAAATCGCCCACAGGTGCCAGAGCTGAGTGACCAGCGGCATCGCGGCCAGCGCAAAACCGCAGACCAGGATCGACGGGACCACTACCCGGCGGCTGCCGATGCGATCGACCACGCGACCGGCCAGCGGCAGGCACACGGCCAGGGACACGGTGAACACGGTGAGTGCAAGGCTCATCTCGGCCCGGCTCCAGCCGAAGTCGCGGGTCAGCGGCGCCATGAACAGGCCCAGCGAACCGAAGGCGAACTGCGAAGGCGCCGACGAGATGCCCACCATGGCCGCCATCACGATCCACCAGCCGTAAAAGATTCCCTTTTTTGGCCGTTGGCTGATGGACGCGTTGCTATCGATCATGGTTACAAGGTGGCCGCGTGACCCTTGCTACTATACGCAAACACCGTGGCGGTTTTTGCCCATGCGCATCGACGATGACTACCCCGTAGGCGACCTCGTTAGGCTCGACGCCGTGAACGCGCGGGTCTATTCCAACCCGGTCCTGTTCCGGCTGGAGATGCACCGCATCTTCACGCGCAGCTGGAACTACGTGGGGCACGCGAGCCAGGTGCCCGCGCCCGGAGATTTCTTTCAAACAGAGGTGGCCCGGCGCTCGGTGATCATGATGCGCCTGGAAGATGGCGAGATCTGCGTGCTGCGCTGTCCGTACCACGGCTGGACCTACCACACCGACGGGCGTTTGAAATCGATTCCGCTGCCGGAGGGTTATAGCGGCACCGGGCTCGACGTTAAGGGCCCAGGACAACGCTTGCCGGCCTTGCGAGTGGCTAATTACCGCGGTTTTGTTTTTGCGCGGCTGAGCCGGGCAGGCCCCGCATTCGATGAATGGCTCGGTGATGCGCGGCGGGCGCTGGACAACATGGTGGACAGGGCTCCCGGCGGTGAACTGGAAGTGGCGGGCGGCTGCCTGCGCGCGATCCAGCGCAACAACTGGAAGATCTACCTGGAGAACCTGCACGACGGTCTGCATCCCGCCGTCGTGCACCAGTCATCCATCGCCGCGAGCCAGGCCCAGCAGCGCAAGGCGCTCGCGACGACAGGCGAGGTGCCGCTGCCGGTGCAAATCGTGCAGGGCAATGCCCAGAGCCTGCGAGAGCTCGGGGCGCTGGAAGTCAGCTGCTATGCCCATGGTCACAGCGACATGCGTGGCTTCCGGGAACCGCGCAGCGACGATGCGGTCTTTGCCGACTACCAGGCCGCGCTGGAACGAGGGCAGGGCGCTGACCGGGCCACCGCAACCCTCGATCTCAATATTCATAACGCGAATTTCTACCCGAACTTCTCGGTGCATCCGAGTTTCATGCAGGTGCGGGTGCTGTTTCCGCTCTCAGTTGATCGAACCCTTATTGAACACTGGACGCTGCGCCTGAAGGGCGCGCCCGAGGCCTTCAACCGTCGCAACATTACCTACGCGAACACGGTGCACTCGCCGTCGTCGTTGATAAAACCCGATGACCTGGAGATGTATCGGCGGGTGCAGGTGGGCACGGCCGAAGGTGGGGGTCTGTGGATCAGCAATCACCGGCGCGGCGATGGCAAAGAAGACAGTGCCCACAGCACTGCGCTCAGCGAGCAGTTCATCCGCAACCAGTACCGTGCGTGGCAGGATTACATGAGTGCAGACGATGCACGGTGATCCGCAGCTACTGGCGCGCCTGGACAAACCCGCGCGGCAGGCTATCTCGTGGCTGCTGGACCGGGAGACGGAATACCTGGACCAGGGACGCTACGTGGAATGGCTCGAGCTCTATACCGCGGAGTGCACTTACTGGGTACCGGCTGCACCTGGTCAGACCGATGCGGTCGACCAGGTGTCGCTGTTCTATGAAGACCGGACGCTGATGGAAATGCGCATCGCGCGCCTGAGCGGGGGCACGGCGCATTCGCTGGAGACCCCGCTGCGGGTGAGCCACGTGACCGGTCCGGTGTTGCTGTCTGCAATCGATGACCGGACGGGTGGCGTGACAGTGACACGTCGTTTCCAGATGGCGGAACACCAGGCTGACCGCAGGCGCGACTTTGCGGGTTTGTACACCTACGAACTGAAAGAAGTGGACGGCGGCTGGCGCATTCGCGCCAAGCGCGTGGACCTGGTCGACTGCGACGCGCCCTTCGAAGCGCTGCAGGTATTTATCTAGACGCCGGCTCAGTCGTCCTCGGGGCACGCGTCGCCGGGTGCTGGCTCACCGGTGACCCGCACCTGCAGGTGGGTCGTGACTGCATAGGTGGACATGCCCACCACGCCCTGGCGCTTATCCGTGTCCAGCAGCCGCGCGTGTTCCACGTCCAGCGTGTAGCGCACGCCCGGCCGCCAAGCAGTGCCCGGGATCACGACCTCGTCGTTGGCGAAGGTCAGCAAGGTGTCGGAGGGTTTGTCGGGCTCCAGCGGATTCGGTGTGTCCAGCGGGCGGCCGGAATGAAAGGCACGCTCGCCGCGGCAGTCCTTCATCATCACGAAGATCAGGTCGTCGGCGATCCCGTTCGGATCGGCGCGGCCGGTTGTGAACGGAGTCCAGGACACCACCACGTCCTCCCCGGGCGCAATACCGTCGTTCGCCACCAGCGCGCCGCCCTGGTCCAGATTGATCACCGGTCCGGGGGGCAGGTCGGTTTTGCCGTCCGCGCCCGTTAGCGAGATGTCGAAGTTCTCGATATTCCCCGCCGGCGTGGCAAAGCGAAACAGGTACGTGCCGTTCGGCAGTTCGGCGTCCAGGGTCTCCACGGCCTGGTGCCGGACACCGCTGCCGCCATAGAGCACCGCGCCGCCGTAGCCTTCGTGGTCGAAGGGAATTGGTTCGGCGCCAGGGGCATCCAGTTGCATGAAGGCCTCGCTCACCTCGCCACCCGCCGTCTTGAAGATCTCCGCAAAGTAGCCGAGGTCGACCAGGTTGAGGTTGCCGCCGCTGTCCTGGTCGAAGTTCCAGGACTTGCCGATCACGAAGAAGGATACGTGGTCGCCGGGGGAACGGGCCGGGGTGTCGGCCTCCGCTGTTGGGGCCGCCGGCGTTGCTGGGGCTGGCGGTTCGCTGTTGTTCGCGCAGGCGCACAGCCCGGCGCACAGGCCAAGAGTCAGTATCCGTATGTGAAATGTCATAGCCCCGACCGTTCTTCGGCGATGCCGGAATGTATGCGTTGTCTGGAGAGAGTGGCACGGGCTGGCGCGCGTCGGCGCGTCAGCCCGTGCGGTTGACTACTTGAAACGCCAGGTGGCGCTCGCGCCGTAGATTCTCGGATGGGGCAGCAGGCGGAAGCCGCTCAGACCGAAGTTCTCGCCCGTGCCCGTGAAGTAATCTTCATCGAACACGTTCTCGACAAAGCCAATGAACTCCCAGGACTCGCCCAGCAGGAAGCCGGCGCGCAGGTTCACGACGTGATAGTCGTCGCCTTCAAACGGGAAGCCGTTGGAGCGGTCGGGCACCTGGCCAATCACGGTGGCGCCTGGCTCGGAGCAGACGGTGTCGCAAATCGGCTGGTTGCTGGTCTGCTTGTAGGTCACGTCCTCGATGGTGCTGAAAGATTCGTCGCGGTAGATCCACTCGGCGCGGAACCAGGCTTCATTCTCGGCCAGGGGCAGCCGGTACTCCGCGGTGCTGGACCAGGTCCATTCCGGTGACCGGGGCAAATCCTCATCCTCCAGGCTGACGAAAATGTTGCCGCTGAGCCGCGCCTGCTCGTTGCTGGTGATTTCCGTGTCCGTGTAGCCGAGGCCCGCCGTGAAGCTCAGGCGCTCGGTGGGCACCCATGCGGTCTCC
>CAMYJV010000166.1 GCA_947258805.1 uncultured Gammaproteobacteria bacterium | reverse complement strand
AGGCGCTGGACTCCTGGCAGACGACCTGGCAGGACTTCAACCTCGAGGCAAAGGAGTACCAGCAAACCTGTCACGTGGAGCGCACCCGCATCGAGCACCTGGAGAGTCAGGCAGAACGCCTGCGTTTGCGCCAGGCCGATCTGACGGCAGAAGGTGATGGTATCTCCGTGTCGCAGCACGAAGCATCTTTGCTCGACCACGAACGGGCGGAGACGGCGGCTGGCGCCGAGATTCAACGCCTGACGGCCGCCGTCAATGGACTGGATCGGCGCGTGGTGTCGCTGCGTCAACGGGAACAGGCTTTGGGCGCGGAGCTGGAGTCTCTGCGGGGCGCCCTGGAGAGCCGCCGCGGCCGGGCCGAGACGCTTGAAGCGCTGCAGGCCGCTGCGCTGGGCGCAGACCAGGAAGCCGCGAACCGCTGGTTGCAGAGCACGGGACTGGCCGACCAGCCACGCCTTGCGCAGCGCCTGCGGGTAGAGCCGGAGTGGGAGCAGGCCGTAGAGGCGGTGCTGGGAGACTTTTTGCAGGCCGTCTGCGTGCAGCGTCCGGAAGAGCATCTGGGCAACCTCCCCGAGGCCGATATTGCGTTGGTAGATGCCACCGGCACTGACGATAGCGGTCCCGAATACCTGAGTTCGAAGGTGGCGGAGGCTGGCCAGGCTGGCGCATTGCTGAGCCGGGTACGCGTCGCCCGGACGCTCGATCAGGCGCTCGGCATTCGGGCGCGCCTGGCGCCCGGTGAGTCGGTAATAACTCCGAATGGTGTGTGGCTCGGCGACGGCTGGGTGCGGGTCAGTCGCGGGCATCGTGAGGCCGGTGGGGTGCTGACGCGTGAGCACGACATCCGGGCGCTGCACCAGCAGATCAGCGATCAGGAGCGTGACCTGGGCCAATTGCAGGACGAGCGCACCGGTGTTCGCGAGGAACTGGCCAACCTGGAGCGCGAGCGGATGGCCAACGCCGAGGCGCTCACCGCCGCCAATCGGCACCTGGCTGAGGCAGAGGCTCGGCTGGCTAACTTGCGCCAGGACCTCGATCGGACCCGCACCCGGCTGGTGGCACTAACAGCGGACAGCCGCGCCGTGCGGGACGAACTGGACGGGCTGAATTCAGCCAGTTCCGGGGCCCGTTCGAGACTGGAGCAGGCAGAAGAGGCGGCGGCCCGGATGGCTGATCGGCGGCCGACCCTGGAGCGCCAGCAGCAGGAACTGCTTGACGAGTACAACCGCGCACGGGAACAGGCAGATCTGGACCGCGAGAACGCATCACGCATTCAGATCGAGTTCGAGAGTCGTCGCGCATCCAAGGAATCGGCGAGCACAACGATGACGCGGGTGCAATCGCAGCAAGCTCGCCTCCAAGAGCGCATCAACCAGTTGAGCGCCCAGATTTCCACCGGCCAGGCGCCAGTCGAAGAGATGACGGCGGTGCTCGAGACTCAGCTCGCGGGCAAGGTCACGGTAGAACAGCAGTTGGCGGCACGCCGGCGCGCGCTGGAAGAGGCAGATCATGCATTTCGTGAAGCCGAGACGGCGCGTGCGGAGTGTGAACGAAAAGTCGCCGACGTGCGCGGCGCGGCGGATGCGTTGCGAATGTCTGCCAGGGAAACTGAAGTGCGCCGCGAAGGGCTTATGGAGCAGTTTCGCGACACGGACCGCAGCGTTGATGAGATCAAGGCCGAGCTGCCGGAAGACTTCGATGTCGCAGCCTGGGAAGAGCGGCTCGTGCGCGCGCAACGGCGCATAGACCGACTGGGTCCTATCAACCTGGCGGCCATCGACGAATTCAAAGAGCAGTCTGAGCGGAAGGAGTATCTGGACTCGCAGTTCGAAGACCTGAACTCGGCGCTGGAGACATTGGAAAAGGCGATTCGCAAGATCGACCGCGAAACGCGCACACGATTCGAGGAGACTTTCGAGCAGGTCAACGTCGGTCTGAAGCGGCTCTTTCCCCGCTTGTTCGGCGGCGGCCACGCCTACCTGAGCCTGGATGGCGATGATCTGCTGAGCGCAGGCGTCACAGTGATGGCGCAGCCACCGGGTAAGCGCAATAGCCACATCCACCTGTTGTCCGGTGGTGAAAAAGCCCTGACAGCCGTGGCGCTGATTTTCTCGATATTCGAACTCAACCCCGCGCCTTTCTGCCTGCTCGACGAGGTGGACGCACCGCTTGATGACGCCAATGTCAGCCGCTTTTGCGAAATCGTCAGGGAGATGGCCGATACGGTGCAATTCATCGTCATCACTCACAACAAGACCACCATGGAACTCGCGCGGCAACTCACCGGGGTAACGATGAATGAACCTGGCGTGTCGAGGCTCGTCTCGGTAGATGTCGACGAGGCGGTCCAGCTCGTAGCCAGCTAGCAGAGCCCAAGGGCGTGGGCGAGTTGCGTTGGATACTGTTGGGACTCGGCCTGGTCGTGCTGGTGGCGATCTATGGCTTTTCCCGGTTTCGCATGCGACGGTCTGCCGACCCCGCAGCTGCCAACCTGCCACGCGTGGAGCCCAGTCTGGGCGACACTGTGGCCGACGCGGATACTGACGCTCCAGGTGACACTTCCGCGGATCCCGTGGCAGAGCCGGCGCCGCTCGCCGATGTTCCCGAGAAGCTTGTAACGATTCGCCTGATGTCGAAAGACAAATCGGGATTTCCAGGCGACAAATTGGTGCTGGCCATGCGGAGCATCGGTCTTCGCCACGGGCGTTTTGGTATTTTCCATGCGTTGAAAGACGGGACAGATAGCATCGTTTTTAGCGTTGCTAACCTCGTGGAGCCGGGTACGTTTGATCTGGCCTCGCTGACGGATACGCGGATCCCCGGAGTCAGCCTCTTCCTGATGCTGCCTGGCCCTGATGAACCCTTCGAGTCGCTGGACCGCATGATCGACTCCGCGCGGACGCTTGCCGCGAGCCTCGACGGTGAGTTGCTCGATGAGCAGGGTAGTTCGCTAAGCGTGCAGCGCGAGCGCTATATCCGCGACGAGATTCAGCAATATGTTCGCGAACACCTGACACCCACCGGGTCCACCGCCGGTAGTGCAGAGTGAAGTCAGCCAGATCGCGTGCGGCAGAGTTGAGAGATCTGCTCAATCTCTACAACCATCAATACTACGTGCTGGACCAGCCGGTAGTTCCGGACGCCGAATACGACCGTCTGCTGCGAGAACTCGCAGAACTTGAAGCAGACCATCCCGAGCTACTCGTCCCTGATTCGCCCACTCAGCGAGTCGGTGCCGCGCCGGCCAGGGCTTTCGCCTCTGTGTCGCACACGACGCCGATGTTGTCGCTCGACAACGCCTTCAGCAATGACGAGGTCACAGATTTCGACCGGCGTGTGAAAAGCCGGCTCGACACCGAGGAAGTCATTACCTATGCAGCCGAGCCCAAGCTCGACGGCACCGCCATTGCCCTGGTATACGAGCAGGGGGTGCTGGCCAGCGCCGCGACGCGAGGCGACGGCAGCGTTGGAGAAGATGTGACGCACAATGCACGCACCATTCGCGTGATACCGCTGAAGTTGCGCGGCACCGGCTGGCCCGGGCGGCTTGAGGTCCGCGGAGAGGTGTTCATGCCCAAGGCGGGTTTCGAGGCTATGAACGCGCGTGCCCGGGAAGCGGGCACCAAGACCTTCGTCAACCCGCGTAATGCTGCCGCTGGCAGTCTCCGCCAGCTTGATGCAGCCGTTACCGCGGAGCGTCCACTGGATATCTTCGTTTACTCCCTGGTGGACGCCCATGGTTTGGGCCTGAAGTCACAGTATTCAAGCCTGGGACGCCTGCAAGACTGGGGTTTTCGGGTCTGCCCAGAGGCCGAGAAGGTGAAGGGGCCCGAGGGCTGCCTGAGGTACTACCGGAGACTGGGGAAAGATCGCGATGACCTCCCGTACGATATCGACGGGGTCGTTTACAAAGTCGACCAGCTGGAATTACAACGCGAACTGGGCAGCGTATCGCGGGCGCCACGCTGGGCCATCGCCCACAAGTTCCCGGCCCAGGAGGAATTGACCACAGTAGAAGCTGTGGAGTGGCAGGTAGGTCGCACGGGGGCTATCACTCCCGTAGCCAGGCTCGCGCCAGTGTTTGTCGGTGGCGTTACGGTGAGCAATGCGACCCTGCACAATATTGACGAACTTCACCGCAAGGATGTACGGGTAGGAGACACCGTTATCGTTCGGCGTGCGGGCGATGTGATCCCTGAGGTGGTGCAGGTGGTCAAGGACCGCCGACCCGCAAGAACCCGAAGAATCAAATTGCCGGCGAAGTGTCCCGTTTGTCGATCCGACGTGATCCGGGTCGAAGACGAAGCGGTGGCCCGGTGCACGGGAGGCTTGTTCTGTGCCGCTCAACGGAAAGAGGCACTGCGTCATTTTGCATCTCGGCGCGCGATGGATATAGAAGGGCTGGGAACCAAGCTTATTGATCAGCTCGTTGACCAGGAGCTGATCCACACACCTGCTGACCTGTATCAACTGACTGTGGAGCAGCTGTCTGCCCTGGACAGAATGGCCGAGAAGTCTGCCACAAACCTCGCCGATGCCATTGCGAGCAGTCGGGACACGACATTGCCACGCTTCCTGTTTGCTTTAGGGATTCGGGAAGTTGGCGAAACGACGGCGACAACGCTGGCCACCCATATGGGGTCGCTGGAAGCGCTATGCGAAGCATCTGTCGAGCAACTGCAGGACCTGCCAGATGTTGGTCCCGTTGTTGCGGCGCAGGTGCATGCGTTCTTCGATCAGCCTCACAACCAGGAGGTAATCGCCGCGCTCAGGGCACGCGGTGTGAAATGGCCCAATATTGAAGTTTCGCAAGACTCGGGCAATAAGCCCCTCGCCGGACTGACACTGGTCATCACCGGTTCACTCGACGGCATGACGCGCGATGACGCCAAGCAGAAACTTCAGGCTCTGGGCGCCAAAGTCACGGCCAGCGTCTCAGGAAAGACGAGTTTCCTGATCTGCGGCACCGATCCCGGGTCAAAGCGACAAAAGGCTGAAGCCGAAGGCGTGAAGATCCTGGATGAAGAAGGCCTGAATCTGTTGCTGCAAGGGCGCATTCCCTAAGTCAACGGCTGTGCGGGAAATGCTCCTGCAAAGGCATGCCCGAGGGCCGGCAGCGTTATAGAAAATTTTGACCAGATGCGTCGGCATACCTATATTCGCGCGCATGGCTGATCAGCGAAAGCAGCGGATCTTGCAGTTGTTGATGGGATGGCTGAAACCTGTTGCCAAATTTCTTTTGAGAACGGGTGTTAGCTATAGGGACTTTTCAGAGATTGCCAAGAGGGCTTTTGTAGATGCCGCAGTGGACGCCTATGGAGTGCGAGGAAGGCCTACAAACGTGTCTCGGGTCGCGTTGCTAACTGGGTTGACACGAAAGGAGGTGAGGCAGATTAAAGCATCTGGTAGCCCCGCTTGGGATCTCGATACTGATCATCGAAGTCTTCCTGCAGAAGTGCTTCATCGTTGGCACACCGCACCTCAATATCTTGATGCAGTCTCTGGGTTACCTTTACAGTTGCCTTTCTCCAATGCGGAGCCATCCTTTGCAGGTCTTGTGCGCGAATGCATGCGCGATATCCCGCCGGGTGCAGTGCGGACTGAACTCAAACGTCTTGGCGTCATTCATGAGTCCAATGAAGGCTTACTTCGGGCGCTAAGACGTGAAGTTATCCCTGTTGATGCAGAAGCAAAGTTAGAGGTGGGATTAGAGACTGGGCTAACACCATTGGCGCGAACTATTGAATTCAATTCAGATCCAGATAACGTAGATGTCGGGAGATTTCAGAGGGTTGTATCCATTCCCTTCATCCGGCAAGGGTCGATTGACGTTGTTGAAGCAGAAATTGCAGGGCGACTTGAATCCATTTCTGAAGATCTGGATGACTTTCTAGCAAGATATGAAGCGGACGAGACTGTGTCGGACAAGCAGCCGGGCATTGGCGTCGGGCTCTATTACTACCGCGAAGAGGAATAAGAACGCGCCCAGCATTAACCGGACGATTGGGGTCTAACCTACTTCAGGGACTAATACGTAACTCCTCTCACGATTACATGTGTTCCTGATCTTATGATTGGCGCTTCGGGTGCATCGGCAAGCAAGCCGGTGTAATCGACGGTAATGCCATTGAGTTGGAATGTTGCTCTTGTTGGATCGGGTTCTTCGACTATGCCAGTTAGAACGACGTCGGTGACTCCTGGAACAAACTGATCCTCCTGATCGTACAAGAGCAGCGTGGGTGCGCTGGTTGCACCGCAACCAATTGCAGCCACAATTTCGCCTTCGCGTAATTCTGCAGGAACGGGGCTCAGCTTGATTTCTTGATCTAAGATCGAAAACGTTCCTGCGCGCCAGTCTAGATTTTCGACAGGACCAACGGTTATTTCACGGAACTCTTCGTCTCCGACTTCCTCTGCGATAAGTGCGGACCTTGTATCCCCAAGTGCCTGAAGTAATTGTCCAGAAAAAGTGCGGACTCTGGTGCCGCCAATGGCGCGGACGCGGGTGCCACCAATTGCCTGGACATCACTGCCGTTATCGGCACGGACACGGGTGCCACCGATTGCCTGGACATCACTGCCGTCATCGGCACGGACACGGGTGCCGCCAATGGCGCGGACGCGGGTGCCACCAATTGCCTGTGGGTTTGTCACTTCGCAGACAGACCGAACGCGGGTGCCACCAATTGCCTGGACATCGCTGCCGTCATCGGCACGGACACGGGTGCCGCCGATAGCGCGGACGCGGGTGCCACCAATTGCCTGG
>CAMYJV010000165.1 GCA_947258805.1 uncultured Gammaproteobacteria bacterium | reverse complement strand
GACGACAACACCATCGTCGTCCTGCTCTCGGACAACGGTGCCATGAAGTTCAGCTGGCCCGACGGCGCCACCTCGCCGTTCCAGGGCGAGAAGGCCACTACCTGGGAGGCGGGCGTGCGCGTGCCGGCCATCATCAAGTGGCCGGGAGTGGTCGAGCCGGGCACCGTGATCAACGACATTGCCGCCCATAACGACTGGGTGCCCACGCTGATGGCCGCCGCGGGCGAGCCCGGCATCAAGGAGAAGCTCCTGAAGGGCCACAAGGCCGGCGGCAAGACCTACAAGGTTCACCTGGACGGCTACGATCAGACCGCGTTGCTTAAGGGCGAAGGCCCCGGCGCCCGCAAAGAGTTCCATTACGTCACTGATGACGGCGACTATGCTGCGTTCCGGTACGGGGCCTGGAAGATCCAGTTCCTGACCCAGGAGTGCGTCGGTTTTTCGGTGTGGGATTGCGAATACAAGGTGCATCGCGCGCCGCGCATCGTCAACCTTCGCCAGGACCCGTTCGAGCACGCGGTGCGGCCCGGCAACAGCTGGAGGTACGACGAATGGATGTTCCGGCGTGCTTACCTCTTCGTGCCGGCCCAGGGTTACGTCGGCAAATTCGTGAAGTCCTTTGTGGACTACCCGCCGCGTGGCCTGCCGGCCAGCTTCAGCGTCGGCGATGCTCTGAAGAAGATTTCAGAGCATACGCATAACTGATCGCCGAGTAAGGAAGCGTAAACCAAGGGAGTGACTCCGGGCTTTGTGTCAAAGCCTGGAGTCCTTCAGACCACAAGACCACGAGGCGAAGAGCATGAGGACCAAGAGCATGAGGACCAAGAGCATGAGGACCAAGAGCATGAACAACATCAGTCTCAAAGTAATGCTTTCGCTCTTGTGTTCGGCGGCGCTTACCTCCAGCGCGTTTGCTGCCGACTCCGCTGGCGAACCCGGCCGCAGTGCGGGTGGCAAGAACCCGCTGAACAACGTCTACTTCGGCGAGCAGCATCTGCACACCCAGGCGTCCCCCGACGCGTTCGCCTTCGGCACGCGGAACAGCGCCGATGATGCCTACCGCTATGCCAAGGGTGAGGCCATCAAGAACACCCAGTCCGGCAAGATGATCCAGAAGCGGA
This sequence comes from uncultured Gammaproteobacteria bacterium, assembly GCA_947258805.1. The sequence continues at coordinate 4,205 of CAMYJV010000165.1, read as the reverse complement.
CGCCCTATGACTGGGCCGCGGTCACCGACCATGCCGAATATCTGGGGATGATGCCCCTGCTGCTGGACCCGAACAGCCCCCTGCAGAAGACCGAGATCGGCAAGCTGATCTCGAAGGGCGATAAAGCGAGCGGTGAGGCCGCCTTCCAGCAGATCATCACCTCGGCGACCATCAACGAGCCCATCGATTACCTGGGAGACCCCAAGATCATGAAGACCGCCTGGCAGAAGCAGGTGGATGCCGCAAACAAGCACTACCAACCCGGCAAGTTCAGCACGCTGGTCGCTTTCGAATGGTCGTCGCAGCCCAACTCCAAGAACCTGCACCACAACGTGTTCTTCCGAGACGACGGGCCGGAGCGTGTCTTCTCGGCTTTCGACTCCGTCCATCGCGAAGATCTCTGGATCTATCAGGAATATCAGCGCGCCATCGGGCACGACAATTTTTCGATCCCGCACAACTCGAACGTCTCGAACAGCGCGATGTTCGCGCTGCGCACATCGAACGGCAATCCGATCGACGAAAGGTGGGCGTATCGCAGCGCCCGCAATTCGCCCGCCGTGGAAATCGTGCAGACCAAGGGCGCCTCGGAGACTCATCCGGCGCTGTCCCCCAACGACGAGTTTGCCGGCTTCGAGTCCAAGTTCACGCATCTGCTGGGTTCAGGCGGCGTACTCGGTCTGATCGACAAGAGTTTTGTGCGCAATGCGCTGATCGACGGTGTCGGCTTCCAGGAGATGATCGGCGCCAACCCCTTCAAGTACGGCATCGTCGCTGGCGCGGACTCCCATATCGCCGCCTCGGCCAACGAGGAGTTCAACTATCCCGGCGTTCACGGCAACATCGATCACTCCCCTGAGGTTCGCCTGAGTGGGGCCGGGTCGGTGGCCGGCGAACCGGCGATCTACTTCGGGACTCCGGGCGCTACCGGTGTCTGGGCTCCGGAAAATACCCGCGAAGCGATCTTTGACGGCATCAGGCGCAAGGAAACCTTTGGTACCTCTGGCCCACTGATCCGCGTGCGGTTCTTCGGCGGTTGGGGTTTGGACAAGGGACTGGTCAGCGACAAGGACTTCGTCAAGAAAGCCTACGAGGGCGGCGTGCCCATGGGTGGCGACTTGCCCACGAAACCGGCGAAAGCCGAGGCACCGACGTTTGCCGTGTGGGCCTTGAAAGATCCAGAGAGCGGCAACCTCGACCGGGTGCAGATCATCAAGGGCTGGTACGACAAGCGTGGCTACGGGTTCCAGAAGATCTACGATGTGGCCTGGTCCGATGACCGTAAGCCCGATCCCAGCACCGGCAAGCTGCCGGCGGTGGGCAATACGGTCGATGTGAAGAAAGCGACCTACACCAACGACATCGGCGACACCCAGCTCGCGGCGGTCTGGACCGATCCGGACTTCGATCCGTCTCAGCACGCCGTCTATTATGCGCGCATCATCGAGATCCCGACGCCGCGCTGGTCTACCTACGATGCCGCGGAACTGGGTGTGGAGCCGCCGAAGGAGGTGGCGGCCACTATCCAGGAACGTGCCTGGACGTCACCGATCTGGTACACGCCGGATCCGAGCCTGGTCAAGAGACTGAAGTTCTATCCCGGGCTGCAGGAGAAACTGCCGCCATCCGGCTTCCATATCGGCACCCTCGAGCGGAAGAATTGAGGGGGCGGATTCCGGATAAGAGTCCATTCGGGGACAGTTCACCTAATTCGCCACATTCCGACCTGGTGCTGGACGCGAATCAGCTCCGCCAGGTCGATTATTTGTCATTGACATACTATAAATGGTATATATACTTTTTATGGTATGTGGGCTGTTTACGAGCACAGGCGGACATGGAGACAGCTAGACCGGCTCCCCCAGGATGTCCTGAAACGCTACGAGAAATGGAAGGACATCGTCCGTCTGTCTGGCCCACAGGGGCTCCGGCAAATCAGAGGGTTTAATGACGAGGCGTTACGGGGGAAGTGGCAGAGACATCGTTCCTCGAGGCTTAACCAGCAGTATCGGGTAATTTACCGAATCGAGAGGGATCGCGTGCTTGTCGAAGTAGTGAGCGTGACTGCACACGATTATCGGAACCAATGACATGAGTGAGTATCGCAAAGCCAGGAAACGAGTGGACGTCTCGATTGGAGAGTCCGTCAGGATTCTTCGAGAATTGCAGGGGCTCAGTCAAAATGGTCTCTCGGAGCTGACCGGGATCCCGCAATCCACGATATCGGCTATCGAGCGTGACCGTATTCGCCTGGGCGTGGAGCGTGCAAAAGTCCTAGCGCGTGCACTCAAATGTCACCCGGCAGTCCTCGTATTTCCCGGATGGGACGTCGAGCATGAGTCAGCCGCCTGAGGGGGCACCGCTGGGTGATTTCGGGGACAGTTTACTTAATTGCCGGCGGCGAATTGCGTAGCCGCTTCGTTCGCTCAATTAAGTAAACTGTCCCCGAATTACGCGGACCAGTCCAACGTTCTTGAGGGATGACGAGAAGTGAAGTTTCTACGTGAGCCATTGGTGCATTTTCTGCTCATGGGCGCGGCGATCTACCTGTTGTACGGCATCTTCGCCGAACCGGCGCCGGAAGCAGATGACAAGACCATTGTCGTCACGGCCGGCGAGATCGAGTGGATGCGGACTTCCTGGGAGAAACGCTGGAACCGCCTGCCGACGGCCCAGGAATTCGACGGGCTGATCCAGCAGTACATCCGGGAGACCGTGCTGTATCGCGAGGCGTTGACCATGGGTCTGAACCAGCACGACCAGGTCATCCGCCGCCGCCTGGCCCAGAAGCTGGAATTCCTGGCCAAGGACCTGGTCGCATTGACGCCGCCCACCGAGGAAGAATTGCAGGCGTATTTCGCCGAACACCGGGATCGCTACCAGCAATCGGCGCGTTATACCTTCACTCAGGTCTTTGTCGATCCGGACAAACGCGGTGACGCGACGCTGGCCGACGCTGAAGAGATCAAGGCAGAGTTGATCGCCCTGGGCGATGAGATCGAACAGGCCGGCGAGTTCGGTGACGGCTTTATGCTGCAAAACTACTATCCGGACAAGGATCTGCTCGAAATCCGGAAGAGTTTTGGCAGCGGTTTTGCCGAGACGTTGACTGAGCTGTCACCCGGCCAATGGCACGGGCCGGTGCTGTCCGGCTACGGCGTGCACCTCGTATACGTGAGCCATATCAACCAACCGCCGCCGCCGGTCTTTGCCGATAACCGCGAGCGCGTGATGCAGGACTGGCAGACCGACAGGGGCGAAGAGCTCAACGAAAAGTTCTACGCCAATCTGCGCGACAATTACACGATCATCATCGTAGAACCGGATCCGGATGACAAGGTCGCCGTGCTGGAGGAGCCGGCGCGATGAGACTGGCCGATCTGTTGGAAGGGCGCCTGATGAACGGTCCCACGGCGGTACGCATTGACCCACGCGGGACGTCAGTCACCTTCGCGGGCAGCGTGCCCGGGCGTTTCGGTTCGCGCCGTTGGATGTCGGTCCGACGGTTGTTGTTAACCGTCTTGGTGCTCATCGGGGGTTTGCCGGCGACCGGTGTCTATGCCGACGAGATCCGTCCCGCGTTGCTGGATATCAAGGAACAGAACACCGGTCTGTTCGCCGTCACCTGGAAAGTGCCAATGCGTGGGGACCGGGTGCTGGCTATTACGCCGATACTGCCGGAGAGTCTGGAATTGGTCGGTTCGCCGACGGTGCAGGAGACGCCGGGTGCCCGCATCGAGCATGCAACGTATAAGAATAATGCCGATTCGCTGACCGGCCAGAACATTGTCATCGAGGGCCTGACGGCCATGCAGACTGATGTGCTGCTGCTGGTCCAGTTGCAGGATGGAAGCCAGCACTCGGCGATCCTGCGGCCGAGCGCGCCTGCATTCACGATCCCGCTGGAGGCGTCGAAACTCGAAGTGGCGATCGACTATTGGCGCCTCGGCACGATCCATATCCTGGAAGGTGCGGACCATCTGTTGTTCGTGCTGGCGCTGCTGTTGATCGTGGCCGGGCTCGGGCAATTGATCAAGGCCGTCACCGCCTTCACCGTCGCGCACAGCATCACGCTGGCGCTGGCGACCTTGGGTGTCGTGCACTTTCCGGCGGCACCCACCGAGGCGATCATCGCCTTGAGCATCCTGTTCCTGGCCGCGGAGTTCGTCCATAAACGCAACGGCGTGATCGGGATCACCGAACGC
>CAMYJV010000164.1 GCA_947258805.1 uncultured Gammaproteobacteria bacterium | reverse complement strand
GAATCCAATCGGGTTATGCACTGTTCCGGGGTCCGAGGTGAGCACTGTGGGTTCAATTGCAACGGTCTGCCCCGTGACCGGGTTGTCGACCGTGGTCGTGAACTTGCCGGTTTCAAGATCCCGCGGAAACGACAGATTGTGTGCATGAATCCGGAAGTTGTTATCTCCCAAGTGCCGCAAATAGCTGAACTCCATCCCTTCGTAACGCACCAGCGGGAATGGCACCCTGGTCACGGGCACCATGAATACGATGAAGTGATACCAGGTAATGGTGTCAGTTTCTTCGCCCAGATCCCGCTCCAGTCGCAAGTGGGCATGCAATTTGGCTACAGGTTCATCGAAGAAGAGAAACTGGGAACGGACTTGTGCGGCAATGCCGGCCTCAGGGGTCTTCGGAACAGGCGAAGGCGGCGACGTATCTGCTGCCGAAGCGGGAAGCAACGTGGCTCCCAGGCCGGACAAACCGGTAGCCAATATCGTCCGGCGACTGGTTGTGTTCAGGTCAAGATTGCGTGGGACTCTCATGGCGTTTCTTTCTCCCGGAGCTTTCTTTCTGGCAGATCCATCGGTATTGATTAGCATCGCAAAACGCCAATCCGAGTTTTGCCGTTATTGTCTGAGAAGAGACTGCCGCGGCAGCAGGCCGATTGGCTGGCTTTCATCATAGGGCCTGCGATCCCACGAGCGTTAAGGAAAGACGCATTGGTGATGAACAATTAGATCAGAACTGACGAGCAGCGACCAATACCCCTTCTCTTCTTCACGATTAGTGTTTTCTATGGCTGTCTTCTGCCTGAAGCGGAAGACGTGAACTGAAACGCCTGGTCCAGTCGCCTTCTTGGCGGAGATCCCGTTGAAGACTCAGCTGATCCCATTTTCAGCTTTCCACTGAGGCGTCCCCCGGGGCCTTAAAGTAGCCCACGCCATGGAGCGACATCAGCAACGTCTGTCATCTGTCGATATGACTGGCATGGCTTGTGCGGAGCTGTTTCGCGCCCTGATCGACCGCAGAAATCCCGCACGCTGGTGCCGTGGATGTCGATCGCCCAGGTTTGTTCAAGTCGGCCCCCGTCAGCCTTTACAATAGCCGAAAGCGTGTCCGGGGATCTCCAGATGTCAACGAATTCGGGCTTTCGTATCGAGCACGATCTGCTGGGCGATGAGCAAGTGCCGGCCAGCGCGTACTACGGTATCCAGACGCTTCGGGCACTGCAGAATTTCAATATTACCGGCGTGCCCATCGGTCATTTCCCCGAACTGATCAGGGCCCTGGCCATCGTCAAGCAGGCGGCCGCGCATACGAACCGGGAGCTTGGCCTGTTGACCGACGAGAAGGCAGCCGCCATCGAAGCTGCCTGTTCCGAAATCGCTGCCGGCGCGCTACACGACCAGTTTGTCGTTGACCTGATCCAGGGCGGCGCGGGCACCTCCACCAACATGAATGGCAATGAGGTCATCGCGAACCGCGCCCTCGAATTGATGGGGCATGCCCGCGGCGACTACCAGTATTTACATCCGAACAACGACGTCAACATGTCGCAGTCGACGAATGATGTTTATCCCACTGCAGTGCGTCTGGCGATGATCCTGGCCGACGATCCTTTAATCGAAGCTTTGCGGGGACTGTGTGAGGTCTTCAAGGCGAAGGCCTTGGAGTTCGCTGGTGTCCTGAAGATGGGCCGCACACAGTTGCAGGATGCCGTGCCGATGACTGTCGGCCAGGAGTTCGAGGGCTGGGCGATTACGGTCGGTGAAGATATCGATCGCCTGGACGAAATGGCGAAGCTGTTTACCGAGATCAATCTAGGCGGAACCGCTATCGGTACCGGGATCAACACGCACCCGGACTATGCAAGGCGCGCCGTAGAGAAATTGAGCGCGCTGACCGGATTCGGTTTCAGTCTTGCGCCGAACCTGATCGAGGCGACGTCGGACACCGGCGCGTTCGTCATGTTCTCCGGCATTCTGAGACGTGTTGCTATCAAGCTGTCGAAGATCTGTAACGATCTGCGCCTGCTGTCGAGCGGTCCGCGAGCGGGCTTCGGCGAAATCAATCTACCGGCCATGCAGCCCGGCTCATCCATCATGCCCGGCAAGGTCAATCCGGTCATCCCCGAGGCAGTCAATCAGACTGCCTACCAAGTCATCGGCAATGACTTGGTGGTGTCGATGGCGGCCGAGGCCGGCCAGCTTCAGCTCAACGCCTTTGAGCCGGTCATCGTATACAACCTGATGGGTTCGCTCCGGATGTTGACCAAGGCGATTGTCATGCTGACGGACCGTTGCGTGCGCGGCATTATTGTGAATGTCGAACACTGCGAACAACTGGTCAACGACAGCATCGGTGTCGTTACCGCGTTCAGTCCGCACATCGGCTATGAGAATGCGACGCGGGTTGCCGGTCGAGCGCTGTTAGAAAAGCGCGGCGTCGTGGAGATTATCAAGGAGGAAGGTTTACTCGACGCAGCGCATGTAGAGGCGATCATGCATCCGACGAACCTGACGGGCCCGAGCACGCTGATCGGGGTCTCTTTCGATGAAGCCGATCGTACCCATACGCACCTGACATTTGATCCTGACGCCGTGCCGGCAACCGAGAAGTAAGATACAGGGGCGGAACCGAGGTCCTGCGGAAAACCCGGTTCGACGTCTTTTCATTTCCACGCAGGGAGATACGAATGGCCGTCAATGATCACGTCAATCTCGACCAGTTCATGGCTGGGCTCAAACGGCACAATCCGAACGAGCCGGAGTTCCACCAGGCCGTCTATGAAGTGGCGGCGAACGTATTCGACTATATCGCCGACAAGGAAATCTATCACCGGATGCAAATCCTGCGGCGCATCGCGGTGCCGGATCGCATCATCATTTTCCGGGTCTGCTGGGAAGACGATAAAGGCAATATTCGCGTTAACAAGGGTTACCGGGTCCAGAACAACAATTCGATTGGCCCGTACAAAGGGGGGCTGCGTTTCGATCCCAGCGTCAACCTGAGCATCCTGAAGTTCCTGGCCTTCGAGCAGACCTTCAAAAACAGTCTCACCGGGTTGCCCATGGGCGGCGCGAAGGGCGGCTCGGACTTCAACATCAAGGGCAAGTCGGACGGCGAAGTGATGCGCTTCTGCCAGTCTTTCATGACCGAGTTGTTTCGTCACGTGGGTGAGGACACGGACGTGCCGGCCGGCGACATCGGCGTGGGTGCCCGGGAAATCGGCTTCCTGTTCGGCCAGTACAAGCGCCTGACCAATCGCTTCGTCGGTGTGCTGACAGGCAAGGGCCTGGAATTCGGCGGCAGCCCGATTCGCAAGGAAGCCACGGGCTACGGCACGGTCTACATGATGCAGGACATGCTTCGACGCCGGGGTGAAGACGTGGAGGGCAAGACCTGCCTGGTTTCCGGCGCGGGCAATGTGGCCACCTACGCCGCGGAGAAGATTATCCAGCTGGGTGGCAAAGTGGTGACCCTGTCGGACTCGGCGGGCTTCGTGTATGACAAGGCAGGCATCGACGCTGAGAAGCTGGCCTACATCATCGACCTGAAGACGAAAAGGCGAGGGCGGCTGGAAGAGTATGCGCGCGAATATGACGTGGAGTACCACGCCGGCGAGAGGCCGTGGAAAGTGCCCTGCGAACTGGCCTTCCCGTGCGCAACACAGAACGAGATCAGCACGGCAGAAGCCCAAACCCTGATCAGCAACGGCTGCCAGGGGGTCTCCGAGGGTGCCAACATGCCCACGGAACAGCATGGCATCCTTGCATTTACCGAGGCGCGCCTGCTCTTCGCGCCCAGCAAGGCGGCCAATGCAGGCGGCGTCGCGATCTCCGGGCTGGAGATGAGCCAGAACAGTGAGCGCAGAACGTGGAAAAGAGAGGAGCTCGAGAGCCTGCTGCTCGAGATCATGGGGGGCATTCACGACCGGTGCGTCGAGTACGGCAAGGAGCCCGGCAGCGACTACGTCGACTACGTGAAGGGCGCCAATATCGCCGGTTTTGTCAAAGTCGCCAACGCGATGATCGCTTACGGCGTCGTGTAGGCCGCGGGCAACGAACCTGCGGCTGCCACGGTGCGCGGCGGCGTTGTCAGCCGAGCAGCGGCTGCAGCAGCGTGTACCCGGTCAGCACCAGGGCCGCGATGAATGCGGTTTCGGCCAGCATCAGGACCGCGGGCGACCAGCCCATCCGGGCGACTTCTCGCAACGCGGTCTGCATGCCCACCGCGGCGATGGCCGTCACGAGGCAGGCGCGAGACAAAGAATTGCCCGCTTCGGTCACCACTTCGGGTATCAGACCGAAACTGTTCAGGGCCGCAAGCGCGACAAACACGAAAAGGAACCCCGGAAACTTTGCCGTATCGCCCGATGCCCGGTGACGGAAGATGTACATGATCGCGATGACCATCGGCACCAGCATGGCCACGCGCAGCAGCTTCACAATCGTGGCCAGATCACCGGCCCGCTCAGACACTGAGTAGCCGGCGCCCACCACCTGGGCCACGTCGTGAATGGTGCCGCCAAGAAAGACGCCGGCCTCTATATCCGTCAGGCCCAGCCCGCCGGCGATGGCCGGGTACACGATCATGGCCAGCGTGCTGAGCGTCGTCACTCCGACGATGGCGAATACCAGCTGCTTGTCACCGCGTTCGCGAGCCGGCAGCACGGACGAGATCGCGATGGCGGCCGATGCGCCGCAGATCGCGACGGCACCCCCCGTCAGCACCCCGAAACTGCCGCCCAGCCGCAGGGCCCGGCCCAGCAGGGCCCCCACTGTGGTGGTAAGGACCACCGCGCTGACCACGAGCAACGCGGGCAGCCAGCCCAGGTCCATCAGGTGCCCCGCCGTGACTCGCAGGCCGAGCAGCGCCACGCCCGCGCGCAGCACGGACTTGGCGCAGAAGTCGATGCCGGCGCCGCAGCGCTGGTCCTGGCCGAGAAAATTGACCGCCATGCCCAGCAACAGGGCGAACAGCATGACCGGCGCGCCGTAGTGTTCGGCCAGGGCGTACGCGGCCAGCGCGAGCGCCACGGACACGGTTGCACCGGGATACAGCCCGCGGAGCCGGGGCAAAAATTCACTGGCTTGCATCATTTTCCCGATCGATTTCAGGTCACGTGCGCGGGTCAGGCGGTGGGCTTCGTCGACCCTGCGCCGTTCGCGATACTCAGCCCGACGGCGAAGGCGTGTTCAATGAGTGCGTCCCGGTCGGACTTTCGGCCGCTCTGGGCAACGTGAACTACCAGCAGGCCCTCGATAAAGGCCGCCAGTAAGGTGGCGCGGCGCTCGATCTCGTCGCGGGGCACCCTCGGGTTCATTTGCGATATCAGTTCGCCGAGCTGCACGATATCAATGGCGTAGAACTCGCGGAGCAGGCGACCGGTGTGGCCGTCGAG
>CAMYJV010000163.1 GCA_947258805.1 uncultured Gammaproteobacteria bacterium | reverse complement strand
CGCGGCGACGGCCAGGGTGGCGGACGAGGGGCGCACGGCGGCCGGCAGATCGGCGAGATAGGCAGCCAGCAGCGCCTGGATGCCCGGATATTTGGCATTCTGATAACGCGCGACACGTTCCGGACCGTCGATCCCGATCACCGCGCAGCGTGTATTGGTGCCGCCGATGTCGGCGATCAGGGTAGTCACTCGGCTGCCCGGCGCTGCTGACCCGCCTTCAACAGTGCGTCCACGAAGCGGGTCCGCCATGCCGTGATGTCATTGCGCCGCAGGACATCCAGCATGCTCTTGTGCCGTTCCCGGCGTTCTTCCAGAGGCATATTCAGCGCCCGGTGCATGGCTTCGGCAACACCGTCGATGTCATAGGGGTTCACCAGGACCGCGTCGGTGAGTTCGTGAGCCGCACCAGCCAGGCGCGACAGCACCAGCATGCCCGGGTCCTCAGGATCCTGAGCGGCGACGAATTCCTTCGCCACCAGGTTCATACCGTCGCGCAATGGCGTGACCAGGCCGACGTTGGTCTCACGAAAAAATGCCATCAGCGTCGCGCGGTCGAAGCCGCGGTTCAGGTAGCGAATCGGGACCCAGTCGATATCCGCGAAGCGGCCGTTGATCATGCCGGCCGATTGTTCGAGCGCCTCCCGGATGTCATCGTAGGCGCGCACACCCGAGCGCGAAGTCGGTGCAATCTGGATGTACGACACCTGGCTCCGAATCGCCGGATAATCTTCCAGCAGCCGCGCGAAGGCACGAAAGCGCTCTTCCAGTCCCTTGCTGTAGTCCAGGCGATCGACGCCAATCAGCAGTTGCCGGCCGTGCAGGTGGTGCACCATGCGTTGCACGTTGTCCTGCTCGCCAGTCTGCATCGCCAGCTGGTGGCAACCTTCGACGTCGATGCCAATTGGAAAAACGTCGGCGTTGATCGGCGGCGCCCGACCCGAGGCCCGGCGATCGGCACCGGAATCCAGGCTCAGGCTTTCCAATGCGTCGTTAAAACAGCGGAGATCCCGCAGCGTATGAAAGCCCACCACGTCGTAAGCGCACATTGCCCGGAGCAGTTGTTCGTAGACCGGCAGCACGCGCAGCGCTTCGACGGCCGGAAAAGGCGTGTGCAGGAAAAAACCGATGGGGTTCTTGATGCCGGCGCGGCGCAGTTCCGATGCCAGCGGAATCAGGTGGTAGTCGTGGACCCAGATCAGGTCATCGGGCTCCAGCAGCGGAATGAGCTTGCGGGCGAACAGGGAATTCACCCGTCGGTACTCGTCGAATTCCCGCCGTTCGTAGCGGAAAAAGCCCAGCAGGTAATGAAAAACCGGCCACAGTGAGGTGTTCGAGAAGCCGTTGTAGTAGAGCTCGTAGGCCCGCTCGCTGAGCTCGATCGTGGCGTAGGTGATGTTGCCGTCATGCTCGAGCTTCGGCCCCGCCGGGTCGCCGCTCACCACCCTGCCGTTCCAGCCGAACCAGACTCCGCCGTGTTCGCGCAGCGCCGCCAGCACGCCCACGGCCAGGCCGCCTGCCGGCGTATCGCCGCGCGGCCTCGCTACGCGGTTCGAGACATTGACCAGCCGGGTCACAGTTCGTCTTCCCAGTTGCGGCTCAAGCGCCGCGCCGCGTTGATGATGCCTACCATGCTGTAAGTCTGCGGGAAGTTACCCCACAGTTCACCGGTTCGCGGATCGAGGTCTTCGGACAACAGCCCCATGCTGTTGCGATGGGTCAGCATGTTTTCGAACAGTTCGCGCGCTTCGTCGTCCCGCCCCACCGCGGCCAGGGCATCGATATACCAGAAGGTGCAGATATTGAAAGCGTTTTCCGGGTGGCCGAAATCGTCCTCTGCGTGATAGCGCATCATGTGGTCGCCCCGCAGCAGCTCGGATTCGATGGCCTTCAGCGTGCCGAGAAAGCGTGGATCCGAGCCGGCTATGAATCCCAGGCTGGGCATCAACAGCAGGCTGGCATCCAGCTCGGCGCGGCCGGCCGTGTCGGTGAAAGTCTGGCGCTTTTCGTCCCATGCATTCGCGAAAATTGCCGCGCGAATCTCGTCGGCCTTGCCTCGCCAGTTGCGACTGCGCTCGCCCAGATTCAACTGCGCGCAAATTCGCGCCAGGCGGTCACACGCCGCCCAGCACATGAGGCTGGAAAAAGTATGGACTCGCTGGCGCCCACGGTACTCCCAGATACCTGCGTCTGGCTTGTTGTATAGCTCTGCAGCCTTCTCGCCGAGCAGTTCCATCCTCTGCAGGCTGGCCTCGTTGCCGGGCCGCGTAAGCCGCCGGTCGAAGAAGTACTGCGTTGCAGACAGCACGACCGCGCCGTACACGTCGTTTTGCACCTGCTCGTAGGCCTGGTTGCCCACCCGCACTGGCCCCATTCCGCGATAGCCAGCCAGGCTGTCGACGGTTCGTTCCGTCAGGTCCGCCTGTCCGGTGATGCTGTATACAGGCTGCAGCTGACCACCATTCTCGAAGGACACATTCAGGATGTATTCGAGGTAGGCCTCCATGGTGCGCGTGGCACCGAGGCTGTTCAGCGCCTTGACCACGAAGTAACTGTCGCGAAGCCAGCAAAAGCGGTAATCCCAGTTGCGTCCGCTGTCGGCAGCTTCCGGCAGCGAGGTGGTCATGGCCGCCATGACGGCGCCAGTATCTTCGAAGGTGCAGAGTTTCAGCGTGATCGCAGCACGGATGACCGCTTCCTGCCAATCGAAAGGGATTGCGAGTCCGCGGACCCAGGACTCCCAGTACGATTTCGTCTGCCCGAAGTGGTCGCGGGTAATCTCGTCGGTGGCTTCCGGGATGCTCTCGTCGCTAGCCAGCACCAGGTGGTGCGGCCGCGTGAGTACGAAGGGGTGCTCTTCCATGATGGCGGTCAGCGGCACGTCCGTGGTCAGGCGAATCGACATGCCCTGCAGCACATAGCGAATGTGATTGCTGCCGTGGGTGACCTCTGCCTCTTTGGCGCCGTACTCGCCGGCAGGGCGCACGCGCACGCGAATTCGCGGCCAGCCCTGCACCGGGTTGACGGTCCGTATCAGCATGACCGGGCGGTAGACCCGGCCGTAGAGCTCGAAACGCGGCGCGAAATCGGTAATGCGTATTGCATTGCCGTTGGTGTCGTGCAGCGTCGTTTGCACGATGGGCGTATTGCGGATGTATTCCTGCTCGGAGTGTGAGAAATCCAGCAGTTCGATTTCATAGACACCGAGGTCCGGTTTGTCACGCGGCTCCAGCAGGCTGCAGAACGCTGGATTCGCATCCGGCCTGGGCAGGCAGCACCAGACGAAGCGCGCGCGGCGATCGAGCAGCGCACTGACCTGGCAGTTGCCGATGGCAGCCAGTTCCAGATTATTCATGTGCACCGCCTGTGCAGATTGGTATTCAGCTCCTGGAGCCAGCGGCTGACCGCGGGCACGTCGCGCAGCCCCATCCGTGCGGCAGTGCTGCCCGCATCGTCGCCCACATAGACGGTCCAGCCGCTCATCGCATTAACGGTTTGGAAAGCGTATTCGTCGGTGACATCATCACCGACGAATACCGGCAGGCGGCCTTCGAAGGGTGGGCCGCCCATGAAGCGCTCAATGGCGCTACCTTTGTGAATGCCGTCCGGGCGCAGCTCCCAGACCATCTTGCCCGCCTGCAGCATGTAATCGGGCGCATCCCGGTCGCGCAAGTCGCTGAGCCGTGCTGCCACCACGTCGCCAAGGTCCGGCGCCTGGCGGAAATGCACTGCGGCGCATTGTCCCTTGTGTTCCAGCAGCAGCCCCGGGTGTTTTGCCACCAGGGCTTCGAGAGCCTGCCAGACCGGCTCCGGCAGCCGCGCCTTGCTGGCCGACCGACCGTGGCCTCCCTGCAATTGGTACTCGAGGCCGTGACTGCCGGCTGCAGCTAGCCTAAGCGGTGTGAGGTGTTCGAGGAGGTCGGCCAGGCGGCGGCCGCTGACCACGGCCACTGCGCCGTCCAGCGCCTCATGCAATGACTCCAGCAGGCTTCGTAGCGTATCGCTGACGACAACGTCATCGGGACGCGGTGCGATCTCGACGAGTGTTCCATCGAAGTCCAGGAACAGTGCAATGGCGCGGTCGGGTGCGGGCGGCGGACGGGGAAGCATGGACCGAAGATACCCGGTATGCGGGCGAATGCAACGCAAAAAAAAGCCGCCCTGGGCGAGGGCGGCGGGATGGGCGCGGATTGTTCGCTCTTGTTGTTGTTATGCCTGCATGTTGTTGTCGTTATAAGGCTTGAGCGATTTGGGCTTTTGTGTCGTCTGAATTAAGAGACAGACTGTTTGGGTGTCATCGTCTAAGTTGCAGCAATCGTGCCAGCGGCGCGCCACAACCGCGCCAGTTTGACAAAAGGCCGCAAAGCATTGCGCAACTGTGAGTCGCGTCACGAGGTACGACCCTCTTCGCGACGAGTGGGTGGCCTGGTGATGCATGGGGCCGACGCGCCTGACGGTCAGTTTGTCAAAGAAAACGACAGGGTGGGGGCTAGCCCTGCGTGCGGTGCGTCACGCAATCCGGGTGCATCGGCTGCAATTCAATGAGTTGCGGAAAGTGTGCCGCTGTAAGAAGTGCCGACATGGGTGGAGCGCGGCACTAAGAGGGCTCGCGGACGCTGGCATGCGCCCGTGGCGCGGGGCCGCAGCCCCGGGGCAACCGCCTTCCTGCCAGCCCGTATCAGGCGTTCAGGTCGGGGATCATCTGGCTTTCCAGCCGCGTGATCAGATCACGCAGCAGCAGCTTCTGCTTTTTCAGTCGGCGGACCCGAAGCTGGTCTGCCGCCGGACTCTTGGAAAGCTCGATGATCGCCACGTCAAGGTCCCGATGCTGGACACGAAGGTCCTTCAGGCGGGCGCGGTCGCTGAATATGTTGTTTTCGACGTTGTCGGTCATTTCGACGCCTGACTCGACGAACGCCTAGCTTAACATGCGTTCGGGATCAGGCTCCGGCCGCGTAGCTCAGCCAGTCTCGTCGCGTGTCCGCGTAGACGAGAAAATAGGGGTTGAGGATGTCCGGGCCGGTGTTGTAGCGGATGGGCTGGCCTTCCAGGTCTACGACCCGGCCGCCGGCGCATTCCACCACGGCCTGGGCCGCCGCCGTGTCCCACTCCGACGTGGGCCCGAGCCTCGGGTAGACGTCGGCAGCCCCGCTGGCGACCAGGCAAAGTTTCAGCGAGGAGCCCATGGGCACCATTTCGTGGGTCCCCAAGCGGTCGAGGAAAGCCTCCAGCGACGCACCGCGGTGAGAGCGGCTGCCCACGACACGGACCGGGTCCGCGGCCTCGGTCCGTGCGGCGATGGCCTCGGCGGCGCCCCCTGAGCAGCGCAGGAATGCACCGTGGCCGCGACAGCCGTAATAATCCTCGTCGCGGGCCGGCACGTGCACGACGCCCAGCACGGGTTCGTGGCCGCGG
>CAMYJV010000162.1 GCA_947258805.1 uncultured Gammaproteobacteria bacterium | reverse complement strand
CGAAGCGAAGCGCCAGTTGCTGCTGGCCATCAGCCACGAACTGCGTTCACCGCTGACGCGCACCAAGGTCGCCCTGGAACTCATGGACGACGAAACCACGCGCCAGACCGTGCTGGAAGACGTGCACGAAATGGAGCAGCTGATCCACGACCTGCTGGAAGGCGAGCAGCTCAATACGCGCCACGCGCCGCTGCAGCGGACCGACGTGGACGTGAACGAGATGCTGCGGCAGCTGGTTGCCGGCGAGTTTGCGGACGACAGAGACGGCTTGAGCCTGGAACTGCCGGCACAGGCGATCAGTGCCGAGCTCGACGCGGTGCGCATTCGTTTGCTGGTGAAGAACCTGCTGACCAACGCGCTGTGCCACACGCCGAAAGGCGCCCCGCCGGTGCAGTTGTCTGCGCGCCGGACCGACAACTCGGTGCAAATCCGGGTGAAAGACCACGGCGTTGGCATGTCGCCGTCCGACGCCGAACGTGCCACCGAGCCTTTCTACCGGGCCGACCTTTCGCGCTGCCGCGACACTGGCGGCCTCGGGCTGGGCCTGTACCTGTGCCGCCGCATCGCCGAAGCCCACGGTGGCCGGCTGGAAATCAACAGCGCCGAAGGGCAGGGCACCGATGTCAAGGTAACGCTGCCGCGCCAGGCCTAGTTCCGTCGCAGACTGCTCCCTGCTATTCCCTGCTATTCCCTGCTATCGTCCCCGCGGGTTCAGCGGAGCGCGTTCATGAGCGACGAAACCATGCGCCGCATCGGCGCCGACCTGCCGTTTCTCGAGAGCGTCCAGGATGCCGAGAAACACTTCCTGTCCGGCCGCCGCAATCGCGGTGCCGATCTCGAAAGCGCGGTGCGCATGTTCCTGGAGTTCCTGAAGGGCTTCGAGCAACTCGATATCGAAGGCCCCTGTGTCACGGTATTCGGCTCGGCGCGCTTCCCTGAAGGACATGCGCACTACCAGGCCGCGCGCGAACTCGGCAAGGCCCTGGCGGAAGCCGGTTACGCGGTGATGACAGGCGGCGGTCCCGGCATCATGGAAGCGGCGAACCGCGGCGCGCGCGAGGCCGGGGGCATGAGCATCGGCTGCAACATCAAGCTGCCGAAGGAACAGCAACCGAACCCTTACCTCGATCGCTTCGTCGAGTTCGAGCACTTTTTCGTCCGCAAAGTCATGCTGGTGAAGTACTCCAGCGCGTTCGTCGTGATGCCGGGCGGTTTCGGCACGCTGGACGAGGCCTTCGAGGTCATCACGCTGGTGCAGACCGGCAAACTGGAACGCTTTCCCATCGTGGCGATGGGCGGCGCGTACTGGGAGGACCTGCGCGAGTTCACCCGCAACACGCTGCTGCCGGCCGGGACCATAGACGCCGATGATGTGGACTTCATCCATCCCGCCGATACGGTTGCCCAGGCCATGGATCTGATTCGTGGCGAGACGTAGCGCCGCGCGGTGCGGGCCCCGGCCGCCGGTTTTCCGGAGACACGTGATGTTGCAGAAGTTCGTGCTCGTGATGCTGTGCCTCGGCGCGTTGCCGGCGCTGGCCGCCGACAAAGTGAAGCGTTACGAGATCACGCCGTTCGGCGGTTATCGCATCGGCGGCGACTTCGAAGATGACGACACCGGCGAGGAATACGATGTCGACGACGACAAGGCTTACGGCCTGCTCGTCAACATCATGGCCGAGGCCAACACCCAGTGGGAGTTTGGCTGGAGCCGTTCGGAAACGGCGGTGGACGTGCCGTCAGTGAACGGCAGCCCGGACAAGCTGGATCTCGACATCGATTATTTCCAGGGTGGCGGCACTTACCTGTGGGACGGCAAGCTGGCGCAGCCGTTCATGGTCGCCACCATCGGCGCGGCCTACCTGAACCCGGACAGCAGCGGCGACGCCGAAACCTACTTCGCGTTTTCCATCGGTGGCGGCTGGCGCATTCGTCCCACCGAGCGGCTCGGTCTGCGCCTGGAAGCCCGCGTGTATGGCACCGTGCTCGACAGCGACAGCGATGTGTTTTGCCGCACGGGACCGGACAACAACGCCTGCCTGATCCGGAGCCAGAGCGAAGTGCTGTGGCAGTGGCAATTGCTGGCCGGCGCGAGCTTCCGCTTCTGATCCCCCGGTGGGAGCGGCTTTAGCCGCGACTGCATTCCTACCAGTATGGCGGCGGCCAGCCACAACTGAATCGCGGCTGAAGCCGCTCCCACCAAAGAGGTTGGTTCTGTTCCAACAATGGGGGAAACCGGCCCGACGGGGCCAAGGCGATCAGACCGCGCTGTTGCGGCGGCGGAAGAAATCCAGGGACAGCGCCAGGGATTCCCGCGCTCGCCACGCGTCGCCGTCGAGGCGGCCGGCTTCTTCGGGGGTCGCTGCGGCCAGGCGGCGGGCCAGGGCCAGCGCGCGTTCGCAGCGCTCCCTGAAGGCCTCGCGCTGCAGCCGGGCCTCGCGGTCTTCACCGGCGCCGGGCAAACAGGTTTCCGTGGCGCTGATCAGCGCCCGGATCTCGGTGGCGAAGCGCCGGGTGAGTGGGGGGTCGGCGTCCATGCCGGACTCTCCATCCGTGGGTAACTCACCTTAGCGCGGCGCCCGCGCCGGTGCCGTTACCCGCATCACAAACCCGGGCGCGGTGCCGCGTTCGATGCGTTAGCATTGCGTCCCCACAGGCGGCGGCCGGCCCGGCCGCGGAGAACGACGGCGATGAGCGCAGCAGAGGCAACCGAGACCATCTTTGATGAAACCGCCCAGCAAACGGTGGACCTGGGCAACCGGATTCTGGACACGGACGGCTCCGCCGACACCTGGGAGGTCGCCTCCGGCCTGCTGGCCGGCGCCATCCAGTTCTGGCTGTTCTCCCGCCAGCCCTGCGATGACCCGTTCTGCGAGTCCTGCGCCGAAGTCAGCACCGCCGAGCGGCGGCTGGGCCTGCTGATGGAAGAGGTCCGCGAACTCGCCGAGACCAGCGACTATTTCGAGTCGCCCCGGGACGTGGGCACCGGCACGCATTGACGGGGGCCGGCGGCCGGCATCAGGGCTTTCCACGGTCAGCGAGCGGCGGCCTCTATGCTATAGTCCGCGCCCTTCTGGAGCGGCCTGCGAGCTGGATTCATGGCAAAAATTTACGTCACCGACCGCAACGGTGGTGAAAACGAAGTTGAGGTGCCGATCGGCGTGTCGTTGATGGAACCGCTGCGCGACGAGATCGACGGCGGCATCGAGGCGCTCTGCGGCGGCATGTGCTCCTGCGCCACCTGCCACGTGTTAGTGGAATCGGAGTGG
Organism: uncultured Gammaproteobacteria bacterium; assembly: GCA_947258805.1. The sequence goes on along the minus strand of CAMYJV010000162.1, from coordinate 2,209 downwards.
TTCGCAAAACTGGAGGCACGCCAGGACGATGAACTCGAGCTGCTCGAGGGCACCGAGTGTTTCGAAGACGGCAGTTCGCGACTGTCCTGCCAGATCATCATGCGCGACGACCTCGACGGCATGCGGCTGACCGTCGCGCCCGAAGAGTAGGGCGGCACCATGAAGCTGTACCACGTCGCCCGCACCCGCTCGGTCCGCGTGCTCTGGCTCCTGGAAGAATTGGGGCTCGACTACCAGCTCGAGACCATGCCCTTCGACCCGAAGGCGCTGCAGTCGGTGGATTACCTGGAGCTAAGCCCGTTCGGCAAGGTGCCGGTGCTGGTAGACGGCGCGACGACCCTGTTCGAGTCTGTAGCGATCATCCAGTACCTGCTGCTCCACTACGGTGACGGCGCCCTGGAACCGGACAGCCAATCGCCCGACTACGGCGTGTTCCTTCAGTGGCTGCACTTCGGCGAGTCCACGCTGATGGGGCCCATGGCCAGCATCATCCAGCACTCCTATCACCTGCCCGAAGAAGAGCGCGACCCGCGGTCCCTGGCGCGCGGCAAGCGGCAGCTGCATCACTACGCTACCGTGCTGGACGAGGAGCTGGGCAAGCACGCCTTCCTGGTGGGCGACGAATTCACCGCGGCAGACATCGTGGTGGGCTACCCGTTCTTCCTGGCCAAGTTGTTCCGGGTGTTTCCGGACGATTGCCCGAACCTGACGGCGTGGTTCGACAAGCTGGCCGGGCGCCCGGCCTACAAGACCGCCACCGCGGTGCCGGAGCCGTAACGGCTGCTCACGCGCCACGCGCAACCGCCGGCAAGGGTCAGGCGCTGTGCTCTGGCTGTGCTCTGACCAGTTGCCAGCCATCCTCGCGATGAATGTTCCCAGGGCAACGACTTGTTCAACGCGGCTGCCTCGGGCGCTCTTCTGATGCCCCTGGATCCGAACAACCTGCTCGGCCTTCGGGTCCGCGGCGAGCGCGCGGCCTGGGACGACCGGGACGTGCTGCTCTACGCACTGGCCGTCGGCATGGCCGAAGCGCCGCTGCCCGACGCGGGACGACCCTTCGTCTATGAAGGGGCGGGTTTGCAGGTGATGCCCAGTTTCGCCAACGTGCTGGCGAACACCCGGCTGCTGGAGGATTGCGGTTGGGACTACGCGCGCATCCTGCACGCCGGCGAACACCTGCTGATTCATCGTCCGCTGCCGGAAGTCGGTGCCCTGACCCTCGACAGCCGCGTGTCGGGGCTGCGAGATCTGGGTGCGGAGCGCGGCGCAATCATTGATTACGAGACCGATGCGCGTGACGCCCGCGGCGAAGCGATGTTCACCGTGCAGCGCACGATCCTCGCGCGAGGTGACGGCGGTTTCGGCGCTAGCGACGAAGGCGGGCCTGCAGCGCATCCGCTACCATCTCGTCCACCGGACCTGGCATGTCCCCTGGCGACCCGGTCCGACCAGGCGCTGCTCTACCGGCTGAGCGGTGACCGCAACCCGCTGCACGCCGATCCCAGCGCCGCGCGAGCCGCGGGTTTCGACGCGCCGTTGCTCCACGGGCTCTGCACCTGGGGCATTGCCTGCCGGGCCATCCTGGTCACGATTTGCGAATATGACGTCACCCTGATGCGGTCCATGGCCGGCCGCTTTTCGGCGCCCGCCTATCCCGGCGACACGCTGGTGACCGAGATGTGGCAGCAGGCCAACGTGGTGTCGTTCCGGGTCCGGGCCGCTGAACGCGACGTGGTGGTGCTGAACCACGGCCGCTGCGAGCTGGCGGGGTAGGATTTTTCGGCCACCGGCCCCTGTCCCAACAAGTTTCCCTTGTAGGAGCGGCTTCAGCCGCGACTGTGGGCACCGAAGCCGCCGCGCTGCAGCCGACCCCTGTCGCGGCTGAAGCCGCTCCCACAGTTAGAGAAAGAAGCCGCTCCCACAGTAAAGAAGCTGGTGTCAGTTACCTTTCGCTGAAAGTGGTGCCCGACCCCGATTTCTCCTAGAATCGCCGGCCTTGTGGGGCGGTAGCTCAGATGGGAGAGCGCGGCGTTCGCAATGCCGAGGTCGGGAGTTCGATCCTCCCTCGCTCCACCATCCTCGCCACCAAGGCCCAAGATGGGCCATGGTGGCTTCGGCCGACGCCAACGTATCTCCCCTCTGAGCGACCGGCGTCTGCGCCAATATAGTTTCGAACGCCAGCGACGTATCTCCCCTGTGAGCCACCAGG
>CAMYJV010000161.1 GCA_947258805.1 uncultured Gammaproteobacteria bacterium | reverse complement strand
CGGCGAGACGAACGACAACAGATTACGGGTCATTGTTATTAGCCATGAACTGACGGCCTTTATATCCTGGCAAGGTTGCAACACGCGTGCGGGAGTCAATTTAGCTCAGATGGGCCGTGAAAACGACCAGACTTGCGCCCTGAAGCACGGCCGCGCAAACGGATAACAAGTCTGCGCCGGAAGACAACACCGCCACGGCGTTCGCATAGCAGCCTATGACCATGACAACGGCCCACGTGTTGGCCGGGGTTATGTATTGCGGAGAATCGCCGTGCAGCGAACAATTTTTTGGGGCCTGATACTGGTCTCGCTGATCGTGAATTTCATCATCTTCAAGGACCTGGCGGACATCAGCCAGTGGCTGATCCAGTCCAGCCGCGAGTTCACGATGGGCGTCTGGTACAACCGCGAATGGCTCGCGATTGCCGGCCTCGGTGCGCTCGCGGGTGCATGGGTCGCCTGGTTCAGCGACCGCAGGGTCGCTGCAACAGGGCTCATCGTCGGCCTCACGGGCCTCTCACTCTTCTTGTTCTACAGCGGCTACATCAATCCGCACCTGATGTTCCGTTCGCAACAGTACACGGCGAAGTTCGTCCCTGTGAGCGAGGCCCGGCCCTACTTTGAGCGCACCTTCGAGTGGGCGCGCTACGGCTGGCAGGAATACGACAGCGTGGACGAGATCAGCATGCTGATTCTCGAAACCGATGATGGCGCCATAGCCTACAGCGACTATTTCCTGCTGCAGCCCCATGTGGCAACGGGTGCACCCGTCGACGGTGAAGAGGTCATCATGACCTACTGTGGGCTCACGAACATGGGCATCGCCTACAGCCCGGTGATCGACGACCAGCCGCTGGAACTCAGCGTGATGACGCAGCTCGAGAACAACCTGGTGCTGTTCGACCACAACACCGGTGAACCGATACAGCAGATCTACGGCACGATGGAAGGCCAGCCGGAGCGCGGCATGATGAAAGAGTGGCCAACCGTACGGATGCCGCTGGCCAGCTTCGAGGCGCTGTACCCCGACGGCCGGGTGTTCGTGAACGAGATCCCGAGCTTTTCGGAGAAACCGCTGGTTGCCGCCTGGGACCGCCTGACCCGCCACGTGATGATGTACAACGGCGTGAGCCTGCAGTGGGTCGGTGACGACCCGGCCTTCCCGACCATCGAGGAGTTCGACGAACGCCTGCCGCGCAAGTCGCTGATCTACGGCCTGAACGTCGGCGCTGACTACGTGGCCTACACGGCGGACTTCATCCGCGCCCAGGGGGGCGTGATCAACGTGCAGGTGGGCGGCCGCGACGTAGTGCTGGCCTACGACGAGCGCTGGGATGCAATCGGCGCCTTTTACAACGACACCGGTGCGCCGGTGGCGGCCGTCAGTATCATGGGCAAGACCGCCGACGGCGCCCGGCTGAGCCGGGTCGAGACGCTGAAAAGCGACGTTTTCTGGTTCATCTGGGCCAACTTCTTCCGCGACACGGATGTGAACCGGGTGGCCTGACGCAGCGGCGGCCGATTCGCCAACAGGTCTGCCGGATCGGACAATTCAAGTGCCGGCGCCCTGCCGGTGAAGTGCTAGGATTCTGGTCAGGACGCGGCCAGAAAATGGGCCGGCACAGCCGCGCCGGTCCCAAAACGCCTTGCTGAACTCGGGGGAAATCATGGCGCTGCCCAATATTCAGGACTATTTCGTGCCCGGCACCCGGCAGGAAGCTGTCGATCTGCTCGGGAAATTCGGCGAGAGCGCGATGCTCGTCGCCGGCGGGACCTTTGTGCATGGCCTTGAGGTGCGTGGCGTGCTCGGCGAGATCGAAGCGCTCATCGACATCGGCCAACTCGGGCTCGCCGGCATTCGCTCGGAAGGCGGCACGCTGGTAGTCGGCGCGACGACCAATTTCGGGGCGATCCAGGCAAACGAGACCCTTGCATCGGCGCCGCAGTACGCCGCGATTCTCGATGCGCTGACCTACCCACCCGCGCAGATCATCAACGTCGGCACCATTGGCGGCTGCATCGCCGCATCCGCCCCGCTGTACGACCTGCCCTGCGCACTGTCAGCACTGGATGCCAGCTTGCGCATCGACGGCGGTCAGGGCGCGCGCGAAGTCGCCCTGGGCGGTTTTTTCACCGGCTTGTTCGAAAACGTGCTGGCCGGTGACGAACTCATCACCGAGGTAGTGCTGCCCGCGGCCGCGGCAAATACGGCCAGTGCGTTCCTGAAGCTCGAGACCAACGCGAACGACCTCGCGATCGTGAACCTGGCCGTGCGGCTGACCGTAGACTCGTCGGGTAACTGCGCGGATACGCGCATCTACGTCGGCGGCAGCATCGGTGAAAGCTACGCGCGGGCCGTAAGTGCCGAGGCGGTGCTGAACGGGTCGCCGGCTGAAGCCGCCAGCTTCGCGGCGGCGAGCGAAGCAGTCGTGAACGACATCGAGCCGGTGGACGATCACCGCGCGTCGGCCGATTACCGCGCACACATCGCGAAAGTCTATACCCGCCGCTGCCTGGCAACGGCCCTGGAACGCCTGGGCTGACCCGGAGACACAAGCCATGAAGAAGCTGATCGAGCTGAATGTAAACGGTGAAAGCTTTGAGGTCGCCGTGACCCCGGAGGCGAGCCTGCTGAACGTGCTGCGCGGTGACTTGGGGCTCGTGGGCCCGAAGAAGGGCTGCGATGCCGGCAGCTGCGGCTGCTGCTCGGTGCACGTTGATGGCAAGGTCGTGTACTCGTGCATGACCTATGCGGTGGGCGCCCAGGGCAAAGAGATCACCACGGTTGAAGGCATCGGTCGGCCCGATGACCTGCACCCATTGCAGCAGGCCTTCATCGACGCCGGGGCCGTGCAGTGCGGCTACTGCACCAGCGGCATCCTGATGGCGGCGAAGCAGTTGCTCGAGACCACGACCAATCCGGACGAAGACACCATCCGGCACGCAATTGCCGGCAACCTGTGCCGTTGCACCGGCTATACCAAGATCGTCGACGCGATCAAGCTGGCCGCCGAGCGGCTCTAGGCCGGCATCAATCGGAGAACGACCATGAGCGTAATCGGCAAGAGCGTGCCCCGGCCCGATGCCCTGGACAAGGTCATCATGAGCGATCACGTGCGCTTCGCGGGGCAGCCGGTGGCAGCCGTAGCGGCGACCACGGCCGACATCGTTGACCAGGCACTGGAACTGATCGAGGTGGAGTACGAGGAACTGCCCGCGGTATTCGATCCCGAAGAAGCGATGCAACCCGGCGCGCCCCAGTTGCACGACGGCGCCGACAACAACATCGCGGTGGCGCCGGTGATGGAGTTCGGCGACATCGAGGCCGGCTTTGCCGCAGCCGACCACATCTTCGAGGGCACCTACACCACCCAGCGTGCCCACACCTGCTACCTGGAACCGCGGGTTTGCGTGGCCGAGTACGACGGCACGGGCGGCTACACGATCAACTCGTCCATGCAGCACCTGTTCGGGCTGCGCGAGAAGCTGGCCTTCGCCCTGGAGATACCGGAAGGCAAGGTCCGCGTGATCAAGCCGCCCTACATCGGTGGCGGCTTCGGCGGCAAGCTGGACATGAGCTACATCGAGCCCGTGGCCGCGCTGCTCAGCAAGAAAGCGGGCCGTCCCGTGCGCATGGAGCACACCCGTTACGAGGATTTCATCACGACCACGCGCAACCCGATCAAGGTCTACCTGAAGGCGGGGGTCAAGAAAGACGGTACCTTCACCGCCCGCTATGGCCGCAGCATCCTCGACGCCGGCGCACATGCCACGCACGGCGCCGAAGTGATTAATGTGCACGGCTTCGCGTTCCTGTCGAGCTACGCCTGCGACAACGCCAAGTGGGAAGGCCAGTCGGTTTACACCAACAACATGATCGGCGGCGGTTACCGCGGCTACGGCGCACCGCAGGCCTGCTTTGCCTTCGAGTCGCTGAACGACGAAATCTGCGACACCCTGGGCCTGGACCCGATCGAGTTTCGCAAGAAGAACGCGCGCCAGCTGGGCGGCGCGCACCCCCTCGTTCCCGGGCTGACCATCGACTCCTACGCGCTGGAAGAAGTGCTGGATCGCGGCGCCGCGGCCATCGGGCTTTCCCAGCGTCACCCGCCCGGCGCGAACGGCGACGGCACGAAAAAGCGCGGCATCGGCATGGCCCTGTTCCCGTTCTGGGTCAGTGGCTGCGTGGGCTTCCCGGATATCTACGAGCACTCCGGCGCGATCATAAAACTGAATGTGGACGGCACGGCCGACGTCGCCACCGCGTCGGTGGACATCGGCTCCGGCCAGATCACCACGCTGCTGCAGATCGCTGCCGAGGAACTCGGCCTGCCGATGGACGCGATGCGCATGGTGCAGACTTCGGACACCACGACGGTGCCCTTCGATGCGCCGACACACGCCAGCCGCATTACCTACGGTTCAGGCCTCGCGATCAAAGCGGCGGCTGGCGCGGCGAAGACACGGCTGCTCGAGGTGGCCGGCATCATGATGGAGGCGAGCCCGGAAGACCTCGAGGTTGTCGACGGTATCGTGCGCGTGAAAGGCTCGCCTGACACGGCTGTGTCAGTGGCCGATGTGGCGAAACGCGCAGAGTCACCCTTCATCCAGTTCACGGACCAGGGCCCGGCGCCCACCACGATCGAGGAAAAGGGCACGATCATGGGCACGTCCAGCATGGCGCCGCCGTCCAACCCCAGCCCGGTGGCCGCGGGCTTCGTGGAAGTGGAAGTGGACACAGAGACCGGCGAAGTGAAGGTAGAGCGCGTGGTGTATTCGCACGATCTCGGCCGGGTCATCAACCCGCAGGGTGCCGAAGGGCAGGTGGAAGGCGGCTTCCAGCAGGGCATCGGCTACGCGCTGATGGAAGAGATCCAGTTCGACCCGGACTCGGGCACTTGCCTGACGGGTTGCTTCCTCGATTACAAGATTCCGACCGCGGTGGAAATGCCGACAAAGATCGAGAGCATCTTCGTGGAGTCGAACGAACCCACCGGCCCCTTCGGTGCGAAGTCCATGTCGGAGGCCTGCGTGGTGGTGCCGGCACCCGCCATCGCGAACGCGATCTACAACGCCACCGGCGCGCGGTTGAAGGACCTGCCGATGACGCCGGAGAAGGTGCTGGCCGCGCTGGGGGAACTCTAGACAGCGGAGCCCTGCCTGGAACCTTTGAAAAACCGGTGGGAGCGGCTTTAGCTTCCCCGGTAGGAGCGGCTTTAGCCGCGATTGAGGTTTGCACCAACGCTGTCGCGGCTAAAGCCGCTCCCACCTGGCAATTGAACCTGGTTGGTGTCTGACACCCTATTCTTAGAAAGCAGATCGCTCCGCAAGCATGCCCGGGCCCAGCACCCGAACGACCAGGATCCCGTCACTCGTTGATTGGTAGTAGATCGAGTGGCGTCGGTGCACGAATCGCCGGTAACCCTTGCGCACAAAGCTCACGTCGCGACCCAACCGCGGGTTTACCGCCAATCGGGTCAAACAATCATCGATCGAGCTGAAATAGAGATCTGCCTGCTGTTCACCGAACTCGTTGTGGGTAAAGGTGTAGATTTCTGTCAGATCAATATCTGCCGCGCGGCTTAGCGCATACTTAGCCACGCTTCATTCGGCGTTTCGTCTGCCGAGCAATCTCGGGCACCGAACGACCGCTGCGGCCGCTCTTCTCGCCATCGATCAGCGCCAATCGCACCGCGTCGCGCTCGCGCTGATCGTGACGGATCAGATCCCGGATGTAGTCACTCGCATTCGCGTACTCTCCACCCTGGACCTGCGCATCGATCCATTCACGCATCGCGTCAGGCATAGAAATGTTCAGGGTTGCCATCGATGGATCGCCTCCATATTGATGGCAAATATTAGCATTCTTTGTCATAGACATTCCTCGGAAGCTGGTCACAGCTGTTGCGTCACCACACATTCCGTTGCCTCCCAATGCCCGGCAAGACCACCAAAAGGTCCGGAATCACCAGAAATTGACACCTGGATGTGGAGCAAGTCTTCGGGTTCTGCAGGAGCGGCTTTAGCCGCGACAGGGTCGTCACCAAGAACCAGCGCCACGCCAACAACGACGCTCCAGTTACAATAACCTCATGAGCCCCAAGGAATTCACCAGCATCGACCAGGTAGAAGCGGCGCTGACCGAGCGTCGCTACATCCCCGATCGCGCGCTGGCAACCACCGTGTTCCTGGCCCTGCGCCTGGGCAAACCCATCTTTCTCGAGGGTGAACCCGGGGTCGGCAAGACCGAGCTCGCGAAGGTACTGGCCGACCTGCTCGAGACGGAACTCATCCGGCTGCAGTGCTACGAGGGCCTGGACATGCACACGGCCCTGTACGAATGGAACTACCCGCGGCAGATGCTCGAGGTCCGGCTGCAGGAGGCCCGCGGCATCGACAAGGACCGCATCGGCGCGGACATTTTCGGCGAGGATTACCTGCTCGAACGGCCACTGCTGAAGGCCATCCGGCACCAGGGCAACAGACCGCCGGTGCTGCTGATCGACGAAATCGACCGTTCGGACGAGGAGTTCGAGGCCTTCCTGCTGGAAGTGCTGTCGGACTTCCAGGTCAGCATTCCGGAAATCGGCACCATCGCGGCGAACCGGGTACCAGTTGTGGTGCTGACCTCCAACCGCACCCGGGAACTGCACGATGCACTGAAGCGTCGCTGCCTGTATCACTGGATCGATTACCCGGACGTGCAGAAGGAAATCGAGATCGTCGCCGCGCGCCTGCCAGGTATCGAGGCCGCTCTGGCCTCGCAGCTGGCCTTTTTCATGCAGCGCGTGCGCAGTGAAGACCTGTACAAGCGTCCCGGCATCGCCGAGACCATCGACTGGGCCGGCGCACTGCTCGCGCTCGGGACCAGCGAACTCGATGCGGATACGCTGGATGCAACGCTGGGCTGCATCCTGAAGTACAAGGGTGACATCGAGAAACTGCAAACGGCCGGGCTGGAAAAACTCGTGGCGGAAGCCCGCGACGCGCAGGCCTTCGCCGAGTCGCCGACGACGCGCTAAGGCCCGTGACGCAGGGCCGGACCACACTCTTTAACCACGCGCTGGGCTTCATGGAAGCGCTGCGGGCCGCGGGCCTGCCGGCGGATCCTGCGGGCGCCATCGATTTCTGCGCGGGCCTGCAACAGATCGACATTGCTAACGCGACAGACTTCCAGGCCGCCGCGCGCACCACCCTGATGCATCGCAAGGAAGACCTCGCGCGTTTCGACGAGGTGTTTCGCGAGTACTGGCTCGGCCAGCGGCGACCGCGTAACCGCTTCGCAGACGAAGACGACAGCGAGGTTCAGGGCCAGGAAGCCCAGCAGGCCCCTGAACAACAACCAGACGAGCAGCCTGGGTCCGAGAAGGAAGACCACCAGGCAAGCTACGGCACCGAAGAAATTCTGCGGCGGAAAGACTTGGCAACCCTCACGGATGCCGACATCGAAAAGGCCCGGCGCCTGATCCGCCAGTTCGTCGCAGAATTCGCCACGCTGCGCAGCCGCCGGCATCGCGCCAGCCGCCGCGGCCGGCTGCTGGACTTTCGCCGCATGCTGCGCCGCTCGGCCGCGCGCGGGAGCGAACTGACGGAGCTGAAATTCCGCCAGCGGCAGATAAAGAAAAGCCGGCTGATGCTTCTGTGCGATGTGTCCGGCTCCATGGAGCGCTATTCGCGCTTCCTGCTGGGGTTCATCTACGCGTTGCGCCGCGAACTGCCGGACACCGAGGTCGCGGTCTTCGCCACGCGAATGACGGTCATCACGGATCTGCTGTCCGCTCGCACTGTGACTTCATCGCTGCGCGAAGTGGCCCGCCGCGCCGGCGACTGGGGCAGCGGCACGGACATCGGCGGTTGTCTCAGAGATTTCAACGACCGCTACGCCCGCGACATGCTGACGTCCGACACCGTGGTAGTACTTCTCAGCGACGGCTGGGACCGCGGTGACGCGCAGCTGATGCGCGACGAGATTGCGCACCTCCGGCGCCGCGCGCACAAGATCGTCTGGCTGAACCCGCTGCTGGGCAATATCGACTACGAACCGCTGACGCGCGGCATGCTCACCGCCCTGCCCCACCTGGACCACTTCCTGCCGGCCCACAACCTGGAGAGCCTGGCACGCCTCGCGAAGACGCTGCGGGCTGCGTTGAGATAAGAGTGGCTTGTTCAGACCGGTGCCTGCTATGTCGCGGGCGGGCCGGGGTATCTGCCCTGCACTGCCGGCTTGCCAGTCGACTGCCAGGCGAGCCCTGTGGCCAAAGTGGGTTGAGAGCGCCGCACCTTCGGTAATCGTGATTGGCAAGCCGACTCTTACGTTACGAGCAGAAACCCCGGCCCGCCCGCTGGCGCAGGTGGTGACTGCACGGGGGACATTCTGAAGACAGAAAGTCGCCAAAAAAAACCGCCGGCACTAGGCCGACGGTCCTATCTTCAGACTTGCAGAACCTCAGGCGCTAGCGCCCCTTCTTCCGCATTTGCTGCACGTTAAAGATGCTCGATGGATTCTCTTCAGCGTTGATGTAGGACTTGAACTGCAGCGTGGTGCAGTGCATGGCCTGTTCATCAAAGAACACCGCACAATCGTCAATCGCGACGCCGGACCCCTTGTTGCCTGCAAGATGGTAGTCGGGATGGGTCTTGCAGATCGGGAAGTATTTCCACGGATCA
>CAMYJV010000160.1:7529-11559 GCA_947258805.1 uncultured Gammaproteobacteria bacterium | reverse complement strand
CAGAACCTCAAGCCCGGGGACAGCCCGATTCTGGACATGGCGCAGCCGTTTCCCGAGGGCCGCGATCCCGAATATCTGGATTGACCCGCTGTTACGGTAACGCTGACGGCTAGAAAACCAGCCGCAGCACGCTCTCGGCGACGCACGCGGGCTTGGCCTGGCCCTCAATTTCCAGGGTCAGCTCGTTGACGACTTCCAGCATGTCGCCCTTGGTCTCGACGCTCTTGATCATGCCGCTGGTACGGATCTTTGCGCCGACCGGCACGGGCGAGGGGAATCGGACCTTGTTCCAGCCGTAGTTGATGCCGAGCTTCATCCCGTCCACCGCCGGCAGGCCCACGCCTGCGCCGCCGGGCAGAAAGCTCATGATGGACATGGTGAGCTGGCCGTGGGCGATGGGCGCGCCGAAAGGGCCCGCCTTGGCGCGCTCCGGATCGACGTGAATCCACTGGTGGTCCAGCGTCGCTTCGGCAAACTGGTTGATGCGCTCCTGGGTCATCTCGAACCAGTCCGTGGGCTCGTTAGGCTGGCCGATGCGGGCAGACAGAATTTCTTCAGCCTTCTCTATGGCGGTGGTCATGGGGTCAACTCCTCACTGGTTGAACTAGGGCGTTGTCGTTGGCCGCAGATTATGGGAGATTCAGGCCGCCAGCCCAAGCCGAAAGGTCATCTGTCTGCAGGGCTGCCGGCACTTTCGCAACGATTGAGGCCAGATCGATTAGGATGCTTGCATGATCGTTGCTTCTCGACGCTTAGGCCCCTGCGCCAACCATGCCCCTCCAGCGTAATCTCCGATACACGCTGACCCTGTGCGTGCTGCTCCTGGTGTTCTGGGGCGCGCTTGGGATTTCGCCCGTTGACCGGCCGACCTGGGTGCTGGAGAACGTGCTCTTCGCCATCGCGGTGCCCCTGCTGGCCTTGACCTACCGTCGGCTGACGCTGTCGCGGGTCTCTTACACGCTGATTTTCATCTTCCTGTGTCTGCACGCCATCGGCGCGCACTATACCTATTCGCTGGTGCCTTACGACCAGTGGGCCACGCAGCTGACCGGCAGCTCTTTAAACGAATCCCTGGGTTGGCAGCGCAACCACTACGACCGCTTCGTGCATTTCCTGTTTGGCGCGCTGCTGGCCTATCCGCTCCGGGAGCTTTTCGTCCGCGTAGCAGGGGCTCGTGGATTCTGGGGCTACTTTTTCCCGCTGGTCATGATGATGGCGGCGTCCATGTGTTACGAGCTGATCGAGTGGTGGGCGGCGGTGAGATTTGGCGGCGATCTGGGCGTGCACTATCTGGGTACTCAGGGTGACGAATGGGACGGTCATCGTGACATGGCGCTGGCCAGCCTCGGCACGCTGCTCGCCATGGCGATCACGGCCGCGATCAACTTCTCGCTGCAACGGGATTTCGCCCGGGAGTGGCAGGACAGCCTGCGGGTGAAGCGCCCCGAGCCCCTCGGTGAGGTGGCCTGGGTTCGGCTGTGGCGGGCGCGGCGGGCGAAGCGCATGGATGCTTCATAGTATGTGTGCCGGGCGCGGGGGCGAAGGCGGGCGTTTCAGTCCTCGCTCGGGCGCTCCGCGCTGCCCTCAGTCGTCCCCTTGCCCCTGCGGGTCAATGCTCCTTCCTCGGCCTCGCTTCACGGACTTGAAATCCCGCCTTCGCCGCCGCGCTGATGCACTCATCCGAGTTCATTGGTTTTCGCCAGTTGCTGGTTTTCTGGTGTGCAAGGGTGACCCTGAAAACTAATAATTTCTATTTTTATCAGTCAGTTGGAAGGTATTCTTAAAGTGAGAAGCGGCGCCTTAAAACCTTCCTGTGGTAATCCCGGAGCGGCGATTGAGACAGGTGCTTCCGGCCGGGCGCAAGCACCTATGTGACCCAGTAAACGACCATTCCGCCCAACACGGCGAAGCCGATGATCACGATAATCCCGTGTATCAGGAAAGATACCAACGGCCGGTTCTTCCCGTCGGTGGGGCGTCCGCCTTCTTTCATCTCGTATCCCGGAATGAGGGCTTGATCATGAGAAGAGTTTCCCCCTGGCTACAAGGTGCTGTTCGCTTACACCTTGCCCACATACGCTTGCAGTGACAAATAGCAGGATTTCTTAGCGAGATTTCTACCTGGTTAGTGAAAAGACGAAACCTCGTGTATCAGACACGAAGAGGCGTCAGCCCAGGATCAGGAGACTCTGCATGGGGGAGTTGATATGAGGCGACTGCTTTTCGTTGTGCTAATCGCGCTTTCTTTTGAGGCGCACGCAGTGATGGTTACCTATGAGGGCAACGTAGACCCAAGCGTTCGGGGTGATTGGAATGTGACTCTGGTCATGGGCCGCTTCGATGAGCTTTCGTCCCGACTTACCAAGGAGCCGTGGTATGGCAACGGAGCCCTGGCGACGGAATTCGCGCTGCTGGTTGGCGATAGCCTGGGCTTTCCCAACCCCACGGATTCGGACCGCGGACGGGGCGGCCCGATATTCGCTTCGCAATTCCACCCCGAGGCCTCTTCGGTTGACGCGACGATCGTGTTCGAGAACGATCCCACCGGTTTCGTAAAGATCGGCGTCCTAGTTGACCAGAACGTTACGTGGGCAACCGTCCCCGAACCTGCCACCTTCGGCATGCTTGGCGCGGGACTCATCGCGCTTGGTGTGATGCGGCATAGACGGGATTCCGCCTGAATACAGGCGTCGGTGAAGCCGGGTTTTCTGTCCTCGCTCGGGCGCTCCGCGCTAGCCTCGTTGGCCCCATTGCCCCTTCGGGTCAAGCGGGCCGCCTCGGCCTCGCTTCACGGACCGGAAATCCCGGCTTCACCGCCGCGCCGGTGCATTCTTCCAAGGTTGATGGGTTTTGCCTGCGGCTAGTTTTAGGGTCGGTGAGAGTGGCCCTAAAATCAAATATTTTGTATTTATATCAGATATTTGGAAGGTATTCTTAAAGTGAACGGCGGCGCGTTGAAACCTTCCGGCGGCTGCTTGACCGAGGTACTCTGTCACCGGGAGCGTTTGCCAGAGATCAGGCCGAGAGCGAGTTTACTATTGCCTTGGCAAGCAGCCGAAACAGCAAGACGCGGCCTTTCCTTCATGTAATCTCGATCTTGCAGCCCCATTACTACTCCTCTCTGGCTACCTGATGGATGCGCAGATCGCAGACATAAGCAGGAAATAGATCCGGTCCGGTAGGGACACAACCCACAGCCGTAAGCGCTCAAACTTCCAGATAGTCCCACGACTGCCGGGGAGCTAGAACAGAAATTCCGAATAAACAGAGATGACCTTAAAGCAATTAATATGTTTATATATCAGATGCTTATAGGATATTACTAAAGTAATAATTGCCGATCTTGGACCCCAAAGCGCTACCTCTCACCACCTAGCCCGGAGGGCCCGAGCGGGACGCAGCAATCCACTGCCCACCGACGCCCTGGCAGGCAAAAACCCCCAACTGGCTAAACCCGTGATCAAGGCGTCCAGCGGTCGTTATAGTTCTCTGCCCCCACTTCCTTGATGTCCTTCACCCAGTCTCCTTCATAGGGCCAGCTTTCCGGATCTTCGGGTGACGGGCCCTGCCAGAAGCGGGCGAGGGGACCGTCGATGTACTGCTCCAGGGACCACGCCTGGCGGCGGAAGGTCCAGCTGTCGGGCACCAGGCGGTGCGCCTCGCGGAAATGGCCGATGGCCGCCTGGTGATCGCCCCGGGATTCCAGCTCCGTTGCCAGCTCGAAGTGCGCGTGACCGCGAGCAACATCCGCGTCCCGCGGCCGGGAGCGGGCGATGACCTCTTGCGGCGACAGGGCGAACGGGCTGGCATCGCCTTTTTCCACCCAGTCGCGCAGGGCGGCATGGTAGGACTCAGGGTCGGCCTGGATTTTCATGGCTTCGCCCATCATCTCGACCAGCCGCGGTGGCAGCTCGTCGGGAATCTCCATTGCCGGTGCCGCATCGGTGGGCGGCGCGGGCGCGGTTTCCGCGGGCCGCACGATAACGCCTTGCTCGTCGATCCAGACGCTGCTCGGAATGTTGATGACGCC
>CAMYJV010000160.1:1875-7464 GCA_947258805.1 uncultured Gammaproteobacteria bacterium | reverse complement strand
GAGCCAGCTCTTCGCGCAGTGCCTGCCACACGGGCAGGTCCTGTGAGCAGCCTCAGTAGGGGGCCCAGAAGAAGACGAGGACCTTCTTGCCCTTCAGGCTCGAAAGGTGAAAGGCGTTGCCGTCGAGATCCGGCAGGCACATATCGGGAGCCTCGGCGGTGGTAAGCGCGCGGCCGCCGATCGACTCGGGGCCCAGTGCCCACATCTGGTGGGTCTTCTCTTCCACCAGGGGCAACCCCATCTGGTCTGCAACCGTTGCCACGTCCACGGTTTCCGCCGGGACGGGGTTCAGCGGTATGCAGACGTCGCCTTTGCAGGCGCCTTCCGGCTTCAGCTGCCAGCCGGTTCCCGCTTCGAAAGCGTCCCGGCTGACGGTCAGGGAATTCAGCAGCATGGCTGGGCTCCGTGAAAATGAATGGTTAAGTTACACCAAATGTTTTCGGCGCGTAAACTCGAGGTAAAGGAGAGTGCCATGGGACGAACCATAGAAGACGCGGTGCGCGAAGCCTGTCTGTGGCTTCCGGAAACCGAGGAGAAAACTGCCCACGGCATGCAGGACTTCCGGGTCAAAAAGAAGGTCTTCGCTACCCACGCGGTCAATCACCACGGTGACGGGCGCATTGCCCTCTGGCTCAACGCGCCGCCGGGCGCCCAGGAGCTCTACGTCGATACGGATCCGGAGCATTTCTTTGTGCCGCCCTATGTGGGGCCGCGAGGCTGGCTCGGCGTGCATCTGGATCGTGGCCTCGACTGGGGGCGCATCGCCTCGCTGGTGAGAGAAGCCTATGCAAACGCAGCGCCTGCCAAGCTGGCCGAAGCGCTCGGCCCGACGCCCAGCATCGCGGCGCCAACGGAAGCGGTGGACCCCGAGGTCCTCGACCCGCTGTCGGCCGCGCACCTTCGCGAAACCGTGGCTGCGGTGCGGTCGTACTGCCTGTCTCTGCCCGAGGCCAGCGAAGGCCGACAGTTTGGCTCGCCCTGCTGGAAGGCGGGCAAGAAGACCTTCTGCGTGTTGCACCGCCATCAGGGGCGGCTGGAGCTGCACTGCTGGGTGGGCGCGGAGCGGCAGGGGACGCTGACTTTTGATTCCCGCTATCGGTTGCCGGCGTACACCGGCAGCAACGGCTGGATATCGCTGGATGCGGAGGACGGCGTGATCCAGGAGGAAGCCGAAGCGCTGATTCTCGACAGCTATCGCCACTTCGCCCTGAAGCGCATGCTGAAAGCGCTGGATGGCGGCTGAGCTGTCGGGCTGCCGGCTCATTCTTTGAGCTGGCGGCTTATTCTTTGAGCTGGCGGCGCCTGTTCCGATGCGCTAAGTTGCGCCTAGAAACTGGGGGAGGAAGAGTTGACCGCATTACCAGAATTTCTGCTCACGGACGATGCGGGCGAAGACCACAGCTTCACCGGCAGCCGGCGCAGCATCATCTGCTTCGTCAAGGAGGATTGCCCCACCTGCAACGAGGTGATGCCGGTGCTCGAGGCGCTGTATCAGTCCTTCGGCGGCGTCGTGGATTTCTTTGTTGCAGGCCAGACGCTGGAAGGCAATCGCCTGCTGCAGGAGAATCACGCGATGAGTTTTCCGGTGCTGGACGATTCGCGCCTGAAGGTGTCGTTCGCGTTTGACATCGACACTGTGCCGACGCTGTTTCTCACCGACGCTGCCGGCAGCCTCACCCAGACCCTGGTGGGCTTTGTGCGCGACGAATGGCAGGCGCTGGCGCAGCAACTGGCGGAGCAGCTCGATCTGGATGCGCCGAGCCTGGCCTGGGATGCGCTGCCCGCGTGGCGTCCCGGTTGCGGCTCGCTGTCCGTCGATCCGTTGATCAGCGAGCGGCTGCAGGCAGAGGCGGAGAACAGCCCCCTGCGCGCGCGTCGAATCGAGATTGCGACTCAGGACGACGAGTTCGAGTTCATGTTCGATCAGGGCTTTACCGATGGCCTGCCGGTGGTGCCGCCGTCTCCGGAACGGGTGATGCGCATGCTGTCCGGAACCCGGCGGGATCCTCAGGAAGTGTTGGCCGCGATTCCGCCCAACATGGGCGAGGCGACGGTAGAGAAGGTGGCCATCAATGCGGTGATGGCGGGCTGCAAGCCCGAGTATCTGCCGGTGATTCTCACCGCCATCGAAGCCATCTGCACGGACGCGTTCAACATCCACGGCGTGATGGCCACCACCATGGGCGCGAGCCCGGTGATGGTGGTCAACGGCCCCATCCGCGAGCGGTTGGGAATGAACATGAAGCTTGGCGCCCTGGGGCAGGGGAGTCGGGCCAACGCCACCATCGGGCGCGCGGTGCGCCTCGCGGTGCGCAACATCGGCGGCGCCAAACCCGGCGGTACCGAGCGCTCGACCCTGGGCAACCCCATGAAGTTCACCATGTGTTTTGCGGAGTGGGAGGAGCGCAACCCGTGGACGCCGCTGCACGTTGAGCGTGGCTTCGAGCCCGAAGACTCCGTGGTAACTGTGTACGCGATGACCAGCGGCCCGGTGCAGATGGTGGACCAGGATTCACGCAGCGCGGCCCAGCTGGCCGGCAGCCTGGGCCTGTGCCTGGAAGCCGCGTTCAACCCGCGATCGCACTACGCCACCAACGTGCTGATGGTCGTTTGCCCGGAGCACATCGATACCCTGACCCGGGACGGTTATACCAAGCAGGATCTGCGGCAGCGGATTCAGGAAGTGACCGCGCGGCCCATCCGGGATCTGGTTGAGAGCGAGGTATCGGCGGTGGGCTTCAAGAAGGCGGTGGCAGACAAGATGACCACCGAGCAGCTGGACCGGCGGTTGCCGAAATTCAGAACGGACGAAGACATTCAGATCGTGGTGGCCGGGTCGGATGCCGGAAAGTTTTCCGGCGCCTTCCACGGCTGGGCGACAGGGGAGATCGGCTCGCAGCCGGTCTCGTTGAAAATAGAGGAGGCATCCTGATGACGACCATTATGGATCCGACAGACGAGCGGGTTCCCGTCGCGCGGCAGATCTCGCCCCGCAGCGGCCAGGTAACCGGTACCGTCGCGCTGTTGGACATATCCAAACCGCGAGGCAACGTGCTGCTGGATAGGCTGGAGGCGCTGCTGAAAGACCGGCTGCCCGGGATAACGGTGAATCGCTACGCCAAGCCCACCTTCACCAAGCCGGCACCTGACGAACTGCGCCAGCAGATCCGCCAGGAAAACGATTTCATCATCGAAGGCCTTGCTGACTGAGGATCCTGTACCACGTGCAGTTTGCATGACACGGTATGGTTCGAGATTCAGGGCAAGCCGGCGGTATCCATCGCTTCCATCGAGTTCGAGGACGCGGCGGAAACTCAGGCCAAGGCGCTTGGCATGGACGGTGCGCGAAGGGTATTCGTGGCCCATCCCATTCAGGACGCCACTGACGATGAGATGCGGCAGAAGGCCGACGCTGTCGTCGATGAGGTGGTTCGCGCGCTTACCGACAATGAGTGAAGACTGGGACTGAGGGTCAGCGCGGACGTTCGCGCCGCCCCCCGTGAGAACTCACTTGAACAGAGGGATCGCCCGGCTTTTAGCCGGCCGGCTCAGCATCCGGCCGGCTAAAAGCCGGGCGCGCACTTGTTCGAGGTCCACGCTGCCCGCTACTCCGATAATCACCAGCCGGCAGCCTGACCCAGGATTCTTCCGGGTATCGGGTTCCAGGTGCCAACGGTCCCGCACCATCTGTACCAGCCAGCGATCCCCCCGCTCGTCGGTGAACCAGCCCTTGAGCCGCAAGCCGCTGTCAGAAACCTCGTTCAGCAGGCGCTCGACGGCGTCGCGCTGCAGAGCCTCGGGCTCGTCGACGCTGAGGGAGTCGAACGCCGGATGGGTTGCCGTCGCGGGCTGTCTCGCGACCGCAGTGCTTTTGAACGCAGACCCGCCCCCGGGATCCAGCAGCAGTTCCTCAACCGCCTCACCCGGCGTGGCCCGGATCGCGGGTCTCGGCAACGATTCCAGAACGGCTGCGCCGGTGGTCGCGTCGAGCAGGTCGAGCTTTGTCACCAGCAGCAGGTCGGCCTGCTGCATCTGGGTTTCGACAAGGGTGCCCACGTAGCGGTCGCGCCGCAGCTTCGACAATCCCTGCCCATCCACCACCGTCAGCACCCTGCCGAGTCGATAGCCTGGCGCGGAGTGGCCGTAGTCGGCAATCTTTGCCGGCTGCGCAACGCCGCTGGCCTCGATGATGACCTGCTCCATCTGCAACGCGCGCAAGCTTTCCAGCGCGACCCCTAGGTCGCCGGCGATGCTGCAGCACACGCAGCCGTTGGCCAGCTGCAGCGTGGTGCCGCTGCGGTTGCGGATCAGATCCGCATCGATGTTGATGGCGCCGAAATCGTTCACCAGCACGCCGATTCGGGCGCGTTCCGCGGTGTTCAGCAGGCGGTTCAGGACGGTGGTTTTCCCCGCGCCCAGGTAGCCACCCAGCACGATCAACGGCGTGCTCATGCGTTGCTTCGATCCGGATCGATGGGGAAGACTTTGCCCTCGAACACGGTGGCGATGATGGGTATGTCTTTCAGCCCCATCGGATCGATGGTCAGCGGGTCTTCCGCCAGCACGGTGAAGTCCGCCTTCTTGCCCGCCCGGATGCTGCCGAGATCGTCGGCTCTACCCAGGACGCCGGCGGCGTTGAGGGTGATGGCCGCCAGCGCCTGAGCCGGGGTGATGCGCTCCTCGGCGCACATCACCTCGCCTTCGCAGTTGACTCGGTTGACGGCCACCCAGGCGCTGTTCAGCGGCTCGGCGGGTGCCATGGTGAAGTCGGAATGCAGGGTGGTGTTGATGCCATGGGTAAAACAGCTGTTGAGCCGGGCCATCTGGCTCGCCCGCTCGTGACCGATGCCCTGCTGCGCGTAGATGTGGGACAGCTCGTAGAGGTAGTAGACGTTGGCGGATACCTGAGCGCCCAGGGCCTTTACCCGGGCGACCTGTTCCGGGGTGGAAAAACCGAAGTGCTCGAAGGTGAAGCCGTGATTGAAGCGGGGGCGTTCCCACTGCATCTTTTCCAGCAGCTCCAGGCCCAGCTCCAACCCGAGATCGCCGGTCACGTGCAGGTGAATCTTCAGGCCGGCGTGCCAGTACGTGCGCATTGCCTCTTCCAGCTGATGCGGGGCCATGATCCACTCGCCCTGATGCCCGTCGATGTAGCCGGGTGGTCCCAGCTGCGCCAGTTGAGAGAAGAAGGCGCCGTCGGCAAACAGCTTCACGTGATCCGAGAAGCGCAGGCGGTGAGTGTTGCGCGCCGGCAGGTCCTGGATGAACGCCAGCACGTCCGCGTGGCTGCGCCCGCCTTCCAGCAGGCGCGCGGCGTGGGGCACCAGCTCGATTCGGAACGGGGTTTCGTCCGTGTCGAGAATCCGCTCGGTGGCTTCCCACTCGGAATCGAAGTTGAAAATGCCGGTGGCGAGGTCGCCGATTGTGGTGTGGCCGCCGAAGTGAGCCACCTGACGCAGCCGTTCCAGCCCGTGGGCGTAACGCTCGGGGGCAAGGATGTACGGGTTCAACCGGCTGATGGCGTAGCCCAGACCGTTCTCGAAGAAATGGCCGTTGCGGTAGTCGATCTGCTTGCGGTTGCCCGCCTCT
>CAMYJV010000160.1:699-1837 GCA_947258805.1 uncultured Gammaproteobacteria bacterium | reverse complement strand
CAGCTTCCATTCCATGGCGGTGATGAACTCCATGGGCAGCAGCACGGCGGCCATGGTGGGGTGCAGGTGCGGGTCGATGAAGCCGGGCGTGATGACCTGCCCGGCAAAGCTGTCGTCAATCCGGTGCTCGTAAGCGGCGAGCCAGGGCGCCATGGATGCCAGCGAGCCCACCTCGACGATGCGGTCTTCGCGCACGGCAACGGCGGTAGCCCGCGGCAGAGACGGGTTCATGGTGATGATGGATCGGGCAGTGAAAACGGTGATCATCGACGGGCTCCGCTTTGCCACGGACTATGCCCCAATGCCGGCAGGTCCGCACCTGTGCTGTAATGGGCACCTGCTGCTGAGTCGGGGTCTACCCTGGAAACACCGCGTATTTATTACGGCTACTGGATGGTATTGGCCGCGTTTTTCGCCCAGTTTGTCGGCTTCGGCGTGTTCAGCTATCTTCTCGGCCCGTTCATGCTGCCGATGATCGACGACCTGGGCTGGACGCGAGCCGAGTTCACCATATCCCGGTCCGTTGGTCAGGTTGTTATGGGGGTGGCCGGCTTCGTCATCGGCAGCTATGTGGATCGACTGGGCGCGCGGCCGTTGATGCTGATTGGCGCCACGGTTCTGACCCTGGTGCTCGCCGCCCACAGTCAGGTGCAAACGCTGTGGCAATGGGTGCTGCTGAACGGCATCGCGCTGACGGTGGGGTGTGCCATGGTCGGCAATCTGGTGGTGAACGTGACCATGGCCAAGTGGTTCGTGGAGAAGCGCGGCCAGGCGGTGGCCTGGGCGGCGATGGGCGTGTCTTTTGCCGGCATCCTGCTGATGCCTGGCGCTACCTGGTTTATCGACATTCTGGGCTGGCGCCACGCCTGGCTGGCCCTTGCCGCCTGCCTGGCGGCCCTGGTTTTTCCGGCCGCGCTGGTCATGCGCCGATCGCCGGAGGATTACGGCTGGCACCCGGACGGCAGGAGCCAGCAGCAGGTGAATGACGGCCTGGCGCAGCGGGCGGCGGATGACTACGCCCGATCCATGACGCGAAGTCAGGCGCTGCGCACGCCGGCTTTTTATCTGCTGGTGCTGGCGTTCGGCCTGGTCTCCATCAACATCGTGGTGCTGCTGCTGCAGACGGTTCCCTATCTCA
>CAMYJV010000160.1:0-624 GCA_947258805.1 uncultured Gammaproteobacteria bacterium | reverse complement strand
CTGCTCGCTTCGATGCTGGCTATGGTAACCAAGCCGCTGTGGGGTTACTTCATCGATCGCTCGCGCCCCAAGCCGCTGGCTGCTATGGGCGGCGCCATCACCGGCCTCGCGCTGCTGGGCGTGGTGGCAGCCGTATCCAGCCAGGCACTGCCCTGGATCTACGCCGCGTATCTGCTGCTGGGCATCGGCTGGGGCGGGATGATGCCGCTGCAGGAAGTGATCTGGGGTCTTTTCTTCGGCCGCCGGTACCTGGGCGCCGTGCGCAGCGTGGGCATGTCCCTGACCCTGCTGCTGGGCGCGGGGGCGCCGCTGCTGGTGTCTTACTATCACGATCTGTCCGGCAGCTATCACGGCGCGCTGGTCGTGGTGGCGCTGCTGAATCTGCTCTCGGCGCTGATTCTGGCGACGATGCCGGCCCCTGGTGTGGGTGGCGCCAGGGATGAATCTGGGCTGATTGCGGAGGCGGCTGTTGAGTAATCGGACAGCAGGGCTCGGGACAAGGAATTCATGGCCTCGCTCCGGCCCTCCGGCCTGCCCTTGTCGGCCGCGCCTGCTCGCGCCGCTATCGCGGCCCGATCAGCTCGACCTCCGCGGCGTCGCTACACGGCCATCGAATTCCTTGTC
>CAMYJV010000159.1:9499-10199 GCA_947258805.1 uncultured Gammaproteobacteria bacterium | reverse complement strand
GGGGCGATGTCTCTTCCGGGCGTCGTCCCGGAGGAGCGGAGCCATGGATGGCGGGAGCGACGGAGGGCCGATCCGAACCCGGACATGGATGTCCGGGTGAGGTTTAGCCCGGAAGAGACATCGCCCCACCGCGACGGCAGTCCACCAACGTCAACGGCTCATGACAAATACTTTCGCAGTCCAATGCCGCGACTCTTAGCCCCGGCATCAGCAGACCCCGCATATCCAACCCGCCAACAATCGCAAAGGGCCGCGCTGGGAAAAAGCATCCCCAGGAAAGCGGCCCTGTTGCCAACGTTCTATCGGCCAGTTCCCCGCCTCCCAACATCAAAAAAAATCGCCTGTTTCCAAGGCCCAAAACGCACCAAAAAACCACCCCGAACCACCGTTAAACATAAGCCCCGAACGCGTTTCCGAAACTCGCGATTCAGTTGACTTAAGGGCCTGATGATCCGTGACTGCGATCACAGGAAAGCGGTAACCAGACTGCGAAGATTGCTTTCGAAGGTGGGCCTCGGGCCCGCCTGGAACGGGCAAACCCATCGAAAGGCGGGGACGCAAAGCTACCGGTCTACTGGCTGTTTTTTGCAGTCGATGACAGCGGGGTTGCCGATGCAGGCTGACTCCCGGTAAAGCATCGTGTTCCTGCTCCATGGCTCTGCCTTTTCCAATACCCGCGCGCCCGGCGTGCGGACCGGTG
>CAMYJV010000159.1:0-9467 GCA_947258805.1 uncultured Gammaproteobacteria bacterium | reverse complement strand
GACGGCAGCCAGGCGACAAAACGTGTTGCGCGTGGCGGGGCATTCGCGGCCCTGCTGTTGTGCCTGTTCCTTGCGTGGCCGGCAACCGCCGGTCGCAGCCTGGAAGGCGAGGCGGCCCCCGATTTCGTCCTGAAGAGTCTCGACGGCAGCAACCAGCGTCTCAGTGAATACCAGGGCAGCGTGGTGATTCTCACGTTCTGGGCCCTGCGTTGCGGCGACTGCCGTGACCAGTTGCTGAAGCTGGATGCGATCCAGGAGCAGTACGGGGCCCAGGGCCTGAAGGTGCTGAGCGTCAGCATCGACAAGCACCGGCATCGCGTAGAAGAGATGGCGCGGGACATGCAGCTGGATTTCCCTGTGCTGGTGGACGAGAAGAAGCGCGTCGCGAAGCTCTACGACCCCGGCAAGATGCCGCTGACCGTGCTCATCGACCCGGCCGGCCAGGTGCGCCATGTGCACGAGGGTTATCGCGGCAAGGACACGCAGATTTATACCGCTGAACTGGAATCACTACTGGCCGATTTCGGCCCGCTCACTGACCAAGGCTGATGACCATGTGCAAGAAGCAACCCTCGACTCACTATCGCATCGCCGGCTGGTGCGCCGCGCTGCTAATGCTCGCGCTGCCCCTGGGCGCAGAAACGGTCGCACCCGCGCCGGACGACGCCGCACCGGTTCTCGACGAGGAAGTGCAGGACCTGAAGGCCGAAGTGCTGAACCTGAACCGCGAGCTGTTCCTGCTGGAGGAAGAGCTGCTGTTTCCGGCCAACACCCAGGTTGCGGTGTTCGTGTCCATGGACATCGGCGAGTTCTTCGACCTGGACTCGGTGCAGCTGAAGCTCGACGGCAAGAAAGTCGGCAACTACCTGTACACGAAGCGCGAGGTGGAGGCCCTGCATCGCGGCGGCGTGCACCAGCTGTTCCTTGGCAACGTGAAGACCGGCGAGCATGAGCTGGTGGCGGTATTTACCGGGCTCGGTCCCCAGGGACGTGAGTACAAGCGCGGCGCGTCGATGAGTTTCAACAAGGACATTGGCGCGAAGTTTGTGGAACTGCAGATCACCGACCGGGAGATCAAGCAGCAGCCAGAGTTTTTTGTGAGGGAGTGGGAGTAGCGGATGCGACTTCCCTGGGGTGACCGACGGGCACGGGCCGCGGCTATTTTGGCCGCGGCCCTGTTGCTCTTTGCGGCACCAGGCTGGGCACGGAAGCCCGACGGCCTGGAAGTGCGCGACCCGTACTACGGCGAGGTCCTGTTTCACTTCTACCAGCGCGACGCGTTCACGGCCCTGACACACCTGATGGCGGCCCAGGCCCAGGGCCGGGTCAGCAATCACGAGGTAGACGCCGAGTTGCTGCTGGGTGGCCTATACCTGGAATATGGGCAGCACCGCGACGCGGGCCGGATATTCAACGAACTCCTGCAGCAGGTGGACGAGCGTGCCATCCGTGACCGCGCCTGGTTCTATCTCGGCAAGGTTCGTTACCAGCGCGCGCATTTTGCCGAGGCCGAAGCGGCCCTGCGCCAGGTGGGCGGCAAGCTGCCACCCAACCTGGCCGACGAATACCCGTTGATGCTCGCGCAAAGCCTGATGGGCCAGGGCCGCTACGACGAGGCGGCCGAAGTGCTCGACCGCTGGAAAGGGCCGGACGACTGGACCGCCTACGCCCGCTACAACCTCGGTGTGGCGCAGGTGCGCAGCGAAGATCTCGAGGCCGGCTCCCGCGCATTGACTCGCGTCGGCAAGATGTCGGCGCCAACACCCGAACTGGAGAGCCTGCGCGACAAGGCGAACCTCGCCCTCGGCTACGCGTGGCTGCAGGCTGGCGACCCGGCGACCGCTCGCGAGGCCCTGGAACGCGTGCGGGTGCTCGGGCCCTTCTCGAACAAGGCCTTGCTCGGCGTCGGTTGGGCCGACGCGCTGCAGGCAGAGTACCGCCGCGCGCTGGTGCCGTGGCTGGAACTGCGCGACCGCGACCTGCTCGACAGCGCGGTTCAGGAGTCGCTGCTGGCGGTGCCCTTTGCGTACGGCAGTCTCGACGCCCACGGCTCGGCGGTCGACGCGTACCTGGCAGCGCTGGGCGCCTTCGATGCGGAAGTGGGTCGCCTGGATAACGCCATTGCGCGCGCCCGCAGCGGCGAGCTGGTGCCGGCCTTGCTGGACGCAGACGACCCGGAAATCGGACGCTGGTACTGGCAGCTGAACGCGGTGCCGAGCACAGAGGATGCCCGTTACCTGTATCACCTGGTTGCCGATCACACTTTCCAGGACGGGCTGCGCAACTACCGCGACCTGCTGGCCCTGTACAACCACCTGGAAGACTGGAAGGAAAAGATGTCGGCCTTCAAAGACATGGTCGACACGCGGGCGGTGGCCTATGCCAAACGCATGCCGCCCATCGAGGCGCGCCTGACCGATGTAGACCTCGAGGCCATGCACGCCCAGCGCGACGCAATGATGGCGCGAGTGAACGAGATCGCGGCGACGCGCGACATCGCCGGCCTGGCCGACGCCACGGAACGCCAGCAGTGGGACCTGCTGACCGAAGTGGAGCGGAGTCCTGCCTGGTCCGATCCTCGGGCAGCCGAAGCCCGCGACAAGCAGCGCGTGCTGAAAGGCCTGCTGCAGTGGAAGCTCGACCGCGAGTATCGCCTGCGCCTGTGGCAGCAGCGGCGTGAAATCGTGGCCCTGGATGACGCGCTGGCGGAAGCGGATCGTCGGGCGGCCGACGTGTACGCCGCCCGCGACAGCATCCCGACCGAACTCGACGCCTATCGCGAACGCATCGCGGCCCTGAGTCCTCGCCTTGCGGCCGTGCAGGGCAGCGTGATGTCCGCCCTCGGCGGGCAGGAAACCGCGCTGCAACTGTTCGCGGTGCGGGAACTGGAAGCCCAGAAAGAACGTCTGGCCACCTATCGCATCCAGGCCCGCTTCGCGCTCGCCACGATCTACGACCGCGCCAACGGCACGGTGGCCGATCGCGGGAGTGACGACCGGTGAAGCTCGTGGCGCTGGCAGCCGGGCTGGTTCTTAGCGGCGGGCTTTGGCCCTTTGGCGGCAACGACGAGGAGCCACCGCGCCCGAAAGGCACCATTGCGGACCTGAAAGGCCGCAAGCTCGACCTGCGCAAGGAGCCGACGGTGACCGACAGCGCGCTGCTCGCGCGCCAGCAGTACCGGGCCTTTCTCGAACTGGCCGAAGGCGAACCCGAGATGCAGCTGGAGGCCATGCGCCGGCTCGCCGACCTGAGCGTAGAGGCGGCCGAGAATTCCGATGCGGCCGGCCAGATCGAAGACCAGTTCCTGGCTGACGCAGTGGGCCTCTACGAACAGCTGCTGGAACGCAACCCGGACAGCCCGTTGCGCGATGCGATTCTGTACCAGCTGGCGCGTGCGAAAGAGTTCACCGGCGACAACGACGGCGCGCTGGCGGCCCTCGAGCAGATGATCGCCGACCATCGAGACAGCCGCTTCTTCGACGAGGCCGAGTTTCGCCGCGGCGAGATCCTGTTTGTGGCCAAGCGTTATCGCGAAGCCGAGCTGGCCTATGCGGCGGTAATTGCCGTCGGCGATACCTCCCGCTTCTACGAGCAGTCGCTGTACAAGAACGGCTGGTCCTTCTTCAAGCTCGGCCTGCACGACGAAAGTCTCGATTCGTTCCTGGGCCTGCTGGATCTGCGCCTGGCCGGCACGGAAGACCCGGCGGCCGCGATGGAGGCCATGTCGCGGCCCGAGCGCGAGCTGGTAGACGACACCTTTCGCGTGCTGGCCATCAGTTTTACTTACATGGATGGCGCCGACACCCTCGACGATCTGCTCGATCGTCGCGGCGACATGAACTACGCGAACCTGCTGTACGCGAGCCTGGGTGACCTGTACCTGGACAAGGAGCGCTACAACGACGCGGCCGAAACCTACGCCGCCTTTGTCGGCCGCGCGCCGACGCACATCACGGGCCCGGTGCTGCAGCAACGCGTGATCGACGCGTACACGCTGGGCCGCTTCCCGAGCCTGGTGCTGGAGAGCAAGCGCGACTATGTGCGGCTGTACGGCTTCGACACGGCCTTCTGGCCCGGCCGCGACCGCGCCGACTTCCCGGTGGTGGTCACGCACATCAAGGAACACCTGAGCGATCTCGCCGGTTACGACCACGCGCTGGCCCAGGAAGAGGGGAGTGTAGAGGCTTACGAGCGGGCCGCGGGCTGGTATCGCCGCTACCTGGATTATTTCCCGGAAGATCCCGACTCGGCGCAGCGCAGCTTCCTGCTGGCGGAAATCTACGACGAGCTGGGCCGCTACGGCGAGGCCACGGACCAGTTTCTGGACGCCGCGTACGCCTACGGGCCCCACGAACAGGCAGCCGACGCCGCGTATGCGGCGGTATTGAGCGCCAGGCTACACGCCGACCAGCTGGAAGGCGACCTGCTGATTACGTGGCAGGCACGCACCGTGGAAGAGTCGTTACGCTTTGCCGAGAACTTCCCGGCCCACCCGGAAGCCGCACCGGTGCGCACCAAGGTGGCGGAAGAACTCTTCGCCGCGGGTGAACTGGACCGCGCGATCAACGTGGCCGGCCTGGTCGTGACGATGCAGCCGCCGGCCAGCATGGAACTGGAGCGCACTGCGTGGCGCGTGATCGCGCACTCGCAGTTCGACCTGGCCCGCTATGCGGAGGCCGAGCAGGCCTACCTGCGCCTGTCGATGCTGCCGCTGGAGAAACCGGAAGACGGCGCGGAAATCGAGGCGCGCGTGGCCGCGTCCATCTACCGCCAGGGCGAGCAGGCGCGCGATGCCGGCGACGTGGACGGCGCCGTGGCGCAGTTCATGCGCGTGGGCGACGTGGTCCCGAACTCCGACATCGTGCCCACCGCGGTCTACGACGCGGGCGCCATGCTGATTGCCGCCGAGCGCTGGCAGGAAGCAGCACCGGTGCTCGAACGCTTCCGCACGAATTTCCCGAATCACGAGTTCGGCGACGAGGTGACACAGAAGCTGGCCGTCACGCGGCGGGAGGCCGGCGAGGCCGGTGCGGCCGCAGCCGAGTTTGAACGCGTGGCATTCATGGCCAGTGTGGAACCGGAAGCGCAGCGCGAGGCGCTGTGGGAGTCCGCCGAGCTGTATGCCGAGGCGGAGCGCCCGGCGGACGAACGGCGCGTGTATGCGGCCATCGTCGAACGCTTCCCGGCCCCGTTGGCGGAATCCATCGAGGCCCGCCAGCGCCTGGCCGACCTCGCCGGCGACGCGGGTGACGTGCAGGACCGCTGGCGCTGGCTCGATTCCATCATCGTGGCAGACGCCCAGGCCGGCGCGGCGCGCAACTCGCGCACCATGACCCTGGCCGCCCGCGCGAGCCTGGAGCGGGCCATGCCGTTCCGCGATGCGTTCAATGGCTTGCCGCTTACCCTGCCGCTGAAAGACAGCATCAAGATCAAGAAAGAGCGCATGGAACGGGCCCTCCAGGCCTTCGGCAGTGCCGCCGATTACGGCGTGGACGAAGTGGTGACCGCGGCCACCTACGAAATCGCCGACCTGTATTTCCGCCTCAGCCAGGAGCTGATGAGTTCTGAGCGTCCCGCCACCGGCATTTACGACCAGTGGGTGCGACTGAGCTTCGAGCGGCTGGCCGAACTGGTGCCGGCGCGTTACGCCAAGCCGGAGAGGAGTGAGACCATTGTTGCGCAACTGGACTGAATACAAGGCAGGCCAACGGGCCAGGCTCATCGCCCTCGCGCTGCTCGCAGCGACGGTTGGCCTCGGCGGTTGTGCCGGCAGTAAGCCAGTGCAGGTGGCAGACGCCGATGCCACGGCCGCACCGGTGTTTCCGGCCGACGCGATGGACCGCTACGCGCGTGCGCTGGGCTACATGGACGCGGGCCAGGATGCACAAGCGGCCGGCGTGTTTCGCGAACTCGCAGCAGACTACCCGGACTACGCGGGGCCGCTGGTGAACCTCGCGATTCTCGAATCGCGCGCCGGTAACACCGAGGCGGGCATCAACCTCCTGGCCAATGCGGTGGTTATTTGCGACCAGTGCGCGCCGGCCTGGAACCAGCTGGGCATCCTGCTGCGCCGCCAGGGCCGCTTCGACGAAGCCGAGAGTGCGTACCTAAAGGCGCTGACCGAGAATCCCGATTACGCGCTGGCGCACTACAACCTGGGCGTGTTGTACGACCTGTACCAGCAGCAACCGGCCACCGCCGTGCAGCACTACGAGCGCTACGTGGCGCTGAGCGACAGCGGTGAAGAAGCGCCGGTAGACAAGTGGATTGCGGACCTGCGCCGGCGCATCGGTGAGCCCGCGAAGACCGCCCAGGCGGAGGGTTCCTGATGATTAGCTGGCAGCGCAGGCTTTTGGCTGGCGCCGTGCTGGCCGGTTTTGCTCTTTGGGCCGGTGCCGCGGAGACGGCGCTTAAGGACACGGATGTCCCGGCCCAACCTTCTGTGGCGGCCGCCGCACCGGCTGACGCGACGACACCCGCACCGGATGTTATGTCGCCTCCGGATGCGGAGGCCGAAATCATGCCGCGAGCCGAACTCGATCCGGAGCCGATGCCCCGGGTTGCCGCGACACGCGGGCCTGCCGGCAGCGCCGACCGGCTGCAGCTGGACGCCACGGCCATTCGCGGCAACCAGGAGCTGCCGAAGGTGCTCTACATCGTTCCGTGGAAGGACCCGGAATTGGGTGACCTGGTTGGCAAACCGGTGAACAGCCTTGTGGACGAGGTGCTGGCACCCGTAGACCGTGAAGTATTCCGCAGACAAATTCGCTATTTCGATCAACTGTACGGAGAGGCTGGAAATTAGTCTGCCGGGCCTCATGGCCACGGCCGGCTGAGCCGATCTTTTTTTGGAGGAGGAGAGATGGAAATCTATTCGAGTATTGTGAGTTTCTTCCAGCAGGGCGGGGTCTTCATGGTCCCGATCGTGGTGGTGCTGGCCATTGGCCTGGCCATTGCCGCCGAGCGCTGGTTTTTTCTCAGCAAGACGGCCATGGGCAACCGCATGATCTGGAAAAAGATCACGCCCTTCATCCAGGCCGGCAAGTTCAATGAAGCAGTGAATGTCACGTCGAAGTCGAAGACGGCCATTGCCACGATCCTGACCTACGGTCTGCACCGCACCAAGAATTCCGCCCGGCGCGACGACATCGAAAAAGCGATGGAAGAGAGCCTGATGGAAGTGATGCCGCGGCTGGAGAAGCGCACCCACTACCTGGCCACGTTTGCCAACGTCGCCACGCTGCTGGGCCTGCTGGGCACCATTATCGGCCTGATCAACGCGTTTACGGCCGTGGCGGCTGCAAACCCGGCGGAGAAGGCCGACATGCTGTCGGCTAGCATCTCGGTGGCGATGAACACCACGGCCTTTGGCCTGATGGTCGCAATCCCGCTGCTGCTGGTGCACACGGTGCTGCAGAGTAAGACCACGCAGATCGTCGACAGCCTCGAGATGGTGGCGGTGAAGTTCCTGAATGCCGTTGAAGAACGGCGTCACCAGGCGCAAGCCGCATGAGAAGCAGCTGGCGCAAACACCGCCAGCACGATGCGGCGGAGCTGAACATCACCGCGTTCATGAACCTGATGGTGATCCTGGTGCCGTTCCTGCTGATTACCGCTGTGTTCTCGCGGCTGGCGATCCTCGAGCTGAACCTGCCCTCCTCCGGGGAGCAGCTCGCGGACGACGAGCCGTTGACCATGCAGCTGGAAGTGATCGTGCGCGACGACCGCATCGAGATCGGTGAGCGTAACGGCGGCCTGCTGACGCGCCTGCCGAGCCAGGAAGAAGGCTACGACTACCCGGGCCTGACCGAGTACCTGAAGCGCGTGAAGGCCACCTTCCCCGACAAGCTGGATGCCACCATCCTGCTGGAGCCGGAAGTGCCCTACGACGTGCTGGTGCAGGTGATGGACGCCGTGCGCATCTTCGAAGCAGAAGAAGAGGGCGGCGAGCTGGTGCAGGCGGAGCTGTTCCCGGAAATCTCCATCGGTGATGCACCGGTGCGTAAGCGGAGCTGACCCATGCAGATGTCGAAGCGCGCCAAGCGCATGGAAAAACGCAACGAGCGGGGCAAGCGATCCGTGGTCCTGAACCTCGTATCGTTGATGGATATATTCACGATCCTGGTGTTTTTCCTGCTCGTGAACTCCTCCGACGTGCAGGTGTTGCCGAACGCGAAGGACATTCAGCTGCCGGAATCGGTGGCCGAAGAAAAGGCACGTGAAAACGTGGTGGTGCTGGTGTCCGGCGACCAGATCCTGGTGCAGGGCACGCCCGTGGCGTCGGTGTCCCAGGTTATGGGCAGCAAGAGCCTCACAATCCCGGCCCTGGCCGAAGCGCTGCGCGAGCAGACTGCCAAGATGCTGCGCCGGGAGGTTGCCGACGATATCGCCAGCCGCGAAGTTACGATCATGGGTGACAAAGAGTTGCCGTACCGGCTGCTGAAACGCGTGATGGCCACCTGCACCCAGGCCGACTACGGCCAGATCTCGCTGGCCGTGCTGCGCCGCGCCCCCGTTCGCCAGGCCGCCGTTGGCGCCGCACCGCAAGGATAAGCCTGCCGTGATTGCCTACTACCGCACCTACGCACTCCCCTGGGACATCGGCCTCGACGAGGACGAGCGTCTTCGGGAGTTACTGAAAAAGTCCGCCATTGCTGCTGTGCTGCTGACCATCCTGTTCAGCCTGCTGCCGGTGCCGGAACTGGCGCAGGACGAGATCGACGAAGTGCCGCCGCGCTTTGCGAAGCTCCTGCTCGACAAGCCCAAGCCACCACCACCGCCGCCGCCCGTGGTCCAGGAACCCGAGCCCGAGCCGGAAATCGTGAAGCCGGAGCCGGAGAAGGTGGCAGAGAAAAAGCCCGAGCCGAAGCCCGAACCCAAGCCGGAACCGAAGATCGACCGCACGGAAGAGGCCCGTAAGAAAGTAGCCGGCATGCTGCCGTTTGCCGATGACCTGGCCGATCTGCGCGACAACCAGGCCGTGGCGGCCGTGAAGACCAATCGCCAGCTGGCCGGTGCGGCAGGGGAGGCGACGCGTTCAGAACGCTCGCTGATCACGTCGAAAGTCGGCAAGGCCAGCGGCGGCATCAACACCGCCAGCATGAGCCGCGACACCGGTGGCGCGGGCCTGGTTGGCCGCGACACGACCACCGTGTCCAGCACCGTAGCGGGGCTCGATGCCCGCAGCCCCGACGTCGAACGCACCAGCGACAGCGATCGCGCCGCCCGCAGCCGCGAAGAGATCGAAATGGTCTTCGACCAGAACAAGGGCGCGATTTACTCCTTATATAACCGCGCGCTGCGCCGAGACCCGACCCTGCAGGGCAAGCTGGTGCTGCGCCTCACCATCGAGCCGTCGGGCCTGGTCTCCGACTGCGAGATCGTGTCGAGCGAGCTCCAGGATGACGAGCTCAAGCGCAAGCTGATTCAGCGCGTGAAGCTGTTCCGCTTCCTGGCGAAGGATGTGG
>CAMYJV010000158.1 GCA_947258805.1 uncultured Gammaproteobacteria bacterium | reverse complement strand
GCGCGAAAGGCCGCGCCGAGGCGCTCGGTGTCTTCGCTCGGCACCATCAGCGCTGCGTCGAAGAACCACTGCCGGCCCTCGGCCCACTGTTCGAGCTGGCTGTCCCAGCCTTCGGTCCAGTAGGGGTAGCCGGCCAGCCACACCTCCGGAAAGACGATCAGCTCGGCGCCGTTCGCACCGGCTTCTGCAATCGCGATCTCGGCCCGGGCGATGCACTGCGTGCGGTCCATATACGCGGGCGAGATCTGCGCAAGGCACACGCGCACCTGCTCGCGGCCGCCCAGCACCGGCTTCAGGCTGACGGACTTCTGCGATCCCATGCAGTCGCTCCGGGCGGAGTCCGGGTCGTTCCGGCGGCTACTTGCCGCCGAAGCGGTACTGCAGGCTCGCCCCGATCTGCCGTGGCCGGCCGATGCTCACCTGCGACTTGCCCTGCGTCAGCGCGTTGGCGAAACCGGACACGATGTAGTCTTCGTCGGCCAGGTTCTGGCCGAACACCGAGGCCTCCCAGACGTCGCCCGGGCTGACCCAGGTGATGTAGGCGTCCCACAGGTCGTACGCTTCCTGCTCGAGCTCGGGGAAGTTCAGCGCGCCCTTGTAGGTGTCGTCTACCCACGAGTAGTCCACCCGGGTGATGATGCTGGAGCCGTTCGCCAGGTTGAAGGTGTATTCGCCACCGATATTGACTGACCAGTCCGGCGCGTTGACCAGCTTCGAGTCTTCGTCGAAGGCCACAAGGTCGGTGAAGAAGTTCTGTGACGGGTCGAGGTCGGTGTACTTCGCGTCCAGGTAACCGACGCCGGCCTGCACCAGCAGGTTGTCGATCGGTATCGCGGTGATCTCCAGCTCAAAGCCGTCGATTTCGGCCTCCGCCGCGTTACGGGTGACCGGCGCAATGCCGTCGTTCACTTCGATTTGCAGGTCTTCGTAATCCGTGTGGAAGGCCGCACCGTTCACGCGCAGCCGCTGGTCGAAGCCGCTCCACTTGACACCAACCTCGTAGACCTTGGCCGTTTCCGGCTCGAAAGAGGGGACTTCGGTCTTCGGCGGGAACACCCGTTGCACCCAGCCACCGGACTTGAAGCCCTTGGAGTAGCTGGCGTAGGTCAGCAGGTCGTCGTTCCATTTGTAGGAGAGGCTGACCATCGGCGTCCACTCGTCAAAACTCTTGTCCGAGTTGCCCCTGGGCAGGACTTCGTCGCCCGGGTTCAGGCCGCGGACCAGGCCGACCACATTGCCGGCGGCGTCAGAGATCGGCAGACAGCAAACTCGCGCGTCAGGATCCGGTGCGTCGTCAGGAAAGATCGGAGCACCGACGAACTCGAGAAAGCCTTGGTTCAGGAATTTCGGATCGATGACGGTCTGCAAGGGCGTGCAGGTGACGACCGAGCCGTCGGCGATTCGCGTGACGGGTCCGCCGGGAATCTTGCGGCACTTGGGACTGACCTTGAACTCCTTCGTTTCGTCCGTGTAGCGAATGCCGCCCGTCAACGACAGTTTGTCGGTGAAGTCGAAGGTCAGCTGCGCGAAGCCCGCGTTACTTTCATTGTCGATCTCGGCGCCGGACAGGATGTGTACCGGCGTGAACTGCACCTGGTCCAGGTTCAACCCGTCTTCCCTGAAAAAGTAGCCACCCACCAGCCAGTTCAGGCGATCGTTGAACAGCGTGCCGGTCAGCTGGATTTCCTGCGAGGTCTGGTCGATGTCGAATTCGTCGATCAGCTGGTTGTTCACGACCAGCAAGGCGTCGTTGTCTAGCACGGTGAACGCATCGACATCGCGATAGCTGGTGATGGACTTGATCGTCGCCCAGTCGAAGGCGTACTCCAGCGTCAGGCTGACGCCCCAGATGTCAGTGTTCGATTTCTGGTCCAGCGGCGTCAGGTTCTGCGCACCGCTGTCGCGCGGCTGGGTATCCGCGCTGGTGATCGTTGGCCCGCCGAACAACGGGTTCGGCGCGGCGCAGTCCCCCGCGGGCGCGATCCCGCCCTCGGTGCAGATGGGCGCACCGGCCAGGATGTTGTTCAGGTCCACAAAGCTCGGTGCCGGCAGCGGATTGGGCGGCGGCACGTAGTCCGGGCTGAGCGGATCGGCGAGATTGCCGATAAACGCAAGGCTCGCACCGTCGTACACCGTCGAGTTGACCACCGGTGCCCCCGATTCACGGGACCGGGACCAGTCGTACGTGAAGTCCGCGGTAAACCTTTCGGTCGGGGTCCAGCGCAGCGCCGCGCGGGCGACGTCCTGGTCGATGTCGCCGAGGTCGTCACCGCCGGGGCTGTTGGGCGCCTCGATGTAGCCGTCGCGTTCGAAGTGCGCGGCGGACAGCCGGGCCGCCAGGGTGTCCGTGATCGGCAGATTGACGAAACCGCTGATATCAAAGCGATTGTCCTCGCCCGTCGTAAGCTTCACGTCGCCATACACGGATTCGGTATCAGGCTTGACCGAGGTGACGCTGATCGCCCCGCCGATGGTGTTGCGGCCGAAGAGCGTGCCCTGCGGGCCGCGCAAGACTTCGACTCGCTCCACGTCGACCAGGTCGAGAATGCTGCCGATAGTTTGTGAAATGTAAACGCCGTCCAGGTAAATGCCAACACCCGGTTCCGTCGTGGCCGTAAAATCCACCTGGCCAATACCACGGATAAAAACTGAAGCAGTGGCGTTCGAGCCAGAAAAAGTTGTCGCGGTATCGATGACCAGGTTCGGTGTGAATTGGTCGATGCCGTCCAGCGCGTCGATTTGCCGGCGTGCAAGATCCTGACCTTCGAACGCCGTGATGGAGATCGGCGTGTCCTGCAGGCTTTCTTCCCGCCGTCGCGCCGTGACCAGGATGTCGTCCAGGGTGCCGCCATCTGCGCCCTGCGCCTTCGCGTCGGTTGGCACCTGGCCCAGCGCGGTGCAGGCGAGCGTGCCGACTAGAAGTGATGCAACCCGGGGGAGACGAACACCCCGGGCCGGTGATGTATTCAGACCCTTCGCAGCGGCTGGCTGCTTCGTACCTGCGAACATAGCTTTTCCCCCGTGCAAGTCAGCTTTGTGCGGTCAGATGATTTCCGTACCTTGTTGTTTTGCTTTGTGGCATCATTAATCCTAGCAGGCCGTTTCGGCAAAAACCTTAGAATTTTGCCGCGGCCCGGTGAACCCATTGAGCCCTCGCTGAACTCGCTGCCAGCAGATCATGGCCCGCTCGCCCGGCTCAACGGTGGGATCGCGCGAAGACCGGGCGGTGGTCACGCAGAAAGGCCTGCAGCGGGGTGGGGCCGGCACCCGTGAGTCGCGCCAGCGTATCGTTGGTGTCCGCTTCGCCGTTCCGTCGCAGCATCTGGAACAGTTCTGTGCGCATCTCGATGTCCCAGTCTGTGACCCCGGACAGGCGCATCAGCCGGCCGGCCAGCCACTGCGGCACGGGCACGTACCCGACCTTGCGTGCCAGAACTGCGGTCATCGCCTCTGCAACGTCGGCGCAGCGCAGGGATTCCGGTCCTGTCAGCACGTAGGTCTGTTCGTCGTGCCCGGACTCGCCCAGGATGCTGGCGGCGGCCCGGGCGACGTCGCGCGCATCGATGAAGGCCACGCGGCTGTGTCCGAGGGGCAGGAGTATGCGCCCGGCGTAGCGAACCGCGTCGGCGATCTCCAGGAAGTTCTGCATGTACATGTAAGGTTGCAACACGGTCCACGGCAAACCGGACTCGCGCAGTCTGGCTTCGATTGCCGCGTGGATGCGTCCGTAACCCGGCGCCGGGTCCAGGCTCGCGGCAAAGGCGGAGACCTTGACGAGTTGCACCGGGTTGCTGGTCTCCAGGCTCGCAATCAGGTTACTTTCCCACTGCACCTGGTCGGGATGGTCGCGAACCGCGACGAAGGCCGCGGCGATCTGGTCTGTTGCCGCGCCCAGGCTGTCGCGATCGTCCAGGTCACCAGGTACGATCTCTACGCCTTGTGGAAACTGTGTTGCCGACGCAGACCCCGGTCTCACGAGGGCCCGCACGGGTTTGCCGGCGGCGGTCAGCAGACGAATCAGTTCACCGCCGATGCGACCCGTAGCGCCAACGACCAGGATCGGCTGCGCGCGTTCTTGCGCCTTGCTCACCCGTTTTGTATCCGTGCCAGTGCACGGGCAGCCTCAGTGGCAATGTCCTCAATCACCTGCGCAGCGGGCAGTATGTCTTGAATCGCGCCCAGGCCCTGGCCGGCCGTCAGCGGCATCTGTTCGAAGTCGCCGGTGGCACCGGCCACGGGCAACAGGCTGGAGAAGCGACGCATCTCCATGACCTGGCCGCCCAGTTGCATGCTGCCGATCACGGGCTGTTCCTGGTCGCCCATTGCGTCGATGGCGTCTACGCGATCGTGCCACTCGTTGACCAGTTCGTTGCGAATCAGGCGCATCGGATTGAAGTCGGGCATGTCACGCCCAAACATGGAAGACAGTACGGTGTCCTGCGCGCCGGCCGTGACAATGCGTTGCTTGTAGTCGTCCGCAACGTCGGCTTCCGGTGTCGCCACCAGGCGCGTGCCGACAACAGCGCCATCGGCGCCCAGCGCCAGCGCACCGGCCAGGGCCCGGCCGTCGGCAATGCCGCCTGCGGCCAGCACCAGGGTCTTGTCCGCCACCGCATCGATCACCGCGGGCAGCAGCACGAATAGCGGCAGTTTGCCGTAGCAGTGGCCGCCGGCTTCGAGACCCTGGGCAACGATGACATCGATACCCAGGTCCATGGCGCGCTGCGCGTCTGTCACATTGCCTACCTGGTGCCACACGTCCACGCCCACCGCGTGCAGCCGGTCGATCCAGGTCTGACCGGGCAGCGCCCAGTGAAAAGAGACCACGGCCGGCTGCAATTCAACGGCCAGCTCGATGTGCTCGTCGGTGATGAAGGGCGTGATGAAGTTGAGGTTCAGCGGCGCACTGGTCTGCTCCGCAATGGCCGTGAGATTGGCGCGAATGAACTTCGGGGGAAACGGCCCGGCGGCAAACGCGCCGAGGGCGCCAGCTTCACAGACAGCCACCGGTAACCGCGGCGACAGTGTGACAAAAGCCATGCCCGCGCACGCAATGGGGTGGGCCAAGGCATACCGGTCCGTCAGGCGTGTGCGAATGCTTGTCATGTTAAGGCCGGCCGTCTTGCCGCCGTGCATACTTGATGAAAATGCCGCTGCATTGTGGACCACAACGCGCACGACTTGCACGCGGCGACAGACTCGGCACACTCTATGCTGTCGGCGCGGAGCCGGGGGGGAGAACGATGCCTGAAGCACTCTGGCGCCTGGACGCAACGGCTGTTGCCAGCGGAATCCGCAATCGCGAGTTCAGCGCCCGCGAGGCCGTGACGGCCTGCCTGGAGCGGCTCGACGCGGTGAACCCGCTGCTGAATGCGGTTGTGGAAATCCGGGCAGACGCCGCACTGGCCGCGGCCGACCGGTCCGACCAGGCGTTGGCAAAGGGCAGCAAGCTCGGTCCGCTTCACGGGGTGCCCGTCACCATCAAGGGTTGCCACGATCTCGAGGGCTGGGCCACGGTGAACGGCTGCGCGGCACTTAAGGACAACGTGGCGTCGCTCAGCTCGCCCTGCGTGCAGAACCTGCTCGACGCCGGTGTCGTGGTGCTGGGCCGCACCAATACCCCCGAGTTTTCCTGCCGCTGGGAAACTACGAACGATTTAAACGAAAGCAAACGACAGTGACCACGCCCGTGCATCCGAGCGTGTTGGGATACAGGAGATCGAGCATATCGGACTC
>CAMYJV010000157.1 GCA_947258805.1 uncultured Gammaproteobacteria bacterium | reverse complement strand
GGATTACGCCGGTGGCAGGGGGCACGGCGCCAACCGACGGGCTGCTGGTTTTTCTGATCTCGAGCCTGTGGACCTTCGACATGGAGGGGGTCGCGCTGGGCCTGATGGTCGGGCTCCCGGCACTCGTCTACTGCGCGATCGCCTGGCTGCTGGCATGGCTCATGGCAAAAGGATTGTGCCGCCTGCGGAAGGGTCTGCGGATCAGCGCGCTGGCAGCACTCGTCCTGGCGCTGTTGCTGGCCGTCTACTTCCCCATTTACATCGCCGGTGGACACAGCAGCTCGAGCAGCATCGATCTCATCAGCCTGCTTACCGATTTCGTCGGGCCCACCGCAGGACTGAGCTATTGGATCGCATTGCACGGTCTCCTGGTACTGCTGTTCGGGGGCCAGTTTCTATCCCCGCGATGGAGCCGGTTACTCGAGCAGCGGCGCAGACCGGCATTGGCAGCCACGGCCGGCGTCGTCGCCTGCGCGCTTGCCTATACGGCTTTCCCGGTGGTCATCTGTCGTCCCTTCGCAGAGCTTGGCAGCAGCAGCGCCCAGGT
Organism: uncultured Gammaproteobacteria bacterium; assembly: GCA_947258805.1. The sequence continues at coordinate 6,351 of CAMYJV010000157.1, read as the reverse complement.
CTGCGTTGCCAGGTCCAGCAACGCTGAGCAACGTTACTGGTATGAACGCGCTGCCCGCGGCGGCCACGAAGAAGCCATCGTCTGGATGATCGACAACACGCCCAACCGCAAGCAGCGGCTCGAGTGGATCCGCAAAGGCGCTGAATCCGGCAATCCGGCCAGTCAGTACCGCTTCTACGAATACCTGCAGCAAACAGCGGGAGCCCCTGAGGACCAGGCAATGCGGTGGCTGCGCGCCGCGGCGGAGGGAGGCTACGCCCCCGCTCAAGTTGCGCTGGCCGAAGCGCTTGCCACGCAGGTATATCGAACCAGATCACTGGAATTGCTGGCGGAGCGCAACGCCTGGCTCGAACGCGCCGCTGAGCAAGGCGCTCGATTTGCAATGGCTCGTCTGGCCCAGAACTACGCCCGAGGCAGCATGGGCTATCCCATTGATCAAGGCAAAGCCCGCGCCTACTACCAGATTCTGGCGGAAGGCGAACCGACGCCGAGGGAGCGCAAGTGGCAGATGACGACCGCCGGATATGCCGCGCGGGTTCGTGAGCTGGACGCCTGGCAGGCGGGTCTGGACGCAGGCGATCCTGCAACTCAGATGGCGCTGGCAAAGCTCTTTCTTGGCAGCCAGTTTCCGGGGCCCGGCGTCAGCGACACCGGCCGCTCACTGCTGGAGCAGGCGGCCGAACGGGATCCGGAGGTCCGTGAAGCGCTGATGCTCGGATTGCGCACCGGAACAGGCGGGCTTGAAAAGGATGTGGACGCGGCCCGCCAATGGCTGCTCAGATCGGCGAAAGAGGGAGATCCTTCGGCAATGGAACGGGTTGCAGCCAATTACATGAACGGACGCGAAGGTTTTGTGGTGGATTATCCGGAAGCCCGCCGCTGGACCGAGGCCCTGCTGTCCCACTACCAGAGCAATGATCAGCCAGACGCCGGCAAGCATCTGAAAAATATCAAGAATCAACTCAACCACATCGCCCGACTCGACGAGATGGCGGGTGGAAAACTGCTCAATCATGAGGATTTGAACCAGCTGGAACAGGGAACCGACGCCGAATCTCATTTCCAGTTTGCCTTGCAGTTGCTGGCGGGGCATGGGGCTAAGCGTCGTCAGGAAGCGCTGGCCCGCATGCGGAAGGCCGCTGACCTGGGCCACGGCGAGGCTTCCTGGCGGCTGGTGCACATTTACGAACGGGGGTTTCCTGCGGAAATCAACGCAGCTGCCGCGCGACGCGAGTTGCAGCGCGCCGTCAATCAGCATCATTTTTACGCCACCCGGGAACTGGCTTCGCGACTGGAGTACGGCAAGAACGGGTTCGCACAGGATTTACCCCGGGCCATCGCCATGTACGAAATGGCGCTCGAGGCCGGTAGCGACAATCGGTATCAGTGGAACCTGGACCCAACGAACTTCAACCATTTCAAATGGTTGGAATCGAGACTGAAACAAGCCCGCATGAAGCTCGACAAGCAGCTCGCCGCGAGTCGGTAGCCCCTATTCAGGCCATCGATCCAGGCCATCCATCTAGGCCATCCATCCAGGATGCGGGCACCCGTCAATTTTCCTCGAGGCTCAGCAGCGTGTACAACAGGTTGTCCTGGAAGCTGGGGTTACCGGTCAACGACTGATGGGCCTCACAGAGAAACACCGAATGGGAGATCTCCAGCGGGGCCTGTCCGGGATCCATTCTGGAGGGCCTGCCCATCAGCGATTCCCGGGTGACGACGCCATCGCCCGGGTCGTTGATGAGCGCCGGGTAGTTCACACCAGGTAGCGGATTGGGTATCCGATCGGCACGCTCATATCCCGAGTAGCTGCTGGCACCCTTGCCGAGCACCAGTCGTGCCACCGTCGGTGCGCAGTCGCCGCCAAACAGGTAAGGGCGCGGCTCGTCCTGCCGGGCGGGCCTGGAAAGCGCCTCCTGAAACCGCCGGCCGCGAACGAGATGCCGGGCCAGGTAGTCTGCCAGTACCCGCCGGTGGGCATCCGCCGCCTTGCGACCGCCGCGCCGCCGAATCATTCTCATACGGGCCCTGCTGCTGAAGACGGACCATCTCAGCTCGCGCCAGGTGTCGATGTCGTAGAGGTCCAGGTCAACGGGCTCTCCACGCAGATTCACCAGCCAGACATGGTCGGGGTGGGGCATCAGCTGCGGCGCGCCCGGGCAGGTGGCAACGACGTCCGCCGGGATATGACGCAGACCGATCTCCTCCCCTCTGACATGAGAGAGCACGGGCTGCATGGAGCCGAGATTCGGCGTGCCAACCAGCAGCAGGCGGCGGATGCGATGGCTACCGTTCCCAACAACGGGTGCGGGCTGCTCCGTGAGAACGTCCGCCGTGCCGAAGCGGGCGTAGTAGCGGGCCAGCAGTCCGCCGTTCGAATGCGCGAGCACGTCCACCTGCCGCGCTGAGTTCCCGTGCTCCTCCGCCACACGCTCGATCAACTCGTGCAACCCCTGCACCGCGGCTACGTTGTCCAGCCGCCAATCGTAGAGGTAAACATAGTACGTTCTGCCACTTGGCTCACCAGGGTCACCGACCCGACGCCGCGTGTATCCGCCGATTTTCTCCAGGGTGTTCAGAACCGCGCCGTAGAAATCCCGCCCGAGGCCTTCGCGAAAAATCTCGAACGCCTCTACATCGCCGGCGATAGGCTCGAGGTTTTCCGGGTCGATCTCGAGCTCGATGTTGGGATAGCTGCTGAACAGCAGGGAAACATTCGAACGCGGCCAGATCTCCTCGCCGGTGGATCGACGGCGCAGCTGAGACCCGAACGCGCCGGGAATCACGATCAGGGGCGGCTGGTCGTCCGGATAATCGAGATCCCGGTAAAGATCCGCCAGCGGCGGCGCCATCCGTCGGCCGGCCGCGCAGCCGTATGCCCCAAGCGCGCACATCAGCAGCGCCCGGCGCGACAGTTTAGATCCAGCGGTCTTCAACTGAGCGTTCTCATGGCCTGCGCCAGAACCAGGAAGCGAAAATAGTGGCAACCGCGGGCTGGCGCCTGCAGAGCGAGCACTGCTACCAGACCAGCGCCGCCAGGACCGAGGGTTCGGTAATGCCCTTCAACGTGACGCGGCGAGCCTCGCCGCATTCGCGCGGGCTTTGCGCGGCCTCGATGGTCTGCTGACTGACCAGAATTTCGTCGCCCCGGGCCATGGCGCCGATGCGCGCAGCGTGATGGACCCCCATGCCGTTATAACCCTCGGCGTCGCTGGTGGCTTCCGCCAGGTGGATGCCGATACGTACGCTGGGCGAGAAGCCATGCTCCCGCCGGTGTCGCGTCAGATCGTGCTGTATGGCAATCGCGCAATCCAGCGCCGCGTCCACAGACTCGAAGGCCACGAAAAAGCCGTCGCCCGCGTGGTCGATCTCCTCACCACCGTGAACCCCGAACTGCGCGCGCAGGACCTGGTCGTGCCAGCGCACCAGGTTGCCCCAGGCGTCATCCCCCATGGCCTCCAGGAGGCCGGTTGAGCCTACGATGTCGGTAAACATGAACGTGCGGGTAACGCGGGCGGTTCTGTTGCTTCGTGCCTGCCTGGCGTTGCCAATTTCTTCCAGAATCCGGCCCGCGCGCGCGCTGTCCGGCGCTGCACCCAGGCGGTCGAACGCCGCCAGAGCAACCCGTGCTTCGGTCTGGGCTTCATCCAACCGACCTTCCCCGCGCAGCATTTCGCCCAGCGCCAGGCGGACCCGGGCGGCCTCGAAAGGCGCAGGCAGGCTCAGCCACAGCTGGGCCGCTTCACGCAGACAGCTCGCCGCCGCGGTCGGGTCACCCTCCGCGGCCAGCACATGACCCTCCGACTGCCGGGCCGCCGCCGACAGCGCAATGGTGTCGTAGGTACCGGCGATATCGAGCATTTCATCGGCGGCCTGGCGGGCATCAGCCGACCGGCCGGCCGCCAGCGCAATCTCGACCCGGGCCGGCAAAAGGCGCGCGCGGGCGAGCCGATCCCAGGACTGATCCGCCAGAGCACCCGTGATAAACGACAGAGCAGCATCCATGTCCCCCTGCGCCAGACAGAGCAGCGCGCGGCCCGGCTGCGGTGAACGCCCCAGGTCCTCCGCATGACGAAACGCTTCCTCGGCCGCGGCCAGCTGACCCCGATGCAAGCGTATCTCGCCTACTTCCTGATGCACGGTAGCCACGTGACTCGGTTCAGCACCTGTAACGGACACCGCCCGCTCGGCGGCTGCCTCGGCTTCATCCCACTGGCCGTTCACCCGCAGCAGGCTGACCCGATGCGCCCTGCAATCTCCGGGAAAATCCTGCATGCCCGGCCTTTGCGCGCAATGCTCAGCAGCATCCGTCCACTCGGTGGCGCGACGCAGGTCGCCAATGCGATGACACGCGGATATGGTGGTGCAGTAGATGGCCGCCGTGGTGAAAGGTGCCAGCTCCCCGCCGATGGCCGACGCCATGCTCTCATCGATACGAGCCATACCTTCGGCGATCTGCCCGAGCCGGATGAGCACGGCGCCTTCGGTATTCAGCGCCGCAGCCTGGAGATCCTGATCATCGACGCGCTGGCCGATGGAAAGAGCGGCCCGGGCCTGATCCAGAGCGGAGTCGAGCTTTCCCTGAGCAATATCGATATGGGCGACGGTGTTGGCAAGCACGCCATGCTCGCGACATTCGGGCTGATCGGCCAGGAGCCGTCTGGCCTTGGCCAGCCAGCCAGCGCCCACCGCGAAGCTGCCGAGGGCAAAGTAGTCCCAGACCAGGGCCACCGCCAGGCGTGCAGCGGCACCGGGCTGGCGCGCCTCCGAGTAAGCGGCGAAACTGCGTTCGCGGTAGCGGATGCAGTCGCGCGGGCGGCTGGTCCAGAAGGCGGCCTCGCCGATGGCTTCCAGATCCTGCGCGGTCAGCTGTTCCTCTGCGTCAGGCGCCGTGAGCGAGACATAGCCCGCTTCCCAATCGTACCGGGCGATGGCGTTCCGCCCCATTCGTCATGTCTTGGTTCTCAATCGTTCAACGCCGCCGCGAGGGTCGCCGCGTTTTCACCTGCCAGCTTGCCGAACACGATGCAGGGGCCGAACGAGCCGCCGCCTCCCACATAGCGGTCACCGTGAAGGTTACCGACGGTCTCCCCGGCAGCATACAGGCCGGGAACCGGTTTTTCGTTTCTGCCCAGGACCCTGGTCTCGGCATCGATCCGCAAGCCGGTACCGGTCCAGCAGACAATGGCCGGCCGTAACTCCGCGCCGTAAAACGGCGGTTTGCTGATTGTCCGCAACCCCTGAGTCTTGAAAAAGGCGCTGTCGGCGCCCGCCTGGACGTCCGCATTGTATCGGTCAACGGTACCGGTCAGCCCGACCGCATCGACAGCCATCATTTCGGCCAGCGCGTCGAGCGTATCAGCCCTGCAGATACGGCCCTCGTCGGCCTTTCGTTCCAGAACTTCGTCCACCCAGTAGGCCTGGGAGGCGGGGTTCGGCTTAGCGAGTCGGCGCGCATCCTCGTCGAACACAGCCCAGGCGCTGCCACCCTCCCGCTGAATCAGCCCGCCCAGCACGGTATAGGGGGCCGCTTCATTGGCAAACCGGCGGCCGTGGCTGTTCACCAGTATCAACCAGCCAGGCAGCAGCACCTCGAGGTCGTGGCTGAATCCTGGCGTAACCAGCAGCAGACCGCGATCGTGACCCGCGATCGTCGCCCCAACCGATTCACCGAGCGTGATGCCGTCACCCTGGGCGCCGTCGGTGCCGATGTACCAGGTCCAGTCGCCGGAGGCAGCTGCCTGGGGATAGTACCTGGCGATCATTTCCGCATTGGCGCCAAACCCGCCCGTTGCCAGCACCACGGCTGCACAGGAGGCCGAGTCGTCACCGATTCGGATTCCCCTGACCCGACCATCGGCATCCTGGATCAACCCCGTCACCCGTGAGTCGAGAACGATGTCCACCCCTTTGTGACTGCGGTGCCCGTCGAGCACGTTCACCACTTCCTCCCCGCCACCTTCGGGTGGGTGCCCGCGGGGCGTCGATCCAACCCCCGAGGGGTAGACGTTTTCCTTGTGGAAGGACACGCCGAGATCTTTGATCCACTCGAAGGTCGGCGCGCTGAGATCGCAGTAGCGGCGCACCACCGCTGGATCCACCAACCACTGGTTCAGGGTCATGTAGTGCTCGAACATCGCGTCGGCGGTGTCGCCGGCGATTCCGGCTTCCTCCTGAACCGAGGTTCCGGCGGCGTAGAAGTGGCCGCCGCTCAGTCGGGAGGAGCCCCCGACCCGAGTATCGCCTTCCACCACCAGCACCGAAGCGCCCGCATCAGCCGCGGCTACGGCGGCGGACAATCCCGCGGCGCCGGACCCGATGACGATGACATCGTAGTCTCGCTCCATG
>CAMYJV010000156.1 GCA_947258805.1 uncultured Gammaproteobacteria bacterium | reverse complement strand
CCTCGACCCGGGGCAGTCCTTCCTGGTCCAGGCGCCGGCAGGCTCCGGCAAAACGGAGCTGCTGATTCAGCGCCTGCTGCGCCTGCTTGCCGTGGTCCGTCAGCCGGAAGAGATTCTCGCGATTACCTTTACCCGCAAAGCGGCCGCGGAAATGCGCGAGCGTATCCTGGCCGCGTTGGCACGCGCGCGTGCCGACGAAAAACCCGTCGAGCCGCACTTACGGCAGGGCTTCGACCTCGCGCAGGCCGTGGTTGCCCGCGACAGTGAACTCGGCTGGGGACTCGCGGAGCAGCCCGGGCGTTTGCGTATCGGCACGATCGATTCCGTCAACACGTGGTTGAGCAGTCGCGCCCCGCTGAGTGCGGGGCAAAATGCCATGAACCGGGTGACGGAGAAACCCGATGCGCTGTATCGGGAAGCCGCCCGCCAGACCCTCGGCCTGGCGGCAGAACCGGGCGCGCCGGGCGACGCGATACGGGCCGTGCTTCGCCATTGCGACAATCGCACCGAGGTGGCGATCGGCTTATTGGTACGCATGCTGGCCCGACGCGATCAGTGGCTCCGTCACACCGGGTCGGGTGAAGTCAGTGCCGCCGGGCGGGCCGCCCTGGAGGCCGCCATCGGCAGGCTGATCGATGCCAGTCTGCAGCACGCCGATGCGCGCCTGCCGGGCGAAGTCCGTGCAGAACTGGGCGAGCTGCTGGCCTTTGCCGGCGCCAACCTGGGTGCCGCGGGCGAGGTTTCGGCACTAACCGGCTGGCGCGATGGGCCGGCGTTTCCACCGGCATCCAGCGCGTGCGTCAGTTTGTGGCGCGGCCTGGCCCAGGGGCTGATCACGAAATCCGGCCGATGGCGCCAGCCCGGGGGACTCAATGTCAGAAGCGGTTTCCCAAGGGAGGCGCGTGAACACAAGGCGCGCATGGCGGCGCTGCTCGAACAACTGGCGGGTGACGACGCACTGGCCGAGGTGTTGCACGAGGTACAGCAGCTGCCGGACGTGCACTACACCGACGCGCAATGGCAAATTCTTATCGCCGTGCTCCGAGTGTTGCCGCTGGCCGCGGCGATGTTGCAGCAGGTCTTCGACAGGTGCGGGGAAACTGACTTTGCACAGATCGCCACGAACGCGCTGGCCAGCCTCGGCCAGGATGACGCGGTGGGTGAACTGAGCCTGGTCCTGGACTACGCGCTGCGGCACATCCTGCTGGATGAATTTCAGGACACGTCCCGCTCACAATACGATCTGCTTTGCGGCCTGACGGCGGGGTGGGAACCGGATGACGGCCGCAGTTTGTTCCTGGTCGGAGATCCGATGCAGTCGATCTACCGGTTTCGCGAAGCCGAAGTTGGCATCTTCCTGGAAACGCGCGCCGGCGGAATCAATCACCTCCCGCTGCAGTTCCTGCGGCTGGAGACCAACTTTCGTTCCGCGCCGGCCATCGTCGACTGGGTGAACCGCTGCTTTGATGGGATCCTGCCGGCTGCGGAAGATCCCGCCACCGGCGCCGTGCCGCTGGCGCCCAGTCGCGCGTTCCAGGCCGACGCAGAAGACACGGGCGTGCAGTGGCATGTGCGGACGGGCACCGATCCAGACGAAGATGCGCACGCTATCGTCAACATCGTGCGCGACAACCTGCAGCGCTGGCCAGAGGATACGGTAGGGATCCTAGTTCGCAGTCGCGCTCATGCTGCCCGCATCGGCCCGCTGCTGCGCGCCGCCGGCATCGGCTACTCGGCGCCCGATCTCGAGCTGCTGGGCGGCGAGGGCGTCATCCAGGATCTGCTGGCCCTGACCCGGGCACTGACCCACGCCGCCGATCGGATCGCGTGGCTGGCGGTGTTGCGCGCTCCGTGGTGCGGCCTGACACTGGCCGATCTGCATGCGCTGGCCAATGACGATCGGGATACCGCGGTCTGGGAACTGCTGCTGGATCAAGAGCGCGTCTCCCGGCTGAGCGAAGATGGCCAACAGCGTGCCGAGCGCGGGCGACGGCGACTCGGCCCTTGGCTGGAACGGCGCGGCGCATGCCCGCTACGGGAACTGGTGGAAGGCGCGTGGCAATGTCTTGGCGGGCCCGCCTGCCTGAACGACACGGCCGAGCTGGAAATCGCGGCCGAGTTCTTTGACTACCTGGACGAGATTGATAGCGGGGGCGACTGCCCGGAGGTGGGTGAACTGCTGGCCGGCATCGACGCGCGGCCGGTAAATCGCAGCGCGGTGCACGACCTGCGCGTGCAGCTGATGACCATGCACAAGGCCAAGGGTCTGGAGTTCGATACCGTGTTGTTGCCGGCGCTCAATGCACGCACGCGCACGGACGACAGACCATTGCTGCTCTGGCACGAGCTGGGCCGTGTAGACGGCACGCCGCAACTGGTCATGGCGCCAAGACAGGCCAGGGGCGACACCCATGAACCCCTCTACGAAGCACTGTGGCGTGTCGAGGGACAGCGATCGGCGTACGAGCAGCAACGTTTGCTGTACGTTGCCACCACGCGCGCCCGCCGGCGCCTGCACCTGTTCGCCGGCCTGGCGGCCCGTGCGGACGAAGAAACCGTGAACTCGGCACCCGGTTCCTTACTGCGGGCCATGTGGCCGTGCGCCGCCGACGAGGTCCTCGCCGCCGCCCGCGGCGCGGTCGCCGCACCAGCAGCGCCCGCCGGCCCGCAATGGTTCGAGGTGCCGCTGCGCCGGTTGCCCGCGCACTGGGACAATCCCCTGGACCACGCCAGTCCGGACTGGCTCCAGGCCACACTGGCCGCTGCCGATATCGATGCCGACGGCAATACCAGCTGGGCACGGCACGCCGGCACGGTGGCCCATCGCTGGCTGCAGGAAATCGCCTTGGCGGGGGTCGACGCCTTCGACAGTGATCGGGTCGCGGCGCTGCGCCCGACGATTTGTCTGCAGCTCGAGCGGCAGGGCACCCCGCCAGGCCAGCTGGACTTAGCTTGCGAACGGGTCACCGCAGCCTTGACCCGCTGTCTAGACGATGACCAGGGGCGCTGGCTGCTGTCAGCCAGGCATTCGGACGCAGACAGCGAGTGCGGGATCAGCCAGCTCAATAAGGCCGGCGAGCTCCTCGATTTACGACTCGACCGGACCTTTGTTGACAGCGACGGTCAGCGCTGGATCATCGATTTCAAGATCAGCCAGCCCGCAACCGGACAGAGCGACGACGAATTCGTTGCCGAACAGGCGCAGCTCTACCTGGCGCAGCTGGCAGGCTATAAGGACGCGATCGCGAAACTGCACCCGGGACGCCAGACTGTCCGGGTCGCGCTGTATTTTCCGTTGTTGCCCCGCCTCGCGGAAGTGTCGCTGGATGAAGCGCCGCTGTCAGAATGAGCCGGCGAAGCTAAAGTCTCGGCTGCCGTCGGGGCCTTCGGGGCCCAGCAAGACGAGTGCCTGCTGCATTTCCTGCGGCGCGCTAGCCCGTGGGGTGGCGCGGCCAGACAGCTCATAGTTGGCTGGCGGTGTCAGCAACACGAGACCCGACACTTCCAGCGGGCCGCCGCGGTCGGCCAGCATCCCCTCGAGGGGTCCTGCTTCCGGCACATCGTCGGCGTTGAAGCGCAATTCGAAGCTGGCCAGCTGGTCCTGCACCGGCTGGCCATTGCGAAAGACCATGGCAACATCGCCGATCCGGATCTCGCCGATCGCTTGCTGCGGCCAGCTGTCGGCGATCTTTAACGCCGTCAGTTCCACTGCAACCTGCCCACCCTGAACCGGCAGGCCCATTCCGGTGGCCGCAGCCAGTGTTGCTACCGGCGCCGCCGCGCTGAAATTCTTCAGCTGCAAGCTGCCTCCCAGGCCGACGGCGAATTCGCCGCGGGCGAAGCCCTCCGGCAGCACGGTATCAATCTGGCCCGCCAGCCGGCCCAACAGGCCAAACCGGCAAACAGCCTGGCACGGGGCATGGTCTATCCGGCCGCCCGACTGAGCACAAGGTTGCAGTTCACCCGTCCCGGTGAGCGGCTGGTGTCGATGTTGGCGGAAATGGCGCCGACGCCATAGCTGGACTGCATCTCCACCAGCCAGCTAAGGAGATTGTCGAAGGGCGCATCTTCGAAGCGCAGGCGTATCGCATCGGTGCCGTCGGGCTGGTTTCGCTTGAGGTAAGCAGCCAGACCCTTGTCGCGCGTGGTGCGATCGACCACCAGCACGAGAGATTGATCACTGCCGCCCGCTCCCGCTGCCGCACCCCGTTGCGGGCCGCGACGGGCCGCCACCTGGGTCAAATCCGCCAGCAGCTCCCGCTGATTGGCCACCGCAGTGGCCTTGCGTTCTGCACTGATCAGGAGGGGCCTTAAACCGGCAAGGTAAATGATCGCAAAAATCAGCAGCACGGCGGCTGCGCTCACCATCACGCGTTCCCGTGCCGCCAGCTGTTCGAACCAGTTGCGCAGAGCCTCCATGTCAGGCTTCCGGTGTGCGAATTCGCAGCCGGCCAAGCACCGCGCCATCATCGGCGTTGGCGGACTGAATTTCCGCTTCGAAGCGGCCGTTGCCGGAAATGTCGCGCTGAATCTTGTCCAGGGTTTCGACACTGGGTGCGCGCAGCCGCAGCTCCATCACGCCGCTGCGGTAGTCCACCCCCTCGAGTTTCGTCGCCGTATTCTGACTGACGGCACCGGCGACCAGTTGCAACGCGTCGAGGAACATCGCGTTGTCAACGGAGCGCGACGCGCCCAGGGTTTTCAGCTGGCTGTCGAACTGCGCCCGCACATCCTCACGGACCTGGCGCACATCGGGGAAGGTATAACGAAAGGCCTGTTCTACGGCTGCCCGCAGGTTTTCGGCTTCGCGGCCGAGGCGCCAGGTCTCGGCCACTTTCGCCCCGGTGGCCAGTACTGCAAGGCCGACCAGAAGGGCTGCCGCCACGCGCCACTTCGGCAGGTAACGGCCCAGGTTCGATCGCCGTGCGAACGTACCCTGCATCAGGTTCACGCCCGGCCGGGCCGCAATCAGCGCCGCGAGACGAGGGAGCAGGCCGTCGTCGAGCCGCTTGACTTCCAGCGTGTGCACCTCGGCGCGCAACGCATCGAGACTTGCGTCCACGTCGGCCTCGCAGGCGGCGTCGACATAGGCGAGCAGGTTCGCGCCGGTGGCCGCTTCACCGGCAGCTGCGAGCCACAGGCTCACCGCGGCTTCCAGGCCGTCAGTCTCGGTGGTAATCGCGGCGCCATCGCTGCGCCGGAGGACGGCGCGGCCGGGCTCGATGAATAACACCCCGGTGCCCGGCAGTTCGTCCATGCCGTCGGCTTCCGAGTACAGGGCCACCGCCTCCAGCCCGGTGGCCTGCAGGGCTTCCAGCCAGGCGGTCATTTGCTCCCGCCGCACCACGCCTACGGGCAGCGGCGCGTCTGCGGGGGCGCTGCCGGCCGCGAAATGGAGCGACTCCACGTCGTCCGCCAGCTGCTCCTCCATCGCAAACGGCAGCAGCTGGGCCAGCTTCTGCCGGCTGCGCACCGGCACGTCGGCCGCCGTGCGCAGAACCTCCGTGGCGGGTGCCAGCGCGATTACCCTGCGACCGGCAGCCTGGGCGGCCGCATCGTCGAGGGACGCCGTGCCGGGTTCCACCACGGTGCCGTATTCGTCCACGACCAGCCAGCACCGGGTGGCCGGATTGGGGGACTCGAGGCGGACGACGAGCAGTTCAGACATGTTTTACGGGGTATCGAAGGCGCGGAGTCTCGCGGTCACACCGCCATTCTGGGCGTTGCGTTCGAGGAGACTGTACATGGCCAGCCGGGTAGAACCAACGGACACGATCACAGTCAGCCCAAACCACTGGCTGCCGGTCTCCAGAGCCGGCGCCGGGTTGTCTTCTGTGAAAATGTCCCCGGCCTGCTCAAGGAACTCGTCACGGGTTTCGAAGGGCGCTGACTCGCGGCTTTCCACCCACGTTTCCACGTCGCTGGCGCTGATGTCCTGGGCCAGGGTCCGCAAGACCTCAGGCAAGGCGGTGTTGACGTTCACCGGTGTCGCAATCCGCGGTGGCAGTGCGGCCACCAGGCCGGTCAGCCGGGTATACAGATCCGGCGTCACGTTATCCACGGCCAGGAGTTCCGACGTGGTGGTGAACCAGAAGTTGGCGGCGCGATAGGGCGGCGTGAGATTGGTATACACGCCGTCTTCGGCGCCACCGATGCCGTCCGGCAGAGTATTCGGGTCGAGCCAGTCCACCACCGCATCCACTACACTCTCCGGGTCCACCGTGAGATCGCTATCGCCGGCCACTACGACCTCGACCAGGCGGCGAAACTGGGCGGCGGCATCTGGCACTCTCTGGCCGCGCTCGTTGACCAGTGAGTTCAGGTTAAAGCGGCCCTGCATGTCTTCCAGTCGGCCCACCACATTGCCGCCTTCGAAGGGAAAGCCATATTCCTCGGCCCATCGCTCGCTCAACGAGTCGATGTTGGGGTCGTCTTCGAAGTCCACCCGCAGTAGTTCGCCCGCCAGCAATTCCAAACCTACCCCGATTTGTATCGCCTGGTCACGTTCCAGCAGGTTTTGCGTCCGGCGCAGATCGAGACTGGTGTTCCACAACAGTTCGACTGCCAACACCGTAGCCAGGGCTACGACCAGCATCGCGGTAAGGGCCGCGATGCCCGACTGCCGACGGGATACCGGGGCGTTCACGGCAACATCTCTACCAGGCGCTGGATCTCTCCCCAGCCTGCAAGGGTAAGGGTGATTCTTGCCGCCCGCGGGCCACCCGCGCCGGCAGCGCTCGTACGCCGCAACGGCGGCCAGCTATCGGACCAGTCGTCCTCGCCGTTCAGATACTCAATGCGCAATTCCTCGACCCCGTCGATCAGCACTTGGCTCCGCGGCTCCACGCCCAGCGGACTGTCCAGCACCACCCAGCTTTCACGAATGAGTTCTTCCTCCTCGAGCCGGTACTGCACCCGTTGCAGGGTGCCCCGGGGGAGCTGCGCCGGATTGCGCCAGCCGGCGCGGGTCAACCGGACGAAAAATTCGCCGCGCCCGTCCGTTACCAGCGGCGCCTCGGTGCCCTGGCCGAGGGAGTCGCGCACGTAGCGCGGGTAGAGTTGGCCGAAATCTGTCGTCAGCGCCCGCACGGTCCGCTGCAGGCGGACGAGGTCTTCCATGTCTTCGCGGGCCAGCTGCTGCTGTGTGATGACGGCATTCAGGCCGCCCAGGGCCAGCGCGCTGATCACGGCGAAGATGGCCATCGACACGAGCAGTTCGATCAGTGTGAAGCCACGCGCCGTCATTCGCTTTCTCCGTCGCTGAATTCGGCGTTCTGATCGAGCGGACTCCACTCCGGCGGCCCCACGCCTTCAGCCGCGGCGCCGAGAAAACCGGCGAGTTCGGTAATCACCCGGTCGGGCCTGTCGGCAAAGCTGACCGTGACGTCGACACGCCGGAAGTTCTCGATACCGACATCGCTGAACTTCAACACGTAGGCCCACTCGACGCCGGCCATCTCGATGTCATCGCTGGTCTCGCCCACATCGGGCAGTTGCCCGGCCAGGCGCAGTTCCGCAATTCGGTCCATCGCAACCCAATGGGCGAGGGTGCGTTCGCGCAACATCGATGCGGTGATCAGGGTCTGATTCAACTGGCTGAATACGGCCATCAAACCCAGGCCGATGATGACCAGGGCCACGAGAACTTCAAGCAGCGTAAAACCGCCGGCTTGCCAGTTGTGTTCAGAAGTTGTCACGTGTGAGCTCGACTTCGCCGGTTTCTGCAACCTCCAGCGAAATGCGCAGGTCACCGAAGCGCCGGCGCATCTCGATCTTGAAGGGCGGGGTCAGATCACCGCTGGAAAACAGGAACACCTCGGGACGGTAATCTGCCTTGGTGTCCTCCTCTTCGTCGTCCGCGTCTTCGTCGTCTTCAGCTTTCGCAGCTGCGTTCAGGCGTTCGTCACGTTCGTCCCGGGCGGCTTCCAGGTCAATCTCGCGGCCTTCGATGGTGACCAGCAGTTCCACGTCCTGTTCCAGCTTTCGCTCGCGAAGCAGCGGGTCCTGCGACACGACACTCCACCGGTTTTCGACAGGATCGAGGGCGGAGAACTCATAGCCATCCGGATAGAAGCGCAGCCCCAGTTCGCGACCCTGCATCACTGCATCTTCTGAGGCCAGCTGCAACAGAGCCTGCAGCCGGTCGGCTTCCCGTTCGAGTTCACGATCGCCGCTGGTCAGTCCGACGGACAAGGTGAACATGGTGGCGAGTATGCCGATGATGAAGACCACCACCAGCAGTTCGAGCAGGGAGAAGCCGCGACTGTTATCCGGGACCATGTTGCTGTAACCGGTGCAGTCCGTCCGGCTGCGCAGGGCCATCGAGCGTCAGTTCAGGTTCCAGTTGCCGATGTCGGCATCCAGGCCTTCGCCGCCCTGCTGGCCGTCGCGACCCAGAGAATAGACGTCGTATTCACCCTGGTTGCCTGGTTGCAGGTAAACGTAGGGTCTGTCCCACGGGTCCTTTGGCAAGCGGTCCAGGTAGCCACCTTCCGGCCAGCGCGCATTGGGGTCTGACGGTGGAGTGACGAGGGCGTCGATGCCCTCGTCGGTGCTCGGATAGCGGAAATTGTCCAGGCGATAGAGCTTCAGCGCGCTTTCCAGAGCGCGGATGTCCTGCTTCACCTTGGTGATCTGCGCATCGTCGATGCGGCTGATCACGTTGGGCGCAATCAGTGCAGCAAGTATGCCGAGAATTACCACCACCACCATGATTTCAATCAGGGTGAAGCCTGATTGCCGCATCCAGCGGCGCGTGTGCTTCCTGCCGTTCATGCAAACCACCCGTATTTCTGACAACATTCCGTGCTCTTGGCGAGGTGCAGACACCCGTTCGTCGCCCCCCTGCAGCGCCCGCGAATTGTAGCAAAGTGATGTCCACCATCCCCACCGATTTACGCTGGCCGCGCTGGGCGGTCCCCGTCGGCGCCGTGCTGGGGCTGATGATTGTCTGCCAGGCGCTGCCGGCTGCCTGGCAAAACGGGCTGCGTTATGACAGGGCATTTTTGCAGGCAGGGCAGGGCTGGCGTCTGCTCACCGCCTGCTTCGTCCACCTCGGCTGGTTACACCTGGCGTTGAACGCCGCCGGGCTGGTGCTGATGTCGTGGATTTTTGCGCGCGACTGGCCCGCCTGGCGATGGCTGCTGGCGCTGATCGTGGCAGGCATGATTTCAACGCTCGGCGTGCACCTTGGCAGTCCTCGAGTGTTCTGGCTGATCGGCCTGTCCGGCGCGCTGCATGGCCTGTTTGCCTTCGGCGCCATCGGCTGGATCAGGCTCGGCGACCGGGTCGGCTGGCTGCTGCTGGCTGGTCTTGCCGTGAAAATAGGCTATGAGCAGTGGAGCGGCAGCCTGAGCGTATCGGAGGCGATCGTCGGCGGGCCAGTCATCGTCGCTGCGCATCTCTGGGGTGCACTAGGCGGCGTGGTGGCCGCTGCGCTCGACCGCGCGGCCTTTCGGCGGGGTCCCGCCCCTCCATAGTCGCCGTGCTGGCGCCTATGATCTGCGCCGCTATAATCGCGCGCTCCGCCACGCGGTCCCCGTGAACTTGGAAGCGATGCCAGGACTATTCGAACTGACCGGTGAAGTTGCGCTGATCACCGGCGCAACCCGGCGGGACACCGACGCGGTGCGGGCTGCAGAAAAAGACATCTCTGCAAACGAAGGAACGATCAGCGTGCTGGTCAACAACGCCGGCATCACGCGCGACAATTTGCTGCTGCGGATGAAAGACGAGGAATGGGATGCGGTCATCGCGACCAACCTGTCGTCAGCCTTTCATGTCAGCCGGGCCTGTCTGCGCGGGATGATGAAAGCCAGGCGCGGGCGAATCATCAGCATCGCCTCGGTCGTGGGTACGATGGGCAACCCCGGGCAGGCCAACTACGCAGCTGCGAAAGCCGGCCTGGTGGGCTTCAGCAAGTCCCTGGCTCGCGAGGTCGGATCGCGGGGCATTACCGTTAACGTCGTAGCGCCCGGATTTATCGATACCGACATGACAGCCGCCATGCCCGAGGCGCAGCGCGAGGCTCTGACGCAACAGGTTCCGCTGCAGCGCCTTGGCGACGCGCGGGACATCGCCGCGGCCGTGTTGTATCTCAGCAGTGCTGCGGGGGCCTACGTGACAGGCGAGACGCTGCACGTCAACGGTGGGATGTTGATGAACTGAGCAGCCCGCGGCCCTGGCACAGGCGCCTGAGGACAGTCTAGCCTGCGCATTCCGATTAACCTAGAATACCGCGGCCCGGCTATGACCGGTTGCCGCCGCCAGCCTTGAGCATGGCGTCTATAGTCAGAGGAACCAGCCAATATGAGCACTATTGAGGAACAGGTTAAGAACATCGTTGCAGAACAGCTCGGTGTCAAACAGGAGGAAGTTACCCTGGAGGCTTCTTTCGTTGAAGATCTCGGGGCCGACTCCCTGGATACAGTCGAGCTCGTGATGGCTCTGGAAGAAGAGTTCGAGACCGAAATTCCCGACGAAGACGCCGAGAAGATCACCACGGTCAAACAAGCCATCGACTACATCAATGCGCGCTCGGGCTCGTCCTGAAGTTCCGCGGGCGGAACGCCGGGCCTGAGTTTCGAATTGCCCAGCCTCTGACAAACTGATATGCAAGGTCGACGCGTCGTCGTGACCGGCATGGGGATCATTTCCCCTGTTGGCAACGAAATCGAGCCCGCTTGGCAAAATGTCGTTGAAGGCCGCAGCGGCATCGGCCCGATTACGGAACTCGACGTCAGCCTTTTCTCCACGCGCTTCGGTGGGTGCATCAAGAACTTCGATGCCACCGAGTACGTACCGAAGAAAGATCTGCGCAAGATCGATTCGTTCATGCACTACGGCATTGCCGCGGCCTGCAAGTCCATTGAGCACGCCGGCCTGGAAGACGGCGTGCACGCACCTGACCGGGTGGGCGTAGCCATAGGCTCGGGGATCGGTGGCATCGGCTTTATCGAAGACAACTGCGAGCGCTATTTCGAGGCGCACAACCCGCGCAAAATTTCGCCGTTCTTTGTTCCCGGCAGCATCATCAACATGGTGTCCGGACACGTCTCTATTCGTTACGGCTTTACGGGACCCAACCTGGCCCTGGTCACTGCCTGCACCACCTCTGCCCATGCAATCGGCATTGCTGCCCGAACGATTGCCTACGGTGACGCCGACGTAATGATCGCCGGCGGCGCCGAGAATCCGATGACACCACTGGGCGTCGGGGGCTTTTGTGCGGCGCGTGCGCTGTCCACGCGCAACGAAGATCCCGAGGCGGCGAGCCGCCCGTGGGACCGGGACCGCGATGGCTTTGTCCTGAGCGCCGGTGCTGCCTGCGTGGCGCTGGAAGAATACGATGCGGCCAAGGCACGGGGCGCGAACATCGTTGCCGAGGTGGCCGGGTTCGGCATGAGCGGGGACGCCCATCACGTCACGGCACCACGCGAAGACGGGCAGGGCGCTGCCCAGTGCATGATTGCCGCCATTCGCGATGCCGGGCTGGATGTCGGCGACATCGATTACGTGAATGCGCATGGCACCTCCACGCCGCTCGGCGACAAGGCCGAGACCGTGGCGATCAAGCAGGTATTCGGATCGCACGCGTCCAACGTGGCGGTGAGTTCCACCAAGTCCACCACTGGTCACTTGCTGGCCGCAGCCGGGGGCCTGGAGTCGGTATTCTGCGTGCTCGCGCTGCGCGATTCTGTCGTTCCGCCCACGATCAACCTGGATAATCCGGATCCCGAGTGTGACCTGGACTACGTGCCGCACACCGCCCGCCAGATGCCGGTGCGGGCCGCGCTCAGCAACTCGTTCGGCTTCGGCGGAACGAACGGCAGCCTGGTGTTCCGACGGGTCTGACGACTTTCAACGCCCTGCGCTTGTCTCCATGAGCATGGCCAGCGAGCCGGCCCTGCATTTGCCGGCACCCTATGCAGTCGACCCCCTCGCGCTGCACCTTGCCGATACCGGGAGCTACCCCTTTCTGTTGCAGAGCACGGCCGACGGTACGGCCCAGGGGCGCTATGACATCCTGTTTGCGGCCCCCGGCGGCCGTCTGGAGCTGACCGCCGGCGGCCAGCTGCACGGAGACGGGGCGGGGGCCACAGCCTTCCTGGACGCGCTGGACCGGCACTGGGTCAGCGAGGCGGCGACTGGCAGGCCCAGCGGCCCTTTCGCCGGCGGGTGGTTTCTGCTGCTCGGCTACGAACTGGCAGGCGAGGTGGAGCCGAGCCTCCGGCTACCGCGGGCGGCCGGCCAGCCCGTTGCGGTCGCCGTGCGGGTACCTGTCGCCCTGGTCCGGGATCGGCAGACACAGACGGCGTGGATTACGGCCGAAGCCGGTTACGAGCATGAGGCCAGGGCCCTGGCCGACGCGCTGCGTGACGCACGGTCGGTGCCAACGGACACAAGCCCGCCGCTCGCTGGCAGCCTCAGCGAAGCGCCTGCGAGCGAGTTCATTGCGGCCGTGGGTGCAGCGAAGGACTACATCCGCGCCGGGGATATCTTCCAGGCGAACCTGTC
>CAMYJV010000155.1:3457-9261 GCA_947258805.1 uncultured Gammaproteobacteria bacterium | reverse complement strand
CCACGTTCCTTCGCGTTCAGCTCGCGTTCCATGTTGCGGTACACCAGGTCGCGGCGGGGGCAGGTGTGCGAGCAGTTGTTGTATTCGCCTTCCAGCGCCACGAACTTCACGTTGAAGTACTGGTTGTAGTAGCGCTCGGCCTGGCGACGGCTCAACAGGCCCTGGTCCTTGGACCAGACCAGGAATTCGCTGAAGGCACGCTTGTTCTCCGGGCGCGGGTCGCCTTCGGCGATGGTGAGCAGTTCGTCGTAGTAACGGTCGAACTGGGCTTCGCAGCCGTTCAGCAGTTCGTCCTGCACCTGTTCAACGGCCGCGCTCAGGTTCTTGGTCGTCGGGCTGTTACACGGCGGTGGCGCGGTCGCGCAGGAGGTGAGCAGCGCGGCGGTGGCCAGCAGGCCGGCCAGGCCAGCAAGGCTTTTGAGGGGGTAGGTGGTGTTCATGTCAGGTTCTCCCTGGTTCGGGTGTGCGGGCGATTAGTCCGGATCAGTAAGCGAGCGGGCTCTGGTAGGCCTGCTCGACCTGGGCCGGCGGCGGGCCGGCAATCTGGATGTCGGTGCCGGTCTCGCCGAACAGGATCGACTTCACGCCGCCCACCACTTCCATCATCTCGGGCGTGACGATGCCGAAGCTCTGGTTCACCTGTTCCATCACCGTGGCGCGCGCGATTTCTTCGCGGGTGCGGGCGATGAGCAGGCTGGTTTCTTCCATGTCCAGGTACACGTCGGCCGCGAGCACGGCGAGAGACTGGTCGGCCCGGCTGCCCGAGGTGGAGACCAGCTGGTAGTACTGCTTGAAGCGCTCGGAAAGGCGCATGCCGGAGCGGCCGCGCAGCTTGGGCGCCGGGGCGGTGTTGCCTTCGGGCACGCCGGCGAGCAGGGTGTCCTGCAGCATCCACGGCGTCATCTTGTTGCCGAGTTCACTGCGCAGGCGTTTTTCCAGGCTCAGCCGGGTGTTGTTCACGGTGTGTTCCATGTCCGGCAGGCGCTCTTCCATGATCGCGAGCATGTCCAGGTACGTGGCACCGAGCTGCTTGGCCATGCGCTGGCAGCCGGGGTCGTCCTCCGCACCCTCGCACTTGCTGTCGATGTAAAGCTGCTGCTGCTGGTCGAGCCGGCCGATCACTTCCTGCAGGCCGGTTTCCATTTCGCGCGCCACCGTGCTGGTCTGGCGCAGGTCTTCCACCACGGTGGTGGGGAACAGCCGAATGGTGGGGCCGTCGGGTTTCTTGCTGACGGTCGCCGCGAGGGCCGCGTCAGCCGAGGCCAGTGCCAGGCACGCCAGCAGCGCGGCGGCAGGGATGCGTTCAGGGTTCCAGTTCATCTCGCGTTCTCCGTTGAGCGGGACGGTGTTACGTACCGTTGTGTTGTGCAGCCATCCTATGCAGGGGAAGCTGAACGGAAGCTGAACCAAGAGGGGTGAATCGAGAAGAGGTGGCGGGGAGAGGCCACTGGCGACTGCGCAATGCTCAATCCCCGCCACCTTTCTCATTCCTGGGTGGCTCTGTTGAGCGCGGCGGTCTCTGCAAGAGAAACGGCTGCGTTTATAAGGTTTTGCAGCGTGCGCTGCCGATCCGGCGGTGTTAGGTTAAGCGCATGGCCAGAACCGCACAGGATGTCTACCGCGACGCGCTTGCCCTGAGCGAGGAAGAGCGTGAAGAGCTGATTCAGCTGCTGACGATGCAGGCCGACGACGGCTGGGGGAGCCCGGAGATCAAGCAGGCCTGGATGGAAGAGATTGCCCGGCGGGAACAGCGCTATCTCAATGGCACGGCGAAAACCGTTCCAGTTGACGAAGTCCTCCGCAGGGCATACGCAATCCTCGACGAGTGAAGTGTCGTCTTGACGACAGGGCGTCCGACGAGTTCATCAACGCGGTGCAGCACTATGCACGTCTGGATCGCCGGCTAGGTCGCCGCTTCATTGAGGATTTCCAGCGCTCCATATCGTTGTTGAGGGACAACCCTTACCTGGGGCCACAAGTGTTAGGGGACAATCGCCGCCTGGTGCTCAAGCGATTTCCGTACTCGGTCCTCTATCGCATCGACACGGCGAATCGTCTTATCCAGATCCTCGCGATCGTCGACCAACGTCGCGGGCCTGGCGCATGGCAGAAATTCGTTGAGGAGGCGCCAGCTCCGTATGAGGCTCTAATCAACGCTGCCTGACGGTTTGCTGAGGGTACGTCAGAGACGTATAGTTGATCTAGGCATTCTCGAGTCGTCCCGATGAACCAACGAAAAAGTTCGTTCGAATATATCCGCCAAGGGCTGGAGGAGTTCCGTGACAACCGGGATGCGCTCACGCGCTATGAATATCCGGAACCGGATGTGCGCGCGATTCGTGAGGGCATGCACCTGTCACAAGCCCAATTTGCGGCGCTGATGGCGGTTAGCGTCCGTACCTTGCAGAACTGGGAACAAGGCCATCGTTCGCCCACCGGGGCGGCTAGGACCCTGCTGCGGGTCATGCAGGTGCGGCCCCAGGCCGTGCTCGAGGCGGTGCATCCGCGGGCGGCCAAGTCGTCCAGACGCCGTGCTGGCGGGAGCCGGCGCAGTTCTGCGTGACAGAGCTGAAGGCGCTGGTACAAAAAAGAGGCGCCGGATCTGCTCGCGGTAGCCACAGACCCGGCGCCTGTTCAGGCTATCGACTTACCGGTAGCGCTTGTCCCGCACCGTGATGCCGACGTCATCGAGCCAGAAGCTGAACGAATTGCGCTGGTAGCGGTGGTCCGTGTAACAGACCCGGTCACCGTGCCAGTGGCGGCGCGCAGCTCGATAATCCTGGCGCCGGTGGGCGCGCCAGTGCTTGCGGGCCCGCTTGTGCTGGCGCCAGTGCCGGCGGGCGTGCTTGTTGCCACGCCAGTGCTTGCCGCGGCGCCAGTCGCGATCGCGAAAGCGCCGGCCGTCGCGGTAATGGCCGTGGCGGTCATTGCGGTGCATGTCGCGCCGGTCAGCCCGGCGGTTCGAACGGAACTTGCTACCGTCGTGCTGGCGCGTCGCATGGCTGTGACGATCGTTGTCACGATGGCCGCGACCGCGGTGGTCATCGGCGCTGGCGGCGGCCGAAAAGCCTAGAGCGAGGGCCGCTGCCAGTACCAGTGTGAGTTTTCTGTGGTCCATCACATTGCTCCTTCACTTTCACGAGCCGAAGTCCGGCCCTGGCACACACGCTAGAAGGACGCCCCTGAATCAGCGCTGAACGTCGAGCCCCGGACGGTGCGCGGAGCGCACCCTACGTTGGCGTCGCGGCACCCGTAGGGTGCACTACGTGCACCTTCTTTCTGCCCGTCCAATGACCGTGGCGGCTTATGTCCAACCGGCAGAACGCAGATCACAGTTTCCGCCACAGATTCCCGCTGCCCGTCTTGTTCAGGTTTGGTTCATGCACGGCTCTCTATGCTGCGCCCGTGAAATGTCGTCGGACCGTGTGCAGCGCGCACGGCTCCGGCGAACGGGAGACGCTCGAAACGCAAAGGAGAGAGCGATGAACATTCGAAAAGCTAAAGCAACAACCATTGCAACGATGATGGTCGCGGGCCTGCCGGGCCTGGTCATGGGTAGTGGCCACGATGGTGGCGACTTCATGATCGAAGCGCCGGTGACCCGCGTGGAGCCACTGGTGACCATCGTCGACGTGTCTACGCCCAAGGAAGTCTGCTGGAACGAGCAGGTCCGTCATTACACGCCTGGCCACCGGTCGAATACGCCGGTGATCGTGGGCGGTGCGATTGGCGGCCTGGTCGGTGCGGCCCTTGGTGACGGGCGGCGGTCCCGTCGCGGCCTGGCGGCCGTGGGTGCCCTGCTGGGCGCCGGCGCCGGCTACAAGCATTCGGCGCGCCACGCGCGGCCCGGGCACACTTATGTCACTACCGAGCGCGTGTGCGAGATCGAGCAGGTCACGCACCAGGAAGAGCGCATCGACGGCTACCGCGTGACCTATGAATACCGCGGCCGGACCTTCGTCACACATACGGCGACGGACCCCGGCGCGACGATTCCGGTCACGGTGAGCGTGCAGCCGGTCACCTATAATAGTGACGGTTACCAGCCGGCCCGTTACCCGAGCCGCAAGCCCTATCGGAATCGTAATTACGAGACCTGAAGTTGAAGCAAAGCCGAGTCATCGCTGCCCTGCTTGCCCTGACCGCCGCCGTGTCTGTTGTTGCAGCCCCGGCGTACGGTGGAGATCACAAGCATCCCTCGCTGCGCATGCAGCTGGCCCAGTCGGAGATTTCCTCCGACCAGGCCGCGTCCATCGCCAGCCGGGCGACGGGCGGCCGGGTGCTGAAGGTGAAGCGCAAGGGTGGCGTGTACCAGGTCAGGGTATTGCTCGACGGTGAACGGGTGCGCAATGTGAGCGTGGATGCCCGCACCGGCCGCGTCCTGAACTGAGCCCGGAACGGAGGCCAGAGATATGCGAGTGCTGGTAATTGAAGACGAAGGCGCGCTGCGCGAGCAGCTGGTTAAATCCCTGCGCCAGGCCGGTTACGCGGTGGATGCCACCGACCGCGGTGAAGAAGGCGCGTACATGGGCAGCGAATACCCCGTGGACGTTGCAGTGCTGGACCTGGGCCTGCCGGACATCGACGGGCTCGAGGTGTTGAGCCGCTGGCGCGATGCCGGTTTCGACTTCCCCGTGCTGGTGCTGACCGCGCGCAGCCGCTGGGACGAAAAAGTCGAAGGGCTGGAAAACGGCGCCGACGACTACCTGGCCAAGCCCTTCCACATGGAAGAGGTGCTGGCGCGACTGCGCGCGCTGGTGCGCCGGTCCAGTGGCTGGGCGACCCGGGTGCTGATGGCCGGGCCCATTGCGCTGGATACCGGCACGCACCAGGTGCGCGTGGGTGAGCGCGAGCTCGAGCTCACGGCCTACGAGTACCGCCTGCTGGAATACCTGATGCTGCACGCGGGCGAGGTGATCTCCAAGACCGCGCTGGCGGAACACCTGTACGACGAAGAGACCGACCGCGACAGCAACGTGGTGGAAGTGCTGGTGGGCCGCCTGCGGCGCAAGCTGGACCCCGACGGCGACTTTGCTCCCATCGAAACGCTCCGCGGGCGCGGCTACCGGCTGCGCGCGGCCACCGCCGACGCGTGACGACCCGGCGCACTGTGGGGGGGTGAGTGCGCAATGACCGACGTTGAAGGCAAACGGCCCGGCTGGTCGCTGCGGCTGCGGGTGCTGCTGGCCGGCGCAGTCGTGGTCGCGCTGTTCGCCGGTCTCACGGGGCTGGCCGCCGAGCGCGCGTTCCGCGGCAGCGTGGAGCAAATGGGTCGCGAACGCCTGCTGGCACGCCTGTACATGCTGATGGGCGCGGTGGATGTCGATGCG
Source organism: uncultured Gammaproteobacteria bacterium (assembly GCA_947258805.1). The sequence continues at coordinate 3,931 of CAMYJV010000155.1, read as the reverse complement.
GCGGGTGCGTTGAACATGCCGGCCGTGCTGCCGGAACCACAGCTCGCGGTGCCCGCGTCTGGTTCATATGCCGCGATCGCCGCCGTGGGGGGCGAGCTGCTGTGGCAATCAGACTCCAGCCTGGGCGTGGACGTGCCGTATGCCGTTATGCACAGCCCGGGCGACACCCGGTTGAACCTGGCCGCGCCGGACGAAGACGATGTGCTGCAGACGCTCGCCTACCCGGTGTTCTGGGAACTGGACAGCGGCGAAGAGCAGATCTTTATTTTCCAGGTGGCGGAAAGCCGCGCGGGACTTGAGGCGGAAGTCGCCGGGTTCCGCGAGATCCTGTGGCGCTGGCTCGGCGGTGGGGCGATTGCCTTGCTCGTGATGCAGGCCGGCGTGCTGATCTGGAGCCTGTCACCGGTGCAGCGTGTGGCGCGCGAGGTCGGCGAAATCGAAACCGGCAATCGCGGTGCGCTCGATTCCGACTAC
>CAMYJV010000155.1:0-3282 GCA_947258805.1 uncultured Gammaproteobacteria bacterium | reverse complement strand
AATACGCTGTCTGACCTCGCACACAGTTTGAAGACACCCTTGGCCGTGTTGCGCACCACGCAAAGCGACGCGTCGACGGACGTGAACGAACAGCTCGATCGCATGCAGCAGACCATCGACTACCACGTGCAGCGGGCGGCGATGTCCGGCCATTCGCCTCTGGCGGCACCGGTGCCGGTGCGACCGGCGGCCGAGCGCCTGATCGAGTCGCTGAAAAAGATCTACCACGACAAGGGGCTGAACTTCGAGTGTGACATCGCCGACACGGTCGTGTTCGCGGGTGACCCGGGGGATCTCGCGGAACTGCTCGGCAACCTGGGCGACAACGCGTGCAAGTGGGGCCGCTCGCGCGTGCGCTTCGCCGCGGCCAACGACCCGGGGCAGGGCGAGCGGCGCCGCCTGCACCTGAGCGTGGCAGACGACGGCCCGGGCATCCCGGACGACTTGCGCGAGGCGGTGCTCCAGCGCGGCGTGCGGGCAGACTCCAGGGTGCCCGGCACGGGCATTGGCCTGGCGGTGGTGCGCGAGACGGTGGAGGAGATCTACGGCGGCAGCGTGCACATCGACGTCGGCGAGCTGGGCGGTACGCGGGTGCGGCTCAGCATCTGAGATAAAAGGGCACCTTTGCCGCTAGTCGTAGCGTTTGAGGCGCTCTGTTGGATTGTCCAGTGGTGGCCCGATAGTTCATGATCGCAGCAGAGCCGATACTCGTTGTGCGCTTCATAGACTTTGTCGCACTTGGGATATTGGCATTCTAGACGGTAGCTGCCCATTTACCTTTTCCTTATTATGTGAAACCCGTTGCTGAAACGCAGGGGCAAGGGTAAATTGGTTATAACAACAACCAGCAGTTCCAGGCCAGTTTCACTGAGCACCCTCAAATGACCGGCGCCAGGTCAACCATTTTCCATGTTGCCATTCCGTGTCGGGAGCTGAGCGAAGCTCAGCAATTTTACGTGGGCAAGCTCGGTGCCCATTTAGCCCGCACCTATGATGACCGGATCACATTGGATTTCTTTGGCGAGCAACTTGTCTGCCACCTGGCACCTGAGAAGATTGACCCGGCACCTCAGATCTATCCGCGGCATTTCGGAATTACCTTTCGGGACCGATCCCGTTTTGAGCNNNNCGATCCGGTTTCGAGCAAGTCCTGGCTCGGGTGACAGAACAAGAGTTGGAGTTCTTTAAAGAGCCGTTCATCCGTTTCGAAGGTATGCAGGAAGAGCATACGACATTCTTCCTCAAAGACCCTTCTAACAATCTGATCGAGTTCAAGCACTATAAGAATGAGCGCATGATCTATTGACTGATCAGTTCAATACAATTCTTTGGGCCAGTCTTTCAGTCTAATCAACGAGACGACGTTCCAGGAGCTTGCGTGAGAAGTGTATGACGCGAAAAACGTGGGGCAAAGGGTCTGACCAACGCCAGTTGAAGACAGTGTCCCTCCTGACAAGATCCAGGGGATTTAAGAATCGCATCAATGCGCTTAGCTTGTTCGAATCGTACCTCCAAATACTTTGCAGCTCGTCCGGAATGGCATTGCGAAGCGTGACTGCAGCCCGATACTCGAATCTGGGCTCCACGTCGCCATCCCGCATCATGGCGACGGTCATCGCCGGAAAATCGATCCCGGCCGCGACTGGCAGGCGGAGCGTCCCCCAGAAACGTGGATTGACTTCCAGCAGTTTGTAGGTCCCGGTCGCCGCCTCGCGGAGCCACTCAACTTGCGCTGGCCCGTGCCACGACAGTGCATCCATCAATACCTGGGTGGCGTCTTTCAGCTGTGGCTCGTCGGTCGATGTGGCAACTGATGCGGCGCCGCCATGGGCGCTGGTGCCCCGCACGCGGTGATTGGTGAACGACGCCCGGATCTCACCCCGGTTGTAGAGCACCGAACAGTCATGAATCGTGCCCCTGATGTATTCCTGGATTAACGGCATCCGGTGGTTGTGATAGGGCTCACCGCTTCCGATAGCCTTGAACGTGGCCAGTGCCGACTCGAGTTCGGCGGGGGAGCGAACCACAACCGTACCCGTCTTGCCGCCGCGCTTTCGCGGCTTCACGATGAGGGGGTAATCCAGGGCCTCGTCGGCCATCCAACGGCCGATCTCCGCTGGATCTTCGGAGCTCAAGGTGCGGGGCAGGGGCAGCGATAACGAATTGGCCAGCTTGAATGTCTCCCACTTGTCGAGCGCCTGCACGAAAGTCTCGAATCCAGGCAGCGGGACCGCAGCTCCCAGGCGCTCGGCGTCACGGACACAGGCCACAGCAACCTGATCGCTATTGGGGAGGACCAGGTCGATCTCGTAGCGGGTGATACACGCTGCGAGTTGGTCGACGAATAACTCGGGCTGCCAATCGACATCTGCGACTGGCGAGACGTCTCGGACATCTCGTGGCCGCAGCAACCGTCGCAACCAGTGCAGATCGTGGCCCATCGACGCAATGAACAGTTCATTGGCCGACCCGAGCGACAGGCTCATCGCGAGCACGCTCCTGAAATAGGCTCCGTCATCAGGTATGAGTATTCGCACGTGTCAGCTCAATCCGAACTCTGGTTCTGCGAAAATGCCGCCTTATTGATTCGGGGGACAGTTTACCCACTTCCCCACAACGCAAGAGCTGGGGGGAAAGTGCCGGGTGAGCAAAGCACACGGCTTGTTTGTGCGGGCGTGTTCCGCCGGGCATCGTGAGTCCGTCTGCGCATACCTATATACTGGCTATGTATGTAAAGAGCCGGTGAGGAGGATTGAGCCCATGAATAAGGTGCATCCGACCGCTCTCGCGATCGTATTGGCCGTCGTCGCTTTGCTGGCGCCGATCCCGGCCACTGCACAATGGTCCGCTGAGCCGGGCGCGACCGTGCGCAACGCCTTTGGGCCGCAGGCCGCTAACAAGGCCAATCAATGTCGTGGCGCCTGCGGTGCGGGCTGTCCGGCCGCTTGTAAGAAGACCGTGTCTTACGAGTGCCTGGAGTCCTCGCAGTTTCGCCAGGTCGTGACCTATGACTGCGGCACGCACCAGGGTTGCCGGGTGCATGACGACTGTCTGGATACGTGCCTGCAGAATACCGCCGGCGGCGGCAACTGCGCGGCGCGCTGCGACGAGCAGGTGATGGAACGCTATGGCTTCGAGTCAACCTTTTCGTGGCTGGACGGGGGCGGTCCCTACGACGGCCGTATCAACTTCCAATACACGCAGGATGCCCCCGGCGCACAGGAACCCACTTACCGCTGCCCGGATGGCGCGAGCCGGCAATGCCTTGGCAGCGCCGGCTGC
>CAMYJV010000154.1 GCA_947258805.1 uncultured Gammaproteobacteria bacterium | reverse complement strand
TCGGAACGCAAGGTCGTCACCGCCAGACGCTGCATGTTCGAGCGCATCAGCGCGCGGTTCGCGTCCACGTGCCCGAGGAACGGAATCAGCGAAGCGGCCACCGAAACAATTTGCCGCGGGGACACGTCCATGTACTGAATCTGATCCGGCGGTGCCAGCGTGAATTCGTTCTGATGGCGCACCGACACCAGGTCGTCCTGGAAACGGCCCTTGGCATCCAGTTGCGCGCTCGCCTGGGCAATCACGAACTGGCCTTCCTCGATGGCCGACAGGTAATCGATCTCTTTCGAGACCGTGCTGTTGGTCACTTTCCGGTACGGCGTCTCGAGGAAACCATATTCATTGGTGCGCGCGTAGACCGACAGAGAGTTGATCAGACCAATGTTCGGCCCTTCAGGCGTCTCAATGGGGCACACCCGGCCATAGTGGGTCGGGTGCACGTCGCGCACCTCGAACCCGGCACGCTCGCGAGTCAACCCGCCCGGGCCCAGGGCGGACACCCGGCGTTTATGGGTGACCTCGGACAGGGGGTTGTTCTGATCCATGAACTGCGAGAGCTGGCTGGAACCAAAGAACTCCTTCACGGCGGCCGCCACCGGTTTCGCGTTGATCATCTCCTGGGGCATCAGGCCCTCGGAGTCGGCCAGCGTGAGGCGTTCTTTAACCGCTCGCTCCACTCGCACGAGGCCAACGCGGAAGGCGTTTTCGGCCATTTCGCCAACGCTGCGAATGCGCCGGTTGCCAAGGTGGTCGATGTCGTCGACGGTGCCACGACCGTTGCGTATATCGATCAGCACCTTGAGCACGTCGATGATGTCTTCGCGGCTCAGCACCCCCTCGCCTTCGCTCTCGGAACGGCCGACGCGGCGGTTGAACTTCATTCGGCCCACGGCCGACAGGTCGTAGCGCTCGGGGTTGAAGAACAGGTTCTGGAACAGGTTCTCGGCCGCTTCCTTCGTCGGGGGCTCACCCGGACGCATCATCCGGTAGATCTCCACTAGCGCCTCGAGCTTGGTGGTTGTCGCATCGATTCCCAACGTGCTCGAGATGAACGGCCCCTGGTCAAGGTCGTTCACATAAATCGTCTGGATGTGCTCGATGCCTTTCTCCATGCAGGCTTCGACAACTTCGAGGGTGAGCTCGCTGTTGGCCAGGACAGGTATCTCGTTCACCACCAGCAGCTCGCCGGTTTCCTTGTCCACGATGTCATGGGCCAGCACCTTGCCGACCAGGTACTCCTTCGGCACCGTCATCAATTCGACGCCGGCTTTTTCCAGGTCGCGAACGTGGCGGGCGGAAATTCGCTTGCCTTCCTCGACGATTACCTTGCGCCCAACTTTGATGTCGAAGGTCGCCGTGTCCCCACGCAACCGCTGAGGTACCAGGCCGAGCTGGATCTCCTTGTCAGACAGGTAGAACTCGTTCTTCTCGAAGAAGATATCCAGCATCTCCTCGTTGCTGAGTTCCAGCGCCCGAAGAATAATAGTGACCGGAAGTTTGCGGCGGCGATCGATACGCGCGAAAACGTTGTCTTTCGGGTCGAACTCAAAATCCAGCCAGGAGCCGCGATACGGTATAACCCGCGCCGAAAACAGCAGTTTGCCGGACGAATGCGTCTTGCCCTTGTCGTGATCGAAGAACACACCCGGTGACCGGTGCAGCTGCGACACGATGACCCGTTCGGTGCCGTTGATCACGAAGGTGCCGTGCTCGGTCATCAGGGGCATTTCGCCGAGGTAGACTTCCTGCTCGCGCACTTCCTTTACGACCTTTTTGGAACCGGAGGCTTCCTTGTCGTAGATCACCAGGCGCACCTGCACCCGCAGCGGCGCCGCGTAGGTCATGCCGCGCAATTGGCACTCTTTCACGTCGAACACCGGCTCGCCCAGCCGGTAGCTGATGTACTCCAGCGCCGCGTTGCCGCTGTAGCTAACGATCGGGAACACGCTCTTGAACGCCGCATGCAGCCCGTTCTCCTGGCGATTCTCTGGCTCGATTTCCTCTTGCAGGAACTTGCGGTACGAGTCGAGCTGAATTGACAGCAGGTACGGGACTTCGAGAATTGTCGGACGTTTGCCGAAATCCTTACGAATGCGCTTTTTCTCAGTGAAGGAGTACGCCATTTGGCAGCACCTCTAACTACTACGGGTTATCGCGCCGGGGAAGCGCGAAAAGGGATGGCGGCCGGCAACGTGTGTGCCGACCGGAATCCCGCATCGGGCGGCCATCTTCGACGGCCGCAAAAAGCTGACTGAAAGCAATGCAGCGCAGGAGGGTTACTTGACTTCCACCTTTGCGCCGGCTTCTTCCAGTTGCTTCTTAACTTCTTCTGCCTCTTCCTTCGGAATGCCTTCTTTCACCGTTGTGGGCGCACCCTCAACCATGTCTTTGGCTTCCTTCAGGCCCAGGCTCGTAACTGCACGAACGGCCTTGATCACCGCGACCTTGTTGTCGCCAAAAGAGGCCATGACCACGTCGAACTCGGTCTGCTCCTCGGCAGCAGCGCCAGCATCACCGGCGGCCGGCGCGGCAGCCACAGCCGCCGGTGCGGCAGCGGATACGCCCCACTCCTCTTCGAGCAGTTTCACCAGTTCGACGATCTCCATGATCGGTTTTGCACTCAATTCCTTGAGCAAATCTGCGTTGGACATTGCCATTTTCAGTCTCCTGTAAGTCAGTCGTTACCCGATTTTCTGTTTGAGTGACCTGGCGGCAGCGCTCAGGCCTCGGCACCCGTTTCGCCGCGCGCGGCGAGCACTCGAGCAAGCATCGCCGGCGCTTCGGCAAGCGTGCGCGCCAGGCCGCCGCCGGGGGCCTGCAGCACACCCAGCAACATCGCGCGTGCCTGGTCCAGGGTCGGCAGGCTTGCCAGCCGGCCCAGGTCCTCAGCTCCGTATAACTCGCCGCTGACGGCCACCGCCCTGGTGACCAAGTGCTCGTTCTCCTTGGAAAATTCCTTGACCAGGCGCGCCGCAGCGCCCGGATCATCACGGGAGAACGCCAGCATCAGCGGGCCTTGCAGCGCCTCGCCGAGACATTCGAAGTCGGTGCCCTTCACGGCCCGTCTGGCCAGGGTGTTCTTGATCACCTTGACGTAGACGCCCTCCGCCCGTGCCTTGGAGCGGAGTTCAGTCATCTGGGCCACGCTCAAGCCGCGGTACTCGGCCGCAATGGCCGACTCCGCGGTGGCGGCGACTTCGCTGACCTCGGCAACAAGTTTCTGCTTGTCTTCGAGTCTGAGTGCCATTATTTCCTCCTAGCCTCTCTGTCAGGCTGCGACGGTTTCGCCGCAGCCAGCGATGGCGCCCTTCACCAGGAGGTCCTGACTGGGGTAACACCATCTGCGCAGGTCAGCTCCGCGGAGCCCATTAAGCTCGCTGCCCCTGGGGGCAACTTCGCCTGCGGTCTTCGATGTAGCAATCCTTTGCAACTGCCGCCCTTCGCCTTGCACCGCAATTCGGTGCAAGTTTCGCGCGGTAAAAACACACTCCATTGAAATCTTTTCGCTCGTCGTCCGTGGCCTCAAATATCCAGGGACGCGGTGTCGACGTTAATGCCCGGACCCATCGTCGACGACACAGTCAGCCGCTTCAGATACTGGCCCTTCGACGCTGCCGGCTTCGCCTTGCGCAGGTCTGCCAGCAGCGCAGCAAGATTCGCCTTCAGCGCCGCAACGTCGAAATCCACGGTGCCAATCGAACAGTGCACAATGCCGGCCTTATCGGTACGAAACTGCACCTGGCCCGCCTTGGCCTTCTTGACGGCCCCTTCCACGTCTGGCGTCACCGTCCCCACTTTCGGGTTCGGCATCAGGCCGCGGGGGCCGAGCACTCGGCCCAGCTGGCCAACGATGCGCATGGCGTCCGGCGTCGCAATCACCGTGTCGTAATTCAGGTCACCGCCCTTCATTTGCTCGGCCAGGTCCTCGAAACCGACCACGTCGGCGCCGGCTGCCTTAGCCTTCTCGGCATTGTCGCCCTGCGCAAAAACCGCGATACGCACGGTCTTGCCACTGCCGTGAGGCAATGCCGTTGCGCCCCGGACAACCTGGTCGGATTTGCGCGGGTCGACACCAAGATTGACCGCAACGTCCACCGACTCCTTGAACTTTACCGTCGCAGATTCCTTGACCAACCCCAGGGCTTCGTCCAGCTCCCGCGTCTCGGCGCGGTCAAATTTCTCGCGCAAGGCCCGCATGCGTTTTGATGCCGCCATGTCAGACGCCCTCCACTTCAAGACCCATGCTGCGGGCGCTGCCGGCGATGGTCCGCACCGCAGCGTCGAGGTCCGCCGCCGTCAGGTCGGGGTCCTTGGTCTTTGCAATCTCTTCGAGCTGCGCGCGTGTCACCGACCCAACCTTGGTGGTGTTTGGCGTCCCGCTACCCTTTGGCACTCCGGCCGCCTTCTTCAACAGCACGGCCGCCGGTGGCGTCTTGGTGATGAACGTGAAACTGCGGTCGTTGTAGACCGTAATCACCACGGGAATCGGCATGCCGGCGTCCATCGACTGGGTCTGGGCGTTGAACGTCTTGCAAAACTCCATGATATTCACGCCGTGCTGGCCCAGCGCCGGACCCACGGGCGGACTCGGGTTGGCCTGGCCGGCAGGCACCTGCAACTTGATATAGGTTGTAATTTTCTTGGCCATGAATTTTCCTCTATGGGTCCAATCGCCTTGCGGCTCCCCTCACCACCGGACCGCCCGGCCAGGGCTTCCGGTTGAATTCCGTGCGGGCTGTCTGCGCCCGTCTATATAAAAACGTGCCTCAGCCCTTTTCTACCTGGCTGAAGTCGAGCTCTACCGGCGTTGACCGGCCCAGAATCTGCACCGCCACGCGCAGCTTGCTCTTGTCGTAGTTCACGTTCTCTACCACGCCGCTGAAGTCGTTGAACGGCCCGTCCAGCACCCGCACCACCTCGCCCGGCGAGAACAGCACCTTGGGCCGCGGCTTGTCCGTACCTTCTTCCACCCGGCTGAGAATAAAATCTGCTTCCTTGTCCGCAATCGGCGCAGGCCTGTCGCTGGACCCGCCGATGAAACCGAGCACTTTCGGCACTTCCTTAACGAGGTGCCAGGTCTCGTCATCCAGCTCCATCTGCACCAGCACGTAACCCGGGAAGAACTTGCGCTCGCTGCGGCGCTTCTGGCCTTCCCGCATCTCCACCACCTCTTCGGTGGGCACCATGATCTTGCCGAACTTGTGCTCGAGGCCCTTCAACTTGATGCGGTCTTCCAGGGAGCTCTTTACCTTGTTCTCGAAGTTCGAGTAGGCGTGCACCACGTACCACTTCAACGACATGGCTTCAGCCCCCCTGCCCGGTGACGAAGCGCGTGATCGACAACAGCAGCATGTCCAGCAGCCAGAAAAACACACCCATGATCAGCACGAACACGAACACCGTGAGGGTCGTTTGCAGGGCTTCCTGGCGAGTGGGCCAGACGACCTTGCGAATCTCGCCCCGGGACCCCTGTATGAAACGCCACAGCTCCCGGCCCTGCATGGACTGGAAGGCAATCACCATGCCGAGCGCCAACCCGACCAGCACGCCCACCACCCGAAGGAGCATCGACTCCTGGTCGAAGTAGTAGTACGCAACCACGCCGCCCAGGAGCACAGCCGCTGCCAGGACCAGCTTGACCGCATCCAGTGCGCCGGGACTCGTTTCTGCCTTCGTCGTCATTCCTACCGCTTTACTCGCCAGAGCTGTGGCAGGCCAGGAGGGACTCGAACCCCCAACCTGCGGTTTTGGAGACCGCTGCTCTACCAGTTGAGCTACTGGCCTGTATCAATTCACCTGTTCGCTGCTATCCGGCCGGTCGCGGGGACAGTCCCTCCCCGGAATGGCTCGCTTTGCTGCGCTTTACTTCCTCCCAGGGAGATGCCCGCCACCCGGGC
>CAMYJV010000153.1 GCA_947258805.1 uncultured Gammaproteobacteria bacterium | reverse complement strand
CCTGGTACTGCCTGTCGATATCGGCCACCGTGCCAAAGATGCGCTGGAACGGCGTGCGGCTCATCCCCGCACCATTCCTGAACTCCGGCGGCTCGTTCAACGCGTAGTGCACGCGGGCAATGGTCACGTTGCCCCACGCAAAATTGCGAACCATGGTCAGAAATTCCGAATCGAGGTGCTCGGGCTGCATGCAGCGCAGGAAGGTCTGCTGCGGGTCCAGGGACGTAATTACCGCCTTGTCCGCCTCGATCTCCGTACCGTCGGCGAGCCGGATGCCCACGCAGTCGCCGCCCCGCACGATGAACTCGTCTACCGTCGCGCCAGTCAGCACCTTGCCGCCCAGGCTTTCCAGGTAACTCTGCAGGGCGATGGACAGCATCTGGCTGCCGCCCTCCGGGATCGACTGCCCGAAGTAGTGAATGCTGGGGATCATCACGTAGAAGCCCGCGGCGGTCCCGAGCTGGTCCGGCAGAGTCTGCGGCGCGGTGGCCCAGCCGAGAATGAAGGCCTGCACGTGGGGGTTCTCGAAGTTTTCCAGCGTGAAGGCTTTGGAACTCAACTGATAGTCGCGCAACCGCTTCAGGCCTTCGGGACTGTTCTCCATGGCCTGGTACATATAGCTCGGCGGTGCCGGCGGCGAGAACATGCCCTTGATCACGCCGTCCTGGATTTCACCGAACTCGGCGTAGATTTCTTTGTAGCGGCGGGCGTCTTTCTTCGAATACTCGGCAATGCTGTCGCAGGTCTTGTCCACATCCTTGTAGACGATGATGCCCTGCCCTTCAAAGCGGTTCGGATGGCCGGTGATGTGGTCGTCGGACCAGATGTACTTCAGGCCGTGGGCCGGCAGCTCCGGCATCAGCTCTTCGGCAAAGGTCGGGTTCAGGTGAATCCACACGTGCGAAGACCCGTACAGGTCGTGCTTGAAGCCCGGCAACGTCACCTCGCGGGTCACGGTGCCACCGCCGACGTATTCATTGCGTTCGGCAACCAGCACTCTCAGCCCGTACTTGGCCAGCAGCGCGCCGGCGGCAAGCCCGTTGTGCCCGCCCCCGGCAATCACTACGTCAAAGTCGGCCATTCACCTGTCTCCGCGCTCCGGCGCCTTACCAGTGCCACATCGTGCCGTCGCCCAGCCGGTTCACCGGCAGGTAGGCGCGCTGGTACGGGTGCTTCGCCGCCAGTTTTTCATCGATATCGACACCGTGCCCCGGGGCCTCGCCCGGATACAGCGCCCCGTTTTCGAAACGATAGGCGTGGGGAAATACCGCGTCGGTCTCGGCCGTGTGGCGCATGTACTCCTGGATACCGAAGTTGGGCACCCACGTATCGAAATGCAGCGCTGCACCCATGCAGACTGGCGACAGGTCCGTCGCGCCGTGGCAGCCGGTGCGCACGTGATACAGCGCCGCGAGATCGGCAATGCGGCGCAGGTGCGTCAGGCCGCCGGCGTGGACCACCGTGGCGCGGATGTAGTCGATCAGCTGGCCTTCAATCAGTTCCTTGCAGTCCCAGATCGTGTTGAACACTTCGCCTACCGCCAGCGGCGTCACGGTGTGCTGGCGAATGAGCTCGAAACCCGTTTGGTTTTCCGCCGGCACCGCGTCTTCCAGCCAGAACAGCCGGTAGTCTTCCAGCGCGCGGCCGAGGCGCGCGGCCTCGATGGGCGTCAGCCGGTGATGCACGTCGTGCAGCAGGTGCGGCTCGAAGCCGAAGCGTTCCCGCAGCCGGTCGAACAGCAGCGGCACGTGGTCCAGGTAGCGTTCCGTCGACCACAGGTTTTCCGTGGGCAGGGCTGCATCGGCCGGTTCGTAGTAAAGCTTGTCGCCGGACACGCCGTAGGTGCTATCCAGCCCCGGGATCCCGCATTGCGCGCGCACCGCCCGGTAACCCATCTCGAGATAGCGTGCGACTTCGTCGGCAGTCTCGTCGATGTCCCGACCGTTGGCGTGGCCGTAGACCAGCACACCGTCCCGCGAACGGCCGCCCAGCAACTCGTAAAGCGGCAGCCCGGCCACTTTGGCCTTGATATCCCACAGCGCGACATCCACGGCACCGATGGCGGCCATTGTTACCGGACCACGCCGCCAGTAGGCACCCCGGTACAGGTACTGCCAGGTGTCTTCGATCCGGTGGGGATCGCGCCCGATCAGCAGCGGGGCAACGTGCTCCTCGAGATAGGCAACGACCGCCTGCTCGCGGCCATTCAGCGTCGCATCGCCGATGCCGTAGACGCCGTCGTCCGTCAGGATCTTCAGCGTGACGAAATTGCGGCCCGGCGAGGTCACGATCACCCGGACGTCGGTGATTTTCATGCGGCCCGCTCGTCCATTTGCAATGACTCCAGCCGGCGAAAAAACCAGTTAGTTTAGTTATGAACTATCTTAGGCTCGGGCTGCGGGGGTGTCAAAGGCCGCCGGGTCTTCAAGCCAGCAGCGCATCCAGGCTCGGCGTGGCGGTACGCGGCAGAAGCGCGCCGGGAGTACCGACCACCCCTGCAGCCAGCCGGTGGGCGGCCCGGGCGGCCGCGGCGCCCGTTTCGCCCTGGCGACGCGCCGCCAGATAGGCCGCGTCGAAGGCATCGCCGGCTCCTGTCGTATCCACGACGGTGCCGGCGGCGGCTGCCGGCACGCTGTCGCGCTGGCCGTCCGCCAGCAACAGGCAAGCTCCGGGACCCTGGCGCACGATGACCTCCTCGACGCCCGCCACGCTGATCCGGTCGCGCGTTTCCTCGGCCGTGTTGTCACCGAACAGCGCGTGTTCGTCGTCGAAACTCGCGATGACGATGTCGGCGGTAGCCATCGCATCCAGGTGGCATTGCCGGGCGGCAGCGGCAGATGTCCACAAGCGCGGCCGGTAGTTGGTATCGAAGACCACCCGGCTGCCGGCGCGGCGCACGGCTGTGAGGGCGGCCAGCAACTCGGCACGGTCAGCGTCAGGCAGGATCGCCAGCGTGATGCCGCTCAGGCACACGAACTCGCAATTGTTCAGGGCCGCCTGCACCCGCGCGATGTAGCCGTCACTCAGCATCGCGCGCGCCGCGGACTGCTCGCGCCAGTAGTAGAAACTGCGCTCGCCGCTGGTGTCCGTCTCTATCCAGTACAGGCCCGGCAAACGGTTCGCCAGCCGCCGCACCAGTGCGACATCGATGTCCTCTGCACGCAAGCCGTCCACCATGCGCTGGCTGAACGGGTCTTCGCCCACCGCCGTGACGTAGGCGACCCGCGCCGGCGGCAACAGCCGGGCCAGGTACACCGCGAGGTTGGCCGTGTCCCCTGCAAAGCCCTGCTGCACGCTGCCGTCCGGGCGCTGGCTGAGTTCGATCATGCATTCGCCAATGCATGTGAACCACGGTGCGTTGGATGTTTCTGTTGGCACGGAGCCTTCGTGGTATGTTCTGGCGATCATCATGCCATGAGCCGAGTGTTGCGACACGAACCGTGCCATGCCAGTGACCTTGCCCGAACTTTTTCCTGAACCTGCCGTTATTCCGGTGGTCACCGTCGATGGCGCTGAAGCCGCGGTTGCGATTGCGTCGGCCCTGCAGGACGGGGGCCTGGGCAGTATCGAGTTAACGCTGCGCACACCCGGAGCGTGGGATGCTGCCGCCGCAGTCCGGGCTGCGTTTCCCGATATCCTGCTCGGCATCGGCACCGTGACGCACGCGAACCAACTCGAAAAAGCCGTGGAAATCGGTGCGCAGTTTGCGGTCAGCCCCGGCCTGACCGCCACGCTCGCCGCTGCCGGACGCGAACTGAATATCGGCTACCTGCCGGGCATCGCCACTGCGAGCGAACTCATGACCGCCATCGATCACGGTTACACCGCAGTCAAGGTATTTCCGGCTGAAAGACTGGGAGGCGCCGATCTGATCCGGCAGTTCAGCCAGGTCTTCCCCGGCATGCGCTTTTGCCCGAGTGGCGGCGTTCGCGAAGCCACACTGGCCGATTACCTCGCCGTGCCCGCCGTGTTTGCCGCCGGCGGCACCTGGCTGGCTCCCGCCGCGAGCATTGCCGGGCATGACTGGCCAGGCATCGTGGCGCTGGCGCAAAGAGCAGCGAACATCTGTCGCGGCGTGCGTGCACGCGGCGCGGTGAGCTGAAGCCATGAATGCGCCGGGCGGACCAGAGCCGATCATCGCGATCCAGTCACTGAACAAGTGGTACGGCGACTATCACGCCCTGCGCGATATCGACCTGGCGGTCGCGCCCGGCGAGAAGATCGTGATCTGCGGGCCGTCAGGATCCGGAAAGTCCACGCTGATTCGCTGCATCAATGCGCTGGAGGAGTACCAGGAGGGTTCGATCCGGGTGGAGAACACGGTGCTGAAGAAGCTCCGGGATATCGAGGCCGTGCGACGGGAAGTAGGCATGGTCTTCCAGCAGTTCAACCTGTTTCCTCACCTGACCGTTATGGAGAACCTGGAGCTCGCACCGATGCGCGTGCGCAAGCTGCCTGAAAGCAAGGCCCGCGAGCTGGCGTTGCATTACCTCGACCGGGTGAAGTTAACGGAGCAGGCGGAAAAATACCCGGCACAGCTCTCGGGCGGTCAGCAGCAGCGCGTGGCCATCGCCCGGGCGCTGTGCATGGAACCGCGCATCATGTTGTTCGACGAGCCCACATCGGCCCTCGACCCCGAAATGATTCACGAAGTGCTGGACACCATCGTCGGCCTGGCCGACTCGGGTATCACCATGCTGTGTGTGACGCACGAAATGGGCTTCGCACGACAGGTCGCCAACCGGATCATCTTTATGGACGAAGGCCAGATCATCGAGGCCAACGAGCCAGACACCTTTTTCGACCACCCGACGACGGAGCGGGCCCGGGCCTTCCTCGGGCAGATCCTCAAGCACTGAGACGATTCACATCTGCCGATGCAGTGAATGCAGCCGTGGGCTTAAGAAAGCTGCTGTTTGTGCACCTCTTCGCCATCGCTGGCGGAGGACGGTACGCCGTTAATCCGCCCGGTCTGGCGGGTTAGCGCCCGCCGACCACCACTGCGTGTCGTTAACCTCGCGAATGAACTCCGCACGCTGTGCGTCGCTGAGCTCGCGCAAGCGCTGCACCACCTGCTCTGCCTGCCGACCCGCCGGATATCGAAAGCGGGGCTGATCCGTCGCAACAATGTCGGCGATCAGTTCCGCAACGTGCTGCGGATCGTCACCCTGGCCCAGTTGCCGCCGCGCCCGGGCCGACAGATGGCGGAGCAACGGCCGGTAGGCCGAAGCCGGGGGGCCCACGTCGCTGGTGGCCAGTCTTTCCGGCATCGCGGTGTCGAAGGCACCCGGCTCGATCACACTCACATGAATCCCGAAGCGGTCCACCTCGTAGCGGAGGCTCTCTGCCGCCGCCTGCAGTGCGGCCTTGCTCGCGGCATAAATACCCTCGCCCGGCAGACCCACCAGTGCCGACAGCGACGACACCATGATGATCTTGCCTGCCCCCTGCGCGCGCATTCCCGGCAGGACGGCGCGCGTTGCGCGCAGCGCCCCGAAGAAGTTCGTTTCCATCACCTCGCGCAGCGCGGATTCATCGAGGTCTTCCACTGCGCCCAGCCGCGCGATTCCCGCGTTGTTAACCAGCACGTCAACGCCGCCCGCTGCATCCATGACGAGTGCGACAGCACCGTCAATGGACGACTGGTCCGTCACGTCCAGGGCCAGCGTCGTGAGGCCGTCGAGACCTGCGGTGGTGGCCCGCAGTTCATTGGCCGCGGCATGCGTTCGGCAACTAGCAAAGACGCGGTGGCCGCGGCGGGCCAGTCCAATGGCCGACACCTTGCCGAAACCGCTGCCGCAGCCGGTAATCAGAATTCTCGCCATGGACTGACCCTCGCAGATGGACAAATAGTTTAGTAATAAACTAATATCGGCGGACGCGCCGGCGCTGGCTCTTAACCACCGTTTACGGGACCGCCGGGCGCGCTACAGGATAGGCGAATAATGACTCGGATGACCGGCGCCCAGGCCATCGTACGCTCCGTGGTGAATCACGGTGTCGACACGATATTCGGTCTGCCCGGCGGCCAGTTGTACTACCTGTACGACGCGTTCTACCGCCAACGCGATCAAGTCCGCATCATCACTTCCCGCCATGAACAGGGCGCCGCGTACATGGCCTTCGGCTATGCGCATTCCACCGGCCGGGTCGGCGTCTACGATGTCGTGCCCGGCCCCGGCGTGCTGAACACCACCACTGCGCTGTGCACCGCGTGGGCCTGCAATGCCCCGGTGCTGTGCCTGACCGGCCAGGTGCCGACAGTCGGCATCGGCTCCGGCGCTGGCTACCTGCACGAGCTGCCGGACCAGCTGGCCATCATGCGCGGGCTCACCAAGTGGGCCGAACGAATCGAACGCCCGGAAGATGCGCCGGGACTGGTGGCTGAAGCCTTCCGCCAGTTACGCACCGGCAGGCCGCGGCCTGTCGAGCTGGAAATGGCACCGGATATCATGGAGTTAGAGCAGGAAGTTCAACTTCTGGATCCAGTTGTTGGATACGCCCCCGCCGAGCCGGATCCGGATGCGGTCACTGCAGCCGCACGGCTGCTGGCCCGAGCGAAACGCCCGCTGATCATGATCGGTGGCGGCGCCCGGGATGCCGGCGACGAACTGCTCGCGGTGGCCGAGATGCTGCAGGCGCCGGTGGTCTCCCATCGGCAGGGCAAGGGTGTGGTCAGCGACCGTCATTACCTCAGTCAGACCTATCCCGCCGGGCACCGCTTGTGGGCCGATGCGGACGTCGTGCTGGCCGTGGGCACCCGCCTGAAGTACCCGCTGATGTACTGGGGCACAAAAGGCCTGGACATCATCCGCGTGGATATCGACCCGGAGGAAGTCGCCCGGGTGAAGGAACCGGCGGTGGGGCTGGTGGCCGACGCGCGTTGCACGCTGGCCGCGCTGATCGACGAACTCCCCAGGCACCTGAGCACCCGCGCGTCCCGCCAGGACGAACTGGAGACGCTGAAGGCGGGCATGGCTGCCGAGTACCAGCGTATCCAGCCGCAGCTGGCATACCTCAATGTCATGCGCGAGGAACTGCCGGACGACGGCTATTTCGTCGATGAAGTCACGCAGACCGGCTTTGCGTCCTGGTTCGGTTTTCCGTCCTACCTGCCCCGCCACTTCATCTCCAGCGGCTACCAGGGCACGCTGGGCTTCGGCTATGCCACCGCGCTGGGCGTGAAGGTCGCGCACCCGGACAAACCCGTGCTGCAGATCAGTGGCGACGGCGGCTTCATGTACAACGTGCAGGAAGTGGCCACCGCGGTGGCGGAAGGCATTCAGCTCGTGACCGTGATCTTTCGTGACGATCGCTTCGGCAACGTGCACCGCGACCT
>CAMYJV010000152.1 GCA_947258805.1 uncultured Gammaproteobacteria bacterium | reverse complement strand
AAACTGGCTCGGCCAGTGAATTCCTGGAGCTAAGCGACGAGGAACTCGCCGTCATTGAGCTGAAACTGGCTTTAGGCAGTGCGCTGAAGCAGCGGCGCCAGAAAAAGCGCCTCACCCAGTCAGCCTTTGCCAAAACGATTGCCTCAAGCCAATCCAGAGTTGCCAAAATGGAGGCGGGCGACCCGAGCGTATCTTTGGACTTGCTGGTTAAATCGATGCTGTCTCTCGGGGCAACCCGTCGTGACGTCGCTAATGCTATCGCGCGTTAATGGGAGAGAAAGCGGTCAGTGTTCCCTGGACAGATCTATCCAGTCATGCAGCGCAAGGCAAAACTCGGTAACAGGCCGCCGACTCCTCCACACGGTCCCCCCAATAGTCGGGGCGGCGGCGTTGATGACATACCACACTTATTTCGATGCGCTCCCCTGGGCCATCTAGCGTATAGAACAGGTAGTAATGAGTATTTCACTTAGAAACGATATCGTGAAGCTCGCGCATCACTTCGTCGCCCGGCACCAGGTCCTCACTGCCGTCCAGAACCGCTTGGTGACGGCGCTCTGCTTCCGCAAGCCAGGCCTTCTCGATTTCCGGGCTCGCCCATGCGCTGGATGTGGGCGTCGTGAGCAGGCGCACCAGTTCTTCGCGCTCTTCCACGCTAAGCGTGAGCGCCTCCCGGAAAAGGTCTGCCGCAGTCTTGGTCATGCCTGGAGTCTAGCACCGCATGGCACGGAGTCAGGTGCCTGAAAGTCGTGCAAATGCCCTGATATAGGCTGTTGGCCGCTATTCCGTTTCAGGATTAATCTGCAGCAGTTCGACATCGAAGATCAGCGTCGCGTTGGGGCCGATGTCGGCACCTGCGCCGCGCGGGCCGTAGGCCAGCTCCGGCGGAATGAAGAAGCGGTACTTGGCGCCCGCGGACATCAGCTGCAAGCCTTCGGTCCAGCCGGGTATGACCTGGTTGAGCGCAAAGGAAGCGGTGCTGTTCCTGGCATAGGAGCTGTCGAACTCGGTACCGTCGAGCAGGGTGCCGCGATAGTTCACCTCAACCGTGTCGGTGGGAACTGGTTTCGGACCCTCGCCCGCTTCAACAACCTGGTACTGCAGGCCGCTCTCCAGCACGACCACGCCCTCGGCCTGGGCGTTCTCGGCCAGGAAGGCCGCGCCTGCTTCAGCATTGCTCTGGCCGAGCACTTCGGCCTCTGCCACCCGCTCGGCGTTCCTCGATGCCTGGTAAGCCTCCATGTCCTGGCGCATTTCTTCCTGCGACAGCAACTGCTCCGTACCGTCGAAGGCATGGCGCAGGCCCAGGGCGAAGGCTGACATATCCAGGGGGACCTCCTCCGCCTTGAGTCGCTGGCCGAAGCCGTAGGCGATGCCGTAGCTCAAGCGCTGTTCGGTGGTGTCCAGGGCCGGATCAGCTTTTACCGGCTCTTCTTTCTCTTGGCTGCAGGCAACCGTGACCAGCGCAGCCAACAATGCCGCTGCCAATTTCAAGCTATTCATAGTCGAATCCAACTTGCTAAAACACTTCGCGACCCAGCTTCGCGCTCGCGGGTAGCATAACAACTTAAATTTGCTGTCGGCGGACAGCCCCCGTGCCAAGTGACCTGTAAATAGTGGTCAGGCGAGTGGATCGGTACCTTGACCCAGAATCTCGATGTAGTCCTGATATCCGAACGACCGGTCTCTGCGCTTGCCGGTCATCTCGACGATGATACCCAACCCCATTAGATGATCTATGGACTTGCGGATGGTCGGCGCCGTGATGGGCAAGGTCTTGTTGGCATCAGGCACCGAGATCACCGGCTTTCGCTGCAGATATTGATGGACCTGAAGCGCAGATCCGGCTGGCCGGCCCAAGCCTTCAATTTTCCGCCGATCTCTGGCAAACAGTTCCAGAATGGACTTTGCGGCACCAGCGGCCTGATCGGAGGTCTCTTGCACCCCGGTGAGGAAAAAGTCGAGCCACGTCTCCCAATCGCCTTCCGTGCGAACTTTCTGCAACAGCTCATAGTACTGCTGCCGGTGCGTCTTCAGATAGAGACTCAGGTAAAGCACGGGCTGTTCGAGCTCGCCCTTGGCGTGCAGCATCAATGTGATCAGCAACCGCCCCAAGCGACCGTTACCGTCGAGAAACGGGTGAATGCTTTCGAATTGCACGTGCGCCAGCGCGGCCTGAACGAGAATCGGCAGTGGCTTAGCCTGATCATGAATGAAACGCTCCAGATCGTGCATGCAATCTTCAACCTGGTCAGGCGGCGGGGGCACGTACAGAGCGTTTCCTGGCCGCGTACCACCAAGCCAATTCTGGGTGCGCCGAAACTCACCGGGATCCTTGTGACCGCCCCGCCCCCTGCTCAGAAGCAGCGCGTGAATTTCCCGTAACAGGCGATTCGAAATCGGCATGCCCTGACGAAGGCGCTGCATGCCGAGGTCCAGGGCAGCGACGTAGTTGGATACCTCCTGGACGTCGTTGATCGGAACACCCGGAACGGCATCGCTTTCATACAGCAAGAGGTCAGCCAAGGACGACTGTGTGCCCTCGATCTGGCTCGATAACAACGCCTCCTTGCGAACGTACATGTAGAGGAACAAGGGCGTGTACAGCAGAATCGACGTGACCCCGTCCAGGCGCCCAAGCGCCCTGTCGGCGGCCTCGAGTTTGCCGTACAAAGCTGCCAGGTCCAGAGGAGGATGCGGTGGCAGTGGCGGCGGCAGGTAGGCGCGGAACGTCTCGCCCCCAACCGAGCTCACCACAAAGGTTCCCGTTCTGTCGGCGTCTGGCTTTGTCACTGCTTCCGGGAAAGGATCCTTTCTTAAGGACAGCGGATAAGAAAGGATATTGACTTTTACTTACTTAGTAAAGCGCCCTGGCATTGAGATCCGCCCGGCCGGCATCCGGGCCGGGCAAGGGTAATCATCTGATAGTATTGATTATTTCCTAAATACGCGCGGCGATATCAAGCTCGCAGGTCGCTTTTCGGTGTCGCGAACCCAAGTCTAAGCACAATCCAAGCCATTTGGCGGCAGCTAAACCCAGCCATTTCAGAGAGTTAAGGGGGGTCGAACCGAGTCCCGCGGTGCGCGGAGCGCACCGGGAAACCGTGCTACGCCGCTGTAGGGTGCGCGCCGCGCACCGGGGAGCCGTGCACCGGCACCTATTTGCCTGCGGTCGGTGGCTGGGCGCCCATTTCCTTGTGCGCGTCGTCCAAGGCTTTGCGCAGGCGGTCGGCCCAGCGGGTTAGCACCCGATCGGCGGCGGCCTTGTTGGTCACGCGGTTGGCGACCTGCACCATGCCTTCGCGATCACCATCAGCATCGACGAAACGGGCCAGGATCTGGCTGGTGACTGAATCGTAGAGCTCAAGGTATAGGGTCATGGCCACAGCACCGGTCGTGAAGGTCTCGCTCATGCCCGGCGTCATCTTGTCAGGCGCACTCACATCCAGATTAATGATCGCAGGGCGCAGCACCAGTACGTTTTCCGCACCGGTATCTACCACCGTGTAGCCACCCTTGTCCTGCAGCTCCCGCGTGAAGATTCTGAGAAACTCTTTGGAAAGCTCGGACTTGATTCGATCCATGTCCTTCTTGTTGATCCGGTTCATTGGATCAACACGATCGTCGTTCTGGTCGCGCTCCCAGTTCTTGCGAAAGGCGACCGGACAATCGAGGATCGCAACGCGGTCGTACTGTGCCAGGCTCGCGCCCGGGCGCACGTACAGGGCCGTGGAACGGGTCTTCTTGACCAGCTCGAGGCCGTCGTGACTGGAATGCCCGCCGGGACTGCCGGAGCCATCGGCGGCCAGTGCAGGCGCCGTCGCGGCCAAGGCAATGGCCGCGAGACAACCGGAGATCACGCTACGCTTGTTCATGGTTAGATGCTTTTTCATCGCTACATACTGTCGATAATGGCCTGTTTCTTCTTCTTGTACTCGGCGGGCGTGATGTAGCCGCCGGCGGCCAGCTTGTCGAGCTCGTTCAGGCGCTGCTGCGGCGTCTGCTGGGCCGGGGCGGCAGGGGCTGCCTGCTGCACCGGCTGCTGCTGCTGGTATTGCTGTTGCTGTGCGGACTGCTGCGCGTAGTAGGCCTGCTGCTGCTCAGCCTGGGTGCGCTCGCGCATGTTGCCCATCACCTTGGTGGCCAGCACGCCGCCAATGAAGGCGCCAGCTTCACTCGCCGCGGCCGTCATCGGCAGCACGGTGGCGCCAAACAGCAACAGCATTGCAGCGCTCATGGAAATCGCATTTGGGGTCTTCATATCACTCAACTCCTGCTTGTCCTAGGTTGCCGTGCAGGCGCCAAAAATCGTGAAACTGACATCCTGGCCTGCGACAGACAGAGTCAGTTCGCCATCCGCCTGATCCACCGCAGCGGTCCAGCCGCGCTCGTTTTCCACGCCCTGCATGATCACCTGGGTAGCCGTCTTCTGTTGATTCCGGATCGGGGAGACCGCATCGGCATTGTTGCCCGTGGCCCGGATTTCCTTTTGCTTGAAATCGATGCGGAAGAACTCAGCCAGGTCGAAACTACGGGAGTGGCCCTGCAGGCAAACCGGCCCCTGGGCACCTTCCGTGCAGGCCACCACGTCGATGGCTGCGCAGATCAGGCTCTTGGAGCCATCGAAGTCGGCGGCCAGCGCCGCGCCCGGCATGGCGATGGCCAACAGCAGGCTTGCCGCTGCTAGGCGGATGGTCGTATGCATCTGGTGTCTCCTTATATATACACGCCTGTTTCACCCAGGCTGCTAGTTGTTGGTTGCGATGACCATAATCCGCGACGCCAGCCGGGGCAAGCCTGATTTGTAAGGGATTTGCGCAGAGGACGGGGCCCGGGTCGCAGGGTGCACTCCGTGCACCATCAATTCATCGGTGCGTGAAACGCACCCTACTGGCGGCGCGGCCGCGCGACGTGATACGTGAACTCCACCGCCAGGGCCCATGACGAACTGTTGGCGCCGGCCACCCGCCCCCGCGGCTCCAGGGCTGAGAGCTGGCCTGTATCTACCGGCGCATTGTCGATGCTGACTGCGGTGACATTGAAGTCGATACGACTGCCGTTCTCGCGGGTATAGACGAAACCGCTGCCAACACCCCACGCATCGTCCAGGGCGAAGGAAAAGGTCCGGTCCTCATTGCTCACGGGCTGCTGAAAGTACATGGCGCCCAGGCGCCCTTGCATGTTGTCGGCCAGCGGATACTCGAAGCCGGCCATCACGATCCAGAAGTCCTTGAAGTTACTGTCCGGCACGTCGAGATCGAAACCATCGACTCTGAACTCGGTGAGCCCGAAGCGGCTGAAGTCGACCCACACCGCGTCAAGGGTGGCAGACCAGCCGTTGTCCCAGCCGTGGTAAAGGCCAATGTCCACATGTTGCGGCGTGCGCAGGGTGGTATTCACGTTGTCACCCGCCTTCTCGAGCGCGGCCACGATGGCCGGCGGCAAAGTGGAACGCTTGAGGCTGACGTCGACAGATTCGTCCGGGTCGGTTTCCGAATGCCAGGTGACGCCGAAGCGGGTGCGGTCCGAGATGTCGAAAAGCGCGCTGGCGATGTAGCCCGGGGCCGCGCCATCCGCGTCGACTTCAAGCTTGGCATCCCCCGGTCCCGGGTCCACCACCTGGGTCGTTGAATCGGCAGATGTGTACTGAACCGACACGCCAGCGCCCAGCGACAGCCACGGCGTCACCCGGCGCGCCAGGGTGGCGGTGGCCGCTAGAAAGATCAGACTGAACTGATCGCTGTAGTAGCGACCCGCCCAGTTCGGACCGCTGCCGGCGCCAAAGCCGCCCGGCGCGTTCAGGGTCAGGCCCAGGCGCCAGTCGTCGTTGAAGATGGGCCGCACGTAATAAAGGCTCGGCACGATCACCGGATCCGGGTCACGGGGATCGCCCCCGGAGTTGGTGGTGACGGAGTCATCGTTCTGGAACGTCTGGAAGCTGTGGCCGTAAATCAGCTGCCCGGCAAAATTCGAGCCTTCAAGA
>CAMYJV010000151.1 GCA_947258805.1 uncultured Gammaproteobacteria bacterium | reverse complement strand
TGATGCCCGTGTCCGGGCTCATAGCCGATGATCCGATCAGCATAGAGATCGTAAATGCCGAGCAGGCGCCGACCCATGCCGATGGGCCAGGTCATGGGCGCGCACTGAATCTGCAGGACGTCTTCTATTTCATCCATCAGCTCGATGGGATCACGCATCTCGCGATCCAGCTTGTTGACGAAGGTCACGATGGGCGTGTTGCGCATCCGGCACACCTCCATCAGCTTGATGGTGCGCGGCTCCACGCCTTTAGCGCCGTCGATGACCATCAGCGCCGCATCCACCGCGGTCAGCGTTCGATAGGTGTCTTCCGAAAAGTCTTCGTGACCCGGGGTATCCAGCAGATTGACCACCGCGTCGTGGTAGGGAAACTGCATCACCGAGGTGGTGACGGAAATGCCCCGCTCCTGCTCCATGCTCATCCAGTCCGAGGTCGCATGCCGATCGGACTTTCGGGCCTTCACCGTGCCGGCCAGCTGTATGGCATTACCAAACAGCAGCAGCTTTTCCGTCATCGTGGTCTTGCCCGCGTCCGGATGGGAAATGATGGCGAAGGTGCGTCTGCGCGCCACGGCTTCCTTCTTGGGCGCGGGGCTGGACATCGGGTTCTGCATGGGTCCTGGTCTGCGATCTGCATGGCAAGGGCGGCGAATTATACCTGCCCGCCGTCCGGGGAACCTCTGATTAATTCTTGCATGCTCAGAGCGTCTCGCGTTTTTCCTGTCTAGAAGCGGGCCGCAGGCAATGTAGGTCACCTTGGCAAGGCACGCGACAACGACAGGGGAAAAGCGAGACGCTCCCGCAGGGCGCAATTTACGGGGGGAATGCTCGAACGCTCAGAGTTTTCCGTACCCGTCCAGCGAGAGCCGTAGATCCAGCGCCATGACCAGAGCATCCTCATGCCCCACGTGCGCGGGGTAGTAGTTCTTGCGGACGCCGATCTCGTTGAAGCCCAGGGATTCATAAAGCTGACATGCCACCAGGTTCGACGGGCGCACTTCCAGAAACACGATCTCGGAGTCGCGCAGCCGAGCGCGATCCAGCATGTGCTCTACCAGCATGCGGCCATAGCCATGGCCCTGTCTGTCCCGGCGGATGCAGACGTTGAGGAGGTGCGCCTCGCCCGCACCGAAGGAGAGAATGCCATGGCCAACGATCTCATCTTGATGGTGGACCGTGCGGCACTCGTTGCGAGCCTTAATGCAATCGGTGAAATTGCCCCTGGTCCACGGATAGGCATAGGCACGCAGCTCGTTTTCGAGCACCTGCTCGAGATCTGCCGCCTCCATGGCGCGAAATTCGATTACCTGTTCAGCACACACAGCTCGGCCCAGAGCACCTGTTTAGCCTTGGGATCACGGCTGAGCCCGGCGAGATCCGGGACCCGTATCACCCGCACGTCCGGCCAGGAATCCGGCAGTCGCTTCGCTACCGGACCCACATAGAGCACCACCCGGGCCCGATGATCCTGCAGGTCCTTGTCGACGAACGCCCGCAGCGCACGACCGACGGCAGAGGCCTGGTTCGAATCCGCCGCATTGCCAGCATCCAACGACAAAGAGAAGCGCCGCTCCACAGGCGGCTGCGACCAGCTTCCCGCCGCGGCGGTAACGATGTCCCGGACAAGCCGGGCGTCGCGTCGAGAGCTCACGGCTTCCAGCAGCACCACCACGCCCGGCAGCGCCACAGACACGATGGCCGGGACCGCTGGACCCGTTGGTTCGGTGCTTCGCGTCGCGGGTGACGCGTCTGCGCGGCGGCCGGGGGAAACAGGCCTGGGCTGCTGGAGCGCCTGATCGGTGACCCCGTCCAGAACCTCCCGGGTTGCCGCAATGGGATCAGCCGCGGTCTCTTTAAAAGCCGCGGGCGCTTTTTGAGCCGCGGGCTCTTGAACAGCCGCAGGCTCTTGAACAGCCGCAGGCTCTTGAACAGCCGCAGGCTCTTGAACAGCCGCAGGCGCTACAGGATCGGCACGCTGGAGCCAGACGTCGATGCCTATGTCCTTGAGGATTTTCTTTCGCGCGCTGCTCAGCATCTGCCTGTTCCGGAACGCCCGGCCCTGAGGCCCAAAGGCGCTAAATCGACCCCAGAGCTTGGAAAACGGCCATTGTACACGTATAAACCCGGACTCCAGCCCATCGGACACGCACATGAAGTACCTCACAGACGACATCCGCATCACGGGCATGGAGGAAGTCATCGCGCCGGAAACGCTGATTTCAGAGCTGCCCATGAGCGAGGCACCTTCACAGACGATTTTTTCCACCCGCAAAGCCATAAGCAAGATCCTGCACGGTGGGGATGACCGGTTGCTGGTCGTGATCGGGCCCTGCTCCATCCACGATCCGAACGCTGCCAAGGAATATGCCGACCGCCTCGCTGAGCAGGCCCGGAAATACCAGGATCACCTGCTTGTGATCATGCGCGTCTATTTCGAAAAACCCAGGACGACCGTCGGCTGGAAAGGTCTGATCAATGATCCCCATCTGGACAACTCCTTCGACATCAATCACGGGCTGCGCGTCGCGCGCGGCCTGCTGATGGACATCGCCGGAAAGGGCCTGGGCACCGGAACCGAATACCTGGACCCGATTACGCCTCAGTACGTGGCGGACATCGTGAGTTGGGGCGCTATCGGCGCGCGGACGACGGAGAGCCAGGTGCACAGACAGCTGGCTTCGGGCCTGTCGTGCCCGGTGGGTTTCAAGAACAGCACCGACGGATCCGTGCAGGTCGCCGTAGATGCCATCAAATCCGCGGCAAATTCACACATCTTTCTGTCGGTTACCAAGCGTGGACACTCTGCCATCTTTTCGACCTCCGGCAACGAAGACTGCCACCTGATTCTTCGCGGCGGCGGCGGCAAAACCAACTACGACAACCCTTCGGTCCACTACGCCAGCCGACTGCTCGAACAGGTCAGGCTCGTCAACCGGGTGATGATCGATATGAGCCATGCCAACAGCGACAAGGATCATCGCAAGCAGCTTCAGGTCTGCAAAAACATCTGCGACCAGCTCATGGATGGGGAGCAACGCATTTTCGGCGTGATGATCGAAAGCAACCTCGAGGAAGGCAACCAGAAGATCGGCGACATGAAGTCCATGACCTACGGTCAGAGCATCACCGATGCCTGCCTGGGGTGGGAAGACAGCGAACGCTGTCTGGAAGACCTGGCAAACGCCAGCGCGAGCCGGTCGGCTCGCTGATTCAGGCCCCGGCCTGGCCGGCCCCGGTCTGGCCGCTCGTGGGTCGGCGATCCGCGGTCCGGCGTCCCGCGGTCCGGCGTCCCGGCGCGCTTCTGGCCAGAAGACGCTCAACCATGAGCGCCAGGAAAATCAGCAGATAGATCGCAAACTCTGCGAAACCATCTTTGGTGAGCCACAGCAGGTGCAGCAAACCCAGAAAGACGCTGACGTACACCAGGCGATGCAGGCGCTGCCAGTTTCGCCGCAGCCGTCGCCGCCAGCCGGAAGTGGAAGTCGCAGCCAGTGGAACCAGGAGCAGCAGGGCCAGCGTGCCAACGATGATATAGGGTCGTTCCGTGAGGTCACCCACGATCAGCGACCAATCGAACTCGGCAAGAAATCCCAGATACGCAAGGAAATGAAGCGCCAGATAGGTAAAGGCGAACAGACCCACCATGCGACGGGACCGGCCAAGGGCGTACCAGCCTGCGCGTCGGCGCAATGGGCTGATGAAGAGACCCAGCAAAAGAAAACGCAGACCCCATCCACCCAGGAACAGCACGACGGCTTCCGCGGGGTCGGCTCCCAGCGCCACGCCGGGGTTGGTGATCTCCATGCGGATAGCGTTCGCAAGCCACAGCATGGGCAGGCTCAGCAGCAGCGCCAGCCCTGCCTTAAAGAGGATAGGCCCGAGGGGTCGGCGCCGGACGTCGGCTGCGGCCCGCATCTAGAAGTCGCGCCGGAGATCCATTCCTTCGTATAGCTGCGCAACCTGGGCGCCATAGCCGTTGAAGGGCAGCGTCGGGATCCGATTCGGTTCGAACAGACTGCTCGGCAAACGCCGCTCCGACGCCTGGCTCCAGCGGGGATGACTGACATCGGGGTTCACGTTGGCGTAGAAGCCGTACTCCTGGGGCGCCTGCAGCTGCCAGGTCGTTTTTGGCTGCCGCCCGGTGAAGCGAATCTTCACGATAGACTTGATGCTCTTGAAGCCATATTTCCAGGGCACCACCAGGCGCCAGGGCGCGCCGTTCTGATTCGGCAGCGGTTTGCCGTACACGCCTACCGCCATGAGGCTGAGAGGATGGTAAGCCTCATCCATTCGCAGAGCCTCTACGTAAGGCCAGTCGATGCTGCTGAACAGCGACCGCTGACCGCGCATTTCCGACGGTCGGTACAGGGTCTTGAATTCCACGAACCTGGCGCTGCCGGAAGGTTCAAAGCGTTCCAGAATGCGCCGCAGTGGTATGCCCTGCCAGGGCACCACCATGGACCACGCTTCCACGCATCTGAAGCGATAAATCCGCTCTTCCGGAGCAAAGCCCGACAGGACGTCCTCCAGCGCATATTCTCCCGGCTTTGCACACTCTCCGGAGACTTCCACGGACCAGGGATCCGTGGTCAGCTCGTCGGCGTAGCGAGCCGGATCGTCCTTGTCCATACCGAACTCGTAGAAGTTGTTGTAGCTGGTGACGATGTCTTCAGGGGTTAACGCTTCGTCAGTGGAAAAACCGCCGCCGGGGATCACGGTCGGGTTGGCTCCGGATACCGCAAGGGCTGTCGATGCCGAAACCGCGGCCGAAACCGCGCCGGCGGCGCCCAACCCGGCGGCGAGCAGGCGGCGTCGATTGAGGAATACGGATTCCGGCGTGATTTCCGAGCTGCCGGGTTCCGACGTTGTTGTTTTGCGCATTGGAAACCTGATCATATAGCTTCAGGTTTGGACCCGGGCCGAGCGCCCGGGTTCCAGGATCGCCTCAAATGACAGGCGAGCGACGGGCCCGCCAGTTAAAACGCCAGGTCTCAGGAATTTCCTTCCGCAGGGCTCGAACGCCACCACCGCCAAACGAACTGCACCGGGCCTGACAACGCGTAGGCAGAAAACAGAACCAGAAGTACGCGCGGCGGATCGGCCAGCAGCACCGCGAACACCAGCACCACGAGCACGAGGGTGATGAACGGCACACGGCCTTTGAAGTTCAGCACCTTGGGCGAGTAATAGGGAAAATTGGAAACCATGAGCAGGCCAACCGCGGCGATCACCACCCCCATGATCGCCGCGCCGGCGAGGGTAGGCGGCACACCATCGTTCCAGATCCATACCGAGCAGGCGATAACGGCCGCTGCCGAAGGGCTCGCCAGGCCGGTGAAGGACTCGATATCGCTCTTGATGTTGAAGCGGGCAAGTCGCAGGGCCGCGCAGGCCATGTACACGAAGGTGACCACCCAGCCCACCTTGCCCAGCGTGTTCAACCCCCAGGAAAAGGCCACCAGCGCGGGCGCAACGCCGAAAGCCACCATGTCGGAAAGACTGTCGTATTCAGCACCGAACAGGCTTTCCGTGCGCGTCCATCTGGCCACTCGACCGTCTGCCGTATCCAGCGCCATGGCGACAAAAATGGCCAGGGCCGCAGCGATGAAGTGGCCATTCATGCCTGCCACGATGGCGTAGAACCCGGCGAACAACGCGCCGGTAGTGATCAGATTGGGCAGAAGGTAGATGCCGCGAGGGAATCGACTGTCCGAATCAGCGGCGTCATCGTGGCTGCGCAGGCGGGCACGCCAGCCCGTGGACGAGCCTTCGTGCAGCTCGTCAGGGTCGTTATCCGCGTGCGGGTCAGGATTCGTGTCCGACATGTTCTCCCCTGGGTCCCGCTTCCCCTGAGCTTCGCTCGAGCTTGTGGCCAGCTTGGCTCCAGCTTGGCAAACGTCAGTTCTTGTCGCGGTCGACCAGCCTGTTTTCCTGAATCCAGGCCATCCTAGCACGCAGCCGCTCGCCGACCTGCTCGATCTGATGACCCTGACTGA
>CAMYJV010000150.1 GCA_947258805.1 uncultured Gammaproteobacteria bacterium | reverse complement strand
TGCTTCACGAAGGCCTCGGCCTTGCGGTTGTTGGGTGTGATAGTGAAGGTATAAAGCCGCATCATGGTTCTCCAGCCAATCGCCCGCGTGGCGTATCTCCAGCCGCCCCGGCCCTTGCCACGGCAAGCGTCGGGACGGCCACCCGCAACCCGCTCGACGGTACATTCACGGATAGTTTAACCGCACAGTCGCCAGCCCATTGCGGCGCCGATCGCGACCGCCGCCCACCAACGCCAGCGCCGCCCGACCAGGTCTCAGCCGCTCTGCCGCGGCGCTGTGGCGGACAGCAGAACCGGTTAAACCTCCCAGTCGAAGGCCCACTGCTCGCGGGCCAGGGGCCGCTGCCAGACGGTGCGGTTCGGCGGCACGATCAGCAACGACCAGGTTTGCTGCCGGTCACGAAACGGCCGGCGCACGCTGCGAAACACCCGGGGGTGCAGAAACGCGACGCAGTAGCCCGCGGGCCGGCGGGCCGACTCGTAGCGCAGGCAGTGCAGGTCTGCCGCGCGGGCCTGCTCGGCCAGCGCCTGGGTCGCCGAGTAGTCACTCCTGTGGGTCCATGCGTCGTGGTGGGCAGACAGGGGCGGCACACTCAGGTCCAGCGCTCGATCGGTAGCGGCGTGGCACTGAAACAGCGTCAACGTCACGATGGCCGAACGCTCGCGCAGACCCGCGCTGTCGCGCCAGAAACGCCAGCGCCAGTAACCCGCTTCCGCGCACGCCGTGCGGCGGTCTTCGGCGGCGTAGAACACGCCGGGTTCAAAAGGCCGGCGAAAGCGCGAGCCGTGCGGTGGCGGCGGGTAACGGAACGGGGTGGCCAGCAGCCAGTGCAGGCGCTCCGTGCCCGTGGCTTGCGGCGGCTTCACGCTGTCGAGGATGTCCTCCAGTACTGCCTGGTCGCGCAGCCGGCCGCCGGTCAGGCGCATGGTCGCTACCTGGTGCTGGGCCTCCACCGCCCGCCACGCGCTGCCCCGCCAGGGTCGCGCTTCAGACGCGAGCGCGGTGGGCGTCCAGGTAGTCGCAGGCATGCACCAGTCCGTCGACGCGCTGGATGACGAGCAACGGCGCACGCCCGTCAAAGGCATCGTTAGCGGTATTCAGCCAGTCGCGAGCCAGTGCATCGTCGCCACCGACCATGGCAGACAAGGAGCGGTACAGGCGCACCAGGTGGGCGCCGAGTTCCCAGCACTTCGAATCGGGCACGAGCTGGTACTTGCCGTTCAGCAAGCGCGAGGCCGTGGGCTGACTGGTGCCAACGATGGTCTTGAGCTGCGTGGACTTCAGCCCGAGGCGACGCGCGGCTTCGGCCAGGGCCTGGGTCAGCACCCGGGCCCGGTCGTCAGCGGCTTGGGTAACGGGCTGTGGCATGGCGGCATCCGAGGGCAAGATGCAATTATTCTACTGAATAGAAATATGAATTGAAAGGTTTTTGAATAATTCCAGCAATCCACCTGACGGGCGGGCCAGCACGGGCATATGGGAATTTAATCAATAGAAACAGAAGTTTGCAGCAATGCCGAACATCAGCTTTCGCGACGCCGGCCGCCAGACCGCGGTTTAGCTTTGCTGCCAGGGCAGGCCCGCCACCTTCCAGCCGCTGACACTGTTGCGGTGCCGGTGCTCATCCAGGTCACCTTCGAAGCCATCGGCAATGTTGTAGCAGCGGGTATAGCCGACCGCGGTGCACTGCATCGCGGCCATCTTCGAGCGGCCGCCAGACTGGCACATGAAGTAGATGGGCGCGTGTTTCGCAACGCCCCGCTCGGCCAGCGCGGCCTCGAGCTCGGGGACGAAGTTCTTGTTGACGCCGCCCATCTTGACCCACTGCAGGAACAGCGGTTCCTTGTCCACTGACGACAAGTCCGGTTTGCCGATCAGGTTCCACTCCACCTCGGTGCGCACGTCGACCAGCACCGCAGCCAGCTCGCCGGCCAGCGTCTTCCAGGCTTCCGCCGCGGTCACGTCGCCGGCATAGTCGCCGTCGGGCATCTGCCACGCGCCGGGTTTGGTCGCTTCCGCCATCTCTGCGTCAACCCAGGCCCTGTTCGCGCCGAATGGCTTCGAGGTTGATCTTCGCGCTCGCTACCCCGTCCACTGCCTTGCCGACATTGATCATCGCCGCGTGCACCTTGTCGAGCTTGTCGCAGGCGTAGTCCGGACAGTGGGCGCAGTTCTCGTAGCCCCGGTCGATAGCGCAGCTGCGCACCTGGCACCAGGCGCAGTAACCGCTCTTGGGGCGAGCGTCCCGGCAGCCGTGGCAATTGACGCTGGCGGGTTCGACTTCGATCTTGAATTGCGCGAGGACCTTCTGCGCATAGTCCTGCCGCAAGCCGTCATCGTCGAAGGCGGTGGCACGGTAAACGTCGCAACCCGAGCAGTCGAGTCCGCAGTAGGCAATGTGCGGATCGAGATCCCGTTTGCCGCTTGCTGTAACACTCATCGCTAATCCCCGTTGCAGACGGCCATTTTAGCGCGGCCGGCGGGCCTGGCCCATGGTATCTCTGGCCAACCTACGGTCTGCCAGCCAGCTTCACCGTGCCCGCGCGGGACGGTCCGGCCCCTCTCTGCTAGCTTAAGCGACCATTTCGCGGCCCCTGCACACCGCGCGGCCGCCGGACCACGATTCCAGGAGTATCCAATGACGCGCAACGCATTCCTTTTCAAGCTGGCCGCACCACTGCTGGCCCTGGGCCTGCTGGGGCTGATGAGCGACGCGCTGGCCGGCGGCCACGGCCGCACGCCGCGCCCGGAAGACCTGCTGGCGGACCCGGCGAAGCGCACAGACATCACCGGCACGGTGCTGATCACCGGCGCCAACCGAGGCATCGGCCTGGCGATGGCGCGCAACTACGCCGAGCGCGGCTGGACCGTAATCGCCACCGCGCGGAAACCGGAGCAGGCCGACGACCTGAATGCGATCGCCGCCGACAATCCAAAGGTCAGCGTAGAGCGCCTGGACCTGCTCGACCAGTCACAGGTCGACGCACTCGCCGCCAAGTACAAGGGCCAGCCCATCGACGTACTGCTCAACAACGCGGCCATCCTCGGCGCGCCGGACGAACAGGAACTCGGCAACTACAACATGGACCTGTTCCTGCGCGTGATGAATACCAACGTTGCCGGGCCGCTGCGCATGACGCAGGCCTTCGTGGACAATGTCGCCGCCAGCAGCCAGAAGAAAATCGTCGCGATCACCAGCGTGCAGGGGTCGATTACTTTTGCCAGCCGCGCATCGATTCCTTTCTATAACTCCAGCAAGTCGGCATTGAACATGGTGATGCGTTCCGTGCAGGCGGCAGTGAAGGACCAGGGAATCACCGTCGCGCTGATCTCACCGGGCGCGGTAGACACGAATATGATGCAGGAGGCAATGGGTGGCCGGAATGTGCGACTGCGCCTGATGGATCCGGCGGACAGCGCCGAGGCCGTCATCAACGTCATCGACCAGTACGGCTTCGACCTGAGCGGCACCTTCATGTCCCACCAGGGCTCGAAGATCCCGTGGTAGCCGCCGCTATCGCGGCCAACTAGAGACGCGGCAACAGTGCCCCCGTGCGTGCCCGCCAGGCCGGGTACTCGGGGTGATTCCAGTACGTGGTCTCCTGGGTGCTGTCCACACGCCGGGCCTCGGTGATCATCAGCACAACGATGTAGCCCGGCGCAATCAGCACGGCGAGGGCCTCACCCACTGTGCCCACCACTGCCAGGCCGGCGATGATCAGGCCCAGCTGCAGCAGGATCTCGCCCGTGTAATTCGGGTGACGCACGTACCGGAACAGCCCGCGCAGCACCGGCTGATCGGGCGTGGCGTTTTTCACCCGCTGCTTCTGCCAGTCAGCCAGCCCTTCGATCAGCGTACCGGCCAACATCGTCAGCGCACCCAACACCACGCCCAGCGACAACTCTGCGCGCTCGGCAACGAAATACACCGCCATCAGGTGATAGGTCAGCAGCAGGCTGCAGTTCACCCACAAAGCGACCTTCACCGGCTTCGGCATCGCTTCGTCAGCCTGGATCACGTTGGCCCTGCGCGGCGCGTACGACTGCCCATGCTGACGAGCCCAGCTGAACCAGAACAGTCTCGCGCCGTAGACTACGGCCGCGCCACCCAGCAGCGCGCTTGCGGCTGACGGCCGCAGCGCCATCAGCAGCGCGCCGTTCAGCATCGCGGCCAGCGCGTAGCTGTAATTGAACACGTACACGAAGCGCACGAACACTAGAAGGCAACAGGCGCCGGCCACCGCCAGCATCAGGTAATTCAACGGGCTCCAGTCGCCGCTGCGCGCGCGAACAATTAGCAGCACCAGCATGGCCAGGCCGCAGGCCTGAAACACCAGTTGAATCGTGCGTCCCATGCGGCGGAATTATCCGTCAAATGGCGGCGGCCGACTATCTAACGCAGGCAGTTGTCGAATTTGCGACGGGTACACGGTTCATTTTCACGGTTTTCCGTCACGATCCCTTCAGCCCGGGGCTCCGTGAGGAGACCACGGGTGATGTTGTTGTTGCAGTAGCCGACAGATCGCTGAAGAACCGCGCAGCCCGATGGGTTGCTGAGGACTCGCACCGTTGGCCAAGGAGATTCCCATGCCCAGCCGGATTTTATGCCTGCGCCCGGCACGCACGCCGTTGGCCCAGACCGGCCCGGTCGCGCTGACTGCGTGTTGCCGCGCTGCCTCTGTGTTGCTCGCAGTCGGCCTGTTGTCGGCCTGCGGCGGTGGCGGCGGGGGCGGCAGTGGTACCAGCGTGGCTCCCGATCAGGCCAATGCGCGGGTGGCGATTACGAACACCCCGTTCTTCCTCGACGCCAGAGTCATCAACACTTCCGAGGCGGTAGCGATTGACGCGCCGCCACCGGTGGCACCGGTAATGGCCGGAGACTCCCCGCCGGCGCTGAATGCTGCAGGCGTATCCCTGACGCTGGTGCGCGAAATCGATCCGCCCGTCGTCGAGGGCGAGGTGGTCCAGGCGACTTCGATCTGGTTGAAAAGCGCGAGCCAGGCGGTAGTCAGCTACAACATGGTTGGCGCACCGCGCCTGGGGGCGATCGACTACATCACCAATATCAACCAGAAGAAACCGACGCTCAGTTCGTCAGTCGCGTTCAATGACTCCGACATCAGCGCAGTCTCCACGGACGGCAGCTGGGTCTATGCCGCCGAAGCGACGAACGACCCAGCATTTCCGTTTCCATCGGTGCTCGAGCGCTTCAAGGTTCAGGGCCAGAACCTGGTGCTGCAGGACAATTCGCGGCTGGCGCTGACCAGCTTTGCCGCGACGAGCACGATGGCCACAAACAATGCAGTCTACGCGACCTCCGGAAGCACGGGCGAGGTATTCGCATTCGGCACCAACGACCTGAGCCCGCTCGGCCAGTTCCCGCTCGACGATGCCCGGTGGGTGGACTGGGATCAGACCGGCGGCCGGATCGTCGTTGCGCAGGGCGCGCCCCCGAACATGCCTCCGGACATGCAGGGCAAGCTGTCGGTCTTTGCCGAAGGGCAGTTCCCCGGTGGCTCCATGACACTGTTGAACACCTTCCAATTTCTGGGCGCCGACGTGCCGGAATCAAAGACGACGGTGGAAATTGCCGGCGGCAAGGCGTTCATCGCCGCCGGACCGCAAGGCGTACAGATCATGTGCCTGGACGACGGAAGCATCGTCGGCTCCGTGCCGCGGCCGGATCCGGCGGCTCTGGGCCTGGACCCGGCCGTGGTAATGACGAACGCGGTGACGGTGGACGGGGACCTGATGTTCATCTCGAACGGCGAAGCCGGTGTCTACGTTGCCCAGGCCGACGCTGACTTCAACGCCAGCCCCTGCAACACGCCGTTACAGATCACGATGCTGGGCCACCTGCAGTTCGACGACCTGCAGTCGGCGAACCACGTAGCCTACAAGAACGACTACCTGTTCGTGGCCGCGGGGCTCGGCGGCGTGAAGATCGTCGAGGTAGATAATCTCAACTAAGTTGCCTGACGCTGCCTGAAATCATTCGAGGGTGGCGCCGGCCACCCTTGTCATTTCTGCGTGCAC
>CAMYJV010000149.1 GCA_947258805.1 uncultured Gammaproteobacteria bacterium | reverse complement strand
ATCGAGGCCGACCCGGGCAACCTCCGGGTCGGGACGGAGCACCAAGGCACTGCCAAGAACGTTCAGAATCTCAGCGGCAACGGGCTGCCTGACCAACCAGGCAACGGGAATGCGCAGTCGTGATCCGGGACGAATAGCGCGCGCGTCGGCAAGCTGGTTGAACTCGACGATACGCCGGGCAAAGGCCGTGGAACCGCAGTACTGGCTGGCGATGTTCCAGATTTCATCGCCCGGCCTGACCGTATACAGCCATTCCTCAGCGGCGCCTGAAACCGAGACCGTGAGCAGCACAAACATCAAAGCAAGACGCCACCGGCTAGCAACATCACCCACACACCGGGCGCAACGCTGGACCCTGTTCACAGCGTTTCCAGCCGATAGCCGTGCTGGTAGATCGTCTTGATGCGAAAGCCGGATTCGGGGCTGATGTGCAGCTGTTTGCGAATCCGGCTCATGTGAACATCGACGGTACGGGTATTGATCCCGCTGACGTTCCAGACATCGCGCAGCAGTTGCTCACGAGACAGCAGGCGGCCAACATTGCGGAACAGATACTGCGCCAGCGCATAGTCCTTTGCCGTGAGATCTACGGTCTCATCGTGCCGGGTCACGCTTCGCGTCTCGGGATAGAAACTATAGGGCCCTACCGAGAACTCCAGCTGCTCGTTGGCAAGCCGACGCCCGAGCGCCGCTACTCGGGCCAGAAATTCCGCGCGGGATATGGTCTTCACCATGTAGTCATCGGCGCCCGCTTCCAGAGCAGCGACGATGTCGCTTTCCGCATCCCGCTGGGTGACGAACAGAACGGGCACGTGCCAGCGAACCCGATTCCGCACCTGCTCCAGCACGTCTATGCCACTACCATCCGGCAGTTCCCAATCGAGGATGAGCAGATCGAAGCGACCGTTTTCCAATGCATCGACGAGACGGCAGCCTGTGTCGAAGTGGCATACTTCATAGCCCGCATCCTCAAGCCAGCCTTTGGCCATGGCCGCCTGTGCGGGATCGTCTTCCAGAAGCCATATGCGCATTTTCTGTGTCGCTCTACCGAGTCCTGGGTTCGATCAAAGCGTTTTTCCCATCTGCCTGAGACTTCCCAGAAGCGACTGCTTTTCGCCACTGAAACCGCTAATCACCTTGCCGACAAGGCAGGTTGCCTCCCGAACGGCCTTTTTTTCCACCGCGGAGGTGCGAGCCAGCACGTCCAAGTTTATCCTGCCGACGAAATCATTCCCATCCAGTTCCCGCAGCAAGTCGGATATGTCCCGTTCATCACCCTGTCGCAACTGGCGCGTCCACTCCGCGGAAATCCGGACCACCTGATCGGTAGACAGACCCAGCGACTTCAGCGCATCCAGCAATCCCGGCGTTTTCGCAATCAGACCATTCATGTCCATGGGCGATCTCCCGCCGGGCACAGCCACACAAATCGGCACTCTCCCTGCCCCTGACAAGGCACCAACTGGGTCCTCACTGCCGCACCCGGCCCATCCAGTCCTCCAGCTGCCTAGAGGCTGCTTCACGTCCGCCAAGGCCAAACGCCAGGGCAAACGCAACCGCCAGGGCCCCCAGCGTCAGGCCGAAAGCAAGATTGACGATCTCGTCTGCCAGCCCCATCGCTTTCAAGCCCATGGCCAGAACCAGGCCGAGGATCGCGAAGCGGGCAAACGGCGCCAGATTGCTGCCGGCATTGCGCAGGCCATTGAAAGCGAGATTGGCCAGCCAGTTCCCGCCCCCGAGAATCACAAGACCGACGATAATGCTACCGGCAAATACCAGCCGCACCCATACGCGCCGGGAGGTTGTCAGCGCCCAGACCAGCCAGGGCCTGACTCACCAAACTGCTGATGATGCGACCGGCTATGAACGAAACCAGAAGTATCAAGCCGGCAGCCAGGAGCTTGGGCACGGCATTCAGCACATCGTTCAGCATCTGCGTGGCCGGAACGGAAATGATGTCAATATTCAGCTTTTCGAAAGCGGCCAGCAGCGCGGGCGCGAACACGAGCACGAAAACGAAGATGTGCAGTACCCGTGAAACATCCACGCCCGTGACCCCTCCCCTCTCCATCAATCGCTCGAGCCCCTCACCTGCCATTTCCGCCAGCGATGCGACAATGCTGGCGACCATGTAGCCAATCAGACCGATTATGCCTGCGGCGATGATATCGGGAACCGCCCTCAGCAGCGTGTCGTACATGGATTTGACAGGATCGAGAACGGCGCCATAACCCAGACTGTTGAGCACGAATACGAGGACAAAGAAGAGAATGAGGTAGTACACGAACCGGCTGGCGACGACTTCGATCTTCAGCCGCTGGCTATCGCCACCGGCACGTTCGCTCAATCCCGTCGCGGCGATCAATCGATAGACGGCCTTGCCGATCAGCTTGGCTGCCAGCCAGCCGATCAACAGGACGACCAAGGCCCCGACAAAATTGGGTACAAACTCACCAAGCGAGCTCATTAACGGCGACAGAAAATCAGCTAGTACATCCATTATGGTTCCCCACTCTTTCTATTCCGAGCGAACAATCTAGCGAACCAACGGTCCGGGAAATACTGCCTGACGCGTCGTTTTACTCGTCTTTTACAAACCGTACGTCCTGATGCCGCGCGGCAATCTGCGCGATGTTCGGCTTAAAGCGCCCGGTCAGACCGGTTTTACACACATTTTTCAGTAGCCGGCAGATCCGGCCTCCACCGCAGGTCACAATAATGCTGACTCGAACTCAGAGTGGTATCCAAGGAAAGCAATATGAAACATGTGATCAGATCGGCATTCATCATCGGAGTGGCGGTATCTGTCTCCGCCTGTGATTCAGGCGGGAACAAGAGCAGCGCGACCGGAAGCGAACCCGCTGAAACCATCTATGAAGAAAGTAAGGAGGTCGTACAGGACGTCCTGGACAACGCCCGCGACGTGGGCGGAGAGGCGGTCGACGAGGCCATCGAAGAGGTGAAAGCGGTGGCAGGAGACGCGTTCGGGCAAGCGAAGGACGAGGCAGGCGTGGCGCTCGCCGATGCCAAGGTGATGGCGTCAGACACAGCCAAAGGCGCCATGGACAGCGCGGTCGATAGCGCCACGAAGTCCGGCATGGAATCGGCCAGCGAGGTAATCGGCGAGGACGCGCTGAAAGACCCGGCGGCAGCTTTGAAGGGCTTTAAGAAGGACTAGTGCCCAACCGCGCCAGAAGGCATTCGACCGGCTTGTAGTAGCCGGTCGACTCGCCATCCTCGCGTTCGAAACTCCCCTGAATCAACCCAACGATGGCGCCGGAATGCGCGTCGAACACCGGTCCGCCGGAGCTGCCGGGATAGAATGGCTCGTCGACCTCGACCACGACGTTGCGTTCGCACGCCGCGAGGCTCTCATCCGCGCCCTGGGACTTGAAAGCAATATTGTTGACGTTGCCGGAACGCCAGACGCTGATCCCCTGGTCTCCGCCAACCGGTTGCAGCCAGGCCACCTGCTGCGCTGCCCCGGGCAAAGCTATTCGACGGCTGTTGCACCAGCTTCGACACAGATCCGGAGGCAGCTCAAAGACAGCCGGGTCGTGCTCAACGTCCACTGCCGAAGGCTGCACCCTGAAGCCGCCGATATCGGTGTGCTGATGGACGATGCTGCCCGTGTGAGACTGAATGTTGTGATAGGCGGTATAGAAGCGGTGACCGACAACGAATCCGTTTCCGCGGTTCAGCTGCAATCCGCCATCGGCGAAGCTCACGGTCGTTGTGATAGGCCGAACGATTTGATTCAGCTCGCCTTCATCAAAAGGACTTGCGGTCGCCAATGCCGACATCGAAACGAGCAGCAGCAGGTACATGTGCGGCATTGATGTATCGAGCCTCAATCAGTGGGCCTTCTTGAAGTCTAGTTGAGATATCCGAACCCGGAAGCAAACCCCAAGCGGTCGGTATGTTAAATCGCGGTAAAACCCACCAATCGTGCCTATCTAACAGGGTTCTGCACACCTATCGTGCCAGGTAACGAAATGGGCTGCAGAGAGCCCATTAGGTAATGACTACCATCGCAGGAGATTCAAATGATTGACTGGAAGGAACTGAAAGGGGTGGCGCTGCTTTGCTCGGCCATTGTTACAACCGGCTGTGCAACCGCAGGCGCAATGACCAGCGCTACCGACAATGACGCGCCGAAGCTGGCTTCCGGTGCGACTGGCGCGCAGGACGACGCCCACATCAACTCGCTTGAACAGGACGTCAAGACCCGCGACGCGCGCATCGAGAGTCTGCAGACGCAGCTGGGTGCGAAGGATAAGCCGTCGCAGACCACGGACGCCCTGTTTCCGCCGGACGCTAAACCGGGACAGTGCTATGCACGCGTTCTGACTGAGGAAAAGTACCGTACGCTGGAAGAACAGGTGCTGGTTCAGGAAGAGAGCGAATCCGTCACCGTTGTTCCTGCAAGCTATGAAACCGTTCAGGAACGGGTGCTGGTCAAGGAAGAGAGCACGCGCATCGAGACTGTTCCCGCAGAGTACGAAATGGTGACCGAGCAGTTACTCGTTCAGCCAGCCAGCAAGAAGGTGATTGAGGTGCCTGCCACGTTCCGCACCGTGACCGAGGAGGTTCTGGATAAGCCGGCATATACGGTTTGGAAGCGCGGGCCCGCAAGTGGCTTCTCGGACCCCGTGCTTTCGCAAAGCACCAGCGCCACGGGTGAGGTGATGTGCCTGGTGGAAGTCCCCGCATCCTACAAGACGATCACCCGCAAAGTCGTCGACGTGGCCGCCCACACCAAGGAAATCGAGGTGCCGGCGGAATACACGACGATCACCAAGAGGGTGGTCAAAAAGCCTGCCAAGACGCGGGAAGTCGCTATCCCAGCCGAGTACGAAACGATATCCGTGCGTAAGCTGGTGCAGCCCGCCAAGGAGAACCGAAACAAGATTCCCGCGAAGTATCGCACCGTCGCCAAAACGGAAAAGATCGCCGACGCTGAGCTGACCTGGAAACCGGTGCTGTGCCAGGTGAATGCGACAGAAAACAACGTCATGGCGCTGCAACGGGCGCTTGAAAACAAGGGTTACACCGTTGGTCCCATCGACGGTAAGCTCGGCCGACAGACCTTTTCCGCCGTGAGCCGGTACGCAGCCGCAAAGGGGATCCCCCACGGCTCAAACTTCGTGCCTTTGGAGGTAATCAAAAGCCTGAACCTGAAGATCTGAGCAAGCGGCCCGATCCCGCGGGCCTCAAGAAGCCCGCCCGGCAACGCCTGGCGGGCTTTTTCTTTAGCCGAATAAACGGGCGCTCGCCCGATACGACGCACAAACGGACGAAGGCAGGGTGCTGCAGGTTACCCCTATCGTCCCGCTGGAACCCGCATTGATCGTCCGCCGCTTTTCGTCCCGCTGGGCGCACCGGTTGACTCTGCCTGACCTTTCCTAAAACAATACCCTTCGGCTGTTGCTATTTGGGGAGGACGGCAACTCATGAGTCAGAACCACCACTGGACAGTGGCCTCACGGCCGGAGGCCGAGGTCCAGCCCGGCAATTTCAGCATGGGCACCGAAGAAACGGCCGCTCCGGCCGAGGGCGAGATTCTCGTCGAAGTCCGCTGGCTGGTGGTTACGCCGCCGCTGCGGATGGCGCTTACATCAGGCGGCATCTCCCGCAAGCCCATTGCCATCGGCGCGAAGATGCGCAGCACCGGCCTCGGACGCGTGGTCGAGTCCCGCAACCCGAACTATGCGGTGGATGATCTGGTGGTCGGAGAGTTGGGCTGGCAGCAGTTTGCCATCTCCAGAGGGGTCGGCATGCGCAAGGTTCGCCCACGGCTGGACCTTCCTGAAAGCACCCTGCTGCACGTCCTCGGTGCCGGCGGGGCAACGGCCTATTTCGGCATGTGCGAGTACGCCCGGCCGCGCATCGGTGACACCCTGGTGGTCTCAGCCGCCGCGGGCAACGTGGGCTCGCTTGTGTGCCAGCTGGGCCGGTTGCAAGGTTGCCGGGTGGTAGGCATTGCCGGCAGCGCGGACAAATGCCGCTGGCTGACAGAAGAACTGGGGTGCGTCGAGGCCATCAACTACAAAACGGACGACGTTGCAGAACGCCTGCAGCAGGCCTGCCCCCGAGGCATCGACATCTATTTCGACAACGTGGGCGGCGAGATTCTCGACACCTGCCTGGGGCTTATCGCCCAGGGCGCTCGCGTGGTGCTGTGCGGTGGCACATCTCAATACAATCACGATCTGGACTGGTACGGGCCGAAGAACTATTTCAACCTGGTGTACCGGCAGGCGGAAATGTCCGGCTTCTACGTCTTCAATTTTTCGAATCGCTTCGAGGAAGCCCACGCCCGGCTGGCCGACCTGGTTCTGTGCGGCGAGCTCAAATATGCGGAGGATGTCCTCGACGGCATCGAGCGGGCACCGGAGGCCCTAATTCGCGTGCTGACCGGGGCAAACTTCGGCACCCAACTGATCAAGGTAGCCGCCGACTAACCCAAAGGAGATCAACCATGGCTAAGATCGAGCAGGAATTTCTCGCCCGCGAGAATCCCCGCGAGGGCGACTTCCAGGCGCGACCCTTCATGCCCCGCGTCGGTAACGTCGACCTGGGCACCGAGCCCATCCATGGCCAGCGGTTCTACTCTCCAGAGTTCATGCAGGCGGAATGGGACACCATCTGGACCAAGACCTGGCAGATCGTCACGCGCGTGGACGATCTGTCCGAGCGAGGCGCTTTCTTCGTCCACGAGCTGGGCAAGGAATCCTTCCTGTTCGTGAAGGGCAACGACGGCGTGATTCGCGGGTTCTACAACGTCTGCCAGCATCGGGGTAACCGGCTCGTCCAGGCCGAGGATGGGGAGGCAGACGCGTTTACCTGCCCGTTTCACGGCTGGCAGTGGAACAACGATGGGTCTGTAAAAGCCGTCGCTGACCCGCAGTTCTTCCGCCAGTGGGACGACGGGGTGCCCTACGATGATCTTGGTCTGCCGCCGGTGCGAGTGGAAACCTGGGCCGGCTGGCTGTGGTTCAACATGGATCACGACACCATCCCGCTGAAGGAGTACCTGGGTGAGCCCGCCGAGCATCTCGAAACCTACGAGTTCGAGAAGTGGGACATGATCGACTACCAGACGTTCGAGTGGAACGGCAACTGGAAGCACGCGGTAGACGCCTTCAACGAGAGCTATCACTTCGCGTCGCTGCATCCCGACATGATCGAGTTCGGCGAGGGGCACGACATTCCCATCGAGCTGCTGGGCATTCACTCCCGCATGCTGAACTTCAACAGCACCGTAAGCGAAGTGGTGGAAGATCGGGATACCATCACGCCGCTGCGCGATCATTTCGCCTTGA
Organism: uncultured Gammaproteobacteria bacterium; assembly: GCA_947258805.1. The sequence continues at coordinate 524 of CAMYJV010000149.1, read as the reverse complement.
GGGGCCTCGGCTCTGACGCAGAGGGGTACTCGGGCTCCGCCAAGGACATTCACCTGGAAATCATTCGCCAGCGCCGCGCCATGGAAGACGACACCTACCTGCCGTTCAAACGGATGAACGACGAGCAGCTGGTGCATCAGTATCACTACACCTTCTTCCCCAACACCACCTTCACCCAGACTCCGGGCTCCGGCGTGGTCTTCCGTTATCGTCCCCACGCGACAGACCCGAACAAGTGCTACTACGATTTTCTGATCATGCAGCAGCGACCGCCGGGCTCGGCAAAGATCGACCGCCCGCGGCATCAGGTTCACCGCCACAGCGAGCAGATAAGCTACGGAGACGCTTTCGACGGGACTTTCGACCCGATTCTCGCCAACGTCCTGGCTGAGGACGGATCAAACATGGTGACCATGCAGGCCGGGGTGAAATCCGATTCCTTCAAAGGCATGAATCTGTGCGAGCAGGAGCTGCGGCTGCGGCACTTCCACCAGACCATCGACCGGTTCATCTCCGGTGAGCTG
>CAMYJV010000148.1:6108-10134 GCA_947258805.1 uncultured Gammaproteobacteria bacterium | reverse complement strand
GACTTCACCGGACACTAGATCTAGCTAATTCATTGATATTCTGAGTTTTGCTGGAACTGACTGGACTAAGAAGGAAGCTGAAATGGCGGAGCGGACGGGACTCGAACCCGCGACCCCCGGCGTGACAGGCCGGTATTCTAACCAACTGAACTACCGCTCCAGGGTCTTCCCGAGGGAAGTGGTGGGTGTTGCAGGGGTCGAACCTGCGACCTACGGCTTGTAAGGCCGTCGCTCTCCCAACTGAGCTAAACACCCATAAGATCAGAGGGGGCGTATCTTACCCGCTGCCAGACTACTGTCAATTGCGACCCGTGGCCAGCGCTATCGCCCGCCTCAAAGCTTCCGTTTCAGCCGCTCGTTGCCGGCAGAATCTTTGTCAGCCTTCTTGAACTCGATGCCGAACAGGCTCGAATTTTCCGTCTCCTCCTCTGCCGCTTCATCCCGCGGCACATCCGACCCTTGCGGCGCGTCCGAGCGCGCCGCCACCGGCATCTGGCCGCCTCCGGCCTGCATCGCATCGGCGCACAGGCTCATCAGCGCCTGCTGGATGCCGTCCCGCTCCGCCCGACCCACCGGGCTGGCGCGCTGAGCCTGCATTTCCGCCATCGCGGCCTGCACGCGGCCCTCGCAGTAATCGGCCCAGCCCCAGGTGGGGGCCGCCAAGGCGAGCACGCCAAGCGCAGAAGCGAGCGAAAACCGGGGGAAGTCCATGGATCTTCGGATAGGCATGAGGTTACCTGCAGGAAGTTATGCTTCGCAAACAGACGGAACGCTAGCGGCTGGGACAACGATCGTCAACGTGGGGAGACAGTTCGGCGGAATCGCTTAAACTAGCTGCCATGGACTATCTGACTGCCGGCCTGCTCTCAGTCGCCCTGGTTTCAATGTGCATCACCGTGCACTACGAGGCGATACGCGGGCTGGAGAAGCTGTCCCAGAAATTCAAGCTGCACCGCTGGATGGTGTTGATCACCATGTACGGGCTGCTGCTGGCGCACATTCTGGAGATCTGGATTTTCGGCCTGGGGTACATGTTCGCCGAGCACTGGATGAACATTGGCACCATCACGGCCGTCTCCGACGACTGGTTCGACTACATCTACTATTCCGCCATGGTGTACACCACCGTCGGCTTCGGTGACATGATTCCCGAAGGCGGCGCGCGCATGGTCAGCAGCACCGAAGCGCTGGCCGGCCTCGCCCTCATCACCTGGTCCGCCTCCTTCACCTTCCTGCAGATGCAACGCCTGCCTGTGGCGGGACTAATAAAAAGCCTGTGGCGGGATTAAAGCGCCCGCGGCTTGATTAAACAGGTATCGCATATCCCGGTCGCGTCTTGTGCAGCACCCGGCAGTCCGCTGCCACCTCGAGAGAGATGCCCTCTCCTGCCGGTACCCGCAGCCAGCCGTGACGATCAAGGGTGACATCATCCCACTTGGCATGTCCGTCCAGCAGCAACACCTCCTGCACCGTCTCGCCAGCCGGAAGCTCGATCCGGCTGCCTGTCGGCGCGGTGATACAGGTCACCACTTCCTCCTTGAAACGGTGCAGCTCGTGGGCGGTGACTTTGGCGTCCGAACCACCCTCGGGTAGGGAGACCACCATCTGACGCTGGTCGGCCGGGTCGAACTGTCGCAGCTTCACAAAGATGACGCAGCCGGGATCCGAGAACGGGGTGTGGCGCGTGCCGGCAGGATTGCGCACGTAGCTTCCCGACGGATAACGACCGTGCTCGTCACCGAACTCGCCTTCCAGCACCACATACTCTTCCCCCAGCGCATGATCGTGGGCCGGAAACCGGGAATTGGGCGCGTAGCGCACCAGGCTGGTGGCCACGGCCACCTCGTCGCCTACACGGTCCAGCATCAGACGCTCGACGCCACCCTGAGGCGAGGCCACCCAGTCGCCGTCGTCCCGATTCAACCAGGCAGCGCGGGAAAAATCGGCGTGAATCTCTGGCAATTTAAGCTGCTCCTTCTGCTACTGATACCCTCAGGCCGTTCTGACCACGCGGATGGGCAAGGATTCCCCGTCCGGCCCGAAATCAGGCCTGAGCCGGAATGCACGATTGTTCTGCTGAGCGTAATGACAGGAACCGGCTAAAGCTGCATACTTTTGCAGATAACTTGACGATAACATCAAGGGCCTGAGTGCAGGAGCTGGAAGCCAAATATCTGCTGGCGGCGGGGACAAGCCCCGACCGGGTCCTGCGTCGACTCCAGGAATCGTTGAGCTGGGCGGGCTTCCGCGTGCAGCCGAAAGGCGGTCGCACCCAGTCCGACATCTACCACGACACCGCCGAGTACCAGCTGCAGAAATCGGGCTGGAGCTACCGGCTGCGAACCAGTGGCGATAAATCCAGACTGGCCTTGAAAGAGCTGAACCGCGCCCGGTCCGGGGTGTTCGACCGCGAGGAGATCGAGCAGACCCTGTGGGGCCAGCCCGAGAATCTGGCGCGGCCGCCCATTGGCCCAGTGCAGGAGCGACTGCGCGGGCTGCTGCGGCCGTCCGACGCCATGCACCCGCTGTTCGAGGTCAGCAATCGGCGGGTGGTGTTTCAGCTGCATCACCCCGATTACCCCCGGTCGCTGATCGAGATGGCGTTCGACCGGGCCCGGGTAGAGGGCCGGACGGAAACTGATGCCCCCCTTCCCTTCACCGAGCTGGAATTCGAGCTGAAGCGCGGACCCCACGAGCTGCTGGCCAATCTGCTGGCGATCACCGAGCTGGAAGGCAGCCTGATCCGCGCGCGGCTTTCGAAGTACGAGCGCGGGCTGATCGCCGCAGGTTGCCAGCTGGAACGCCGCCCCCCCTCCTCGCTCAGTCACATCGAACCAACCACACCGTGGATAGATCTGGCGATCTCGCACCTCCGGGCCCGGCTGTACGATCTGAAGCTCTACGAGCCCTACGCCTGGGAATCCCTGCACATTGAAGGCGTGCACCAGATGCGGGTTGCAACCCGTCGCGCTCGCACCGCGTTGAACACATTCATCGACGTGCTGCCGGAAGTGGAGGCCAACGCCCTCACCGAGGACATCAAGTGGCTGACCCGGGCGCTGGGACCGGTGCGCGATCTGGACGTGCACCTGGAACACCTGGCCGACTACCGCGACCAGCTGCCCACCGAGAACTGGATCGCCCTGGAGCGCTACGAACAGTACCTGCTGCGCAGCCGCCGGCGCGCCCACGGGGTGCTGATAGATGCGCTGGGAAGCCGCGATTACGCGAAGCTGATCTCCGATTACGGCGAGCTGCTGAGCGCTGCCACCGAAGCGGGCGTGTCGCAGCGCCATCTGCGTGTCGGCGATCTGGCCTGGCAGCAGGTCAGATCGCCGCTGAAGAAAGTGCGCAAGCAGGGACGCGCCATCAACAAGCGCTCGCAACCCACGGCGCTGCACCGCCTGCGTATCGACGTGAAGCGCCTGCGGTATCAGATGGAGTACCTGCTGCCCGCCTATCCGAAGCTGCTTGCCGCCCCGGCAAAGCGGCTGCGCCAGCTGCAGGATCTGCTCGGCGACTATCAGGACACCTTCGTCGCCCAGGACCATCTGCGCGAATATCGCAACCAGCAGGACGTCAGCAAGCGCGATCGCAAGGTGTTCAAGAAGCTGATGCGGATGGAGGCGGAGAAAGGCGAGAACAAGCGCAAGGCCTTCGACAAAGCCTGGCGCCGCTTCGAGGTGGCTTCCTACGGCCTGCCGAAGCGCCTTCGACCGGTGGACGCGGACTGATCATCGGCGACTCCGTCGTGCCGACCCACGGCTACCCAACTGCCCCGCGTTTGTTTTTGTGATGCGAAACGGTCAGAGTAATGCGTCTTTCGAGGCGGGATCGCGGCGGAGAACAGGTGGAGGAAGGAAACAGAAGGCTTCATCGCGTTTTCGCCTTGAGCACCCTCCTGCTGCTGATGCTTCTGTTCGGCATCATGATCGCCGGATTTCTCGGCGCGCTGGTATTTGCAGCCGCCAGCGCGCTGATATTCCTGCCGCTCCAGGAAGCAATGGAGCGCCGTGTTTCCCCCCA
>CAMYJV010000148.1:0-6088 GCA_947258805.1 uncultured Gammaproteobacteria bacterium | reverse complement strand
CCGCCATCCTGCTGTTCACCATGGCCGCGACTCAGGCGTTGGCCGTGGCCGATGAGGCCTCGTCGTGGATCAACGATCGGCTGACTTCGGGTACCGCCTTCAAAAATCTCAAAATCCCCGCCTGGGTACCGTTCGAAATAGATCTGCAGGCCGTCAGAGCACAGCTCACCGACAAAGCCGGTCAGATAGCCGGCACCGTGGGGCGGTTCCTGGTCGGGACCCTTTCCCAGGTTACCCAGGCAACAGCCATGTTTCTGCTCGACGTCTTCGTAGCCGCCTACTTTTTCTTTTACTGCCTGCAGGACGGCAAGCAGCTGTCGGCCTCAGTGGTTGCCAGCCTGCCGCTGGATCGCGAGGGGCGCGAAGATCTGGTGCAGATCACCTCGGCGGTTACCCGCTCGGTGTTGAAGAGCATCGTGATCATCGGCGCCGTGCAGGGCCTGCTCAGCGGCCTGGCATTCTGGGTGGTCGGCGTGGAGCAGCACGTGTTCTGGGGCGTGGTGATGGGATTTCTGTCCGTCATTCCGTTCATCGGCCCCATTATCATCTGGCTGCCCGTCGCCGTCTATCTGGGCGTCAGCGGCAACTACTGGGAGGCGGCGTTTCTTGCCGGCTGGTTCTGGCTGGTGGTGGCCAGCGTGGACAACGTGCTGCGCCCCATGCTGGTGGGCCAGGACACACAGATGCCCGACGTGCTGGTGTTGCTGACCACACTTGGCGGGCTCTTCATGTTCGGCGCCATCGGCCTGGTGGTGGGCCCGCTGATCGGCGCGCTGCTGATGGCGTCCTGGGAAGTTTATCAGCGCACCTTTGCCTCAGAGCTGGGTCACGCGCCGGATCAGGCGTCACCCGAGACGACCGACTCAGCCGTCGACGCTGCCGCCACGGGCCCAGGCGGGAACAGCGACGCGAATGCCGAGTCGGTCCAGCCCGCCTGATCGGCCCAATCGGTCTGGCCCGTGGCCGGCGGTCAGGCGCGCAGTGTGGATCCGGCCAGCGCCCCCGTATGCTGGCCACCTTCCATGAACACCTGACCGTTGACGATGGTGCAGTCGTATCCGCTGGCCGTCTGCACGTAGCGGCCGGCCCCTTCCGGAAAGTCGTGCCGGTACTCGGGCAGCGCCAGATCGAGGCGGTCGAGATCGATTACGTTCACGTCAGCGAACGCGCCAGGGCGTAGCACGCCGCGATCGCGGATGCCGAACAGCTCGGCGGTTTCCGAGGTCCAGCCGCGAATGGCCTGCTCCACCGAAAGCACGCCCCGCTCCCGCACCCAGTAGCTGAGCAGCCAGGTGGGCGAGCTGGCATCCATGATCTGACCCACGTGGGCGCCGGAGTCCGCCAGACCCATGACCACGGTGGGGTGGGTGAGCATCTCCTCGATGGCTTCCATGCTCTGGTTCAGGGCCGCGTAATAAAGCACTAACCGACCCTGGTGCGCGCGGTTCAACTCGATGAACGCTTCCGCCGGTGATTGCCCGTGGCGCGCCGCGTAGCTGGCCAGCGAGTTTTCCGGCTCGTGGGCGTAGTGCACCCGGCCGTCCAGCAGCAGGTAGGTCTGGGTCAGATCCAGCGCGGACGGCTGCGCCTCGGCTTCGGCGATCAGCCGCGCCCGCATCGATTCGTCTTCCAGCGCGGTCAGCCGGGCGGCGAACGGTTTGTCTGCCAGCTCGCGCCAGGCGGGCGCCTGCTGCCAGGGGGTGATGTGGTCCAGCGCGAACAGCACGCCTACACCGCGGGACGTGGTCTGGGGCCGCAGGTGCGCGCCCGTCGCGTTTTCTTCATCGGCGAACTGAATGACCCGGCGGTACAGGTCCGGGCGGCGATAACTGTGCAGCAGGCCGAAGGTGACCTTGATGCCATTGTCCCGGGACAGCTGGCCCATCCAGCCCAGCTCGCGGCGGGTGTTGTCCAGGGCGTCGTTGTCCCGCTCGCCGAGCCGTGCGGCAGCCTCGAACACGCCCTTGCGATGCCTGCCCATCACCGCGCCGATGGCCAGCAGCTCGTCGGTGGCGGCAAAGGTGCCCGGCACCGGGCGGCCGTCGGGCACCTTGTGCATGTAGGTGCGCGAGGTGGAGAAGCCCAGGGCCCCCGCGCCGATGGCTTCGTCCACCAGGTCGCAGATGTTGCGGATGTCGTCTTCGCTGGCAGGCGCTTCGTCCAGACTGCGTTCGCCCATGGCGTGATAACGCACCGCGCAGTGGCCTACCATGCCGCCGACGTTCACCCCCTTGGGCATAGCGTCGATGGCGTTCAGGTAGTCGCCGTAGCTTTCCCAGTTCCACGACAGGCCCGAGAGGATGCTCTTCGCCGGAATGTCTTCCACCGATTCCATCATCTCGGCGAGGTAGGCACGATCCTGCGGCTTGCACGGGGCGAACGTAACGCCGCAGTTGCCCAGCACCACCGAGGTGACGCCGTGGAAGCAGGAGGAAGACGCTGCCGGGTCCCACGCCAGCTGCGCATCCAGGTGGGTATGGATGTCCACGAAGCCCGGGGTGACCAGCTTGCCGGTGGCGTCGATCTCTCGGGCGCCGCGGCTGTCCACCTTGCCCACGGCGACGATCCGGTCCCCTTCGATGGCCAGATCGCCTGGCTGGCCCGGCGCGCCGGTGCCGTCGATGAGGGTGCCGTTGCGAATGACGATGTCGGCCATGGTGTTTCTCCCCGCTGTGCGCTACACGCAGTTAAAGTCGTTCAACGCATCGAGACTAACAGAAGCCCGCGTTCCGGCAAGCGCGGGTGCAGCGCGGGTGCAGCGCGGGTGCAGCGCGGGTGCAGCGCGGAAAGGCGCACCGAGACCTTATACTCGACCAATGACCACGCTCCTTCTCTGGCCCCTTCGGCCGCCCGCCGCATGGATACTGGGCCTGTTCGTCCTGCTCGGCTGGTTGCTGCTGGCCGCCATTGACCTGTTCGACGACATGGTGCCGATGGCGCGGGCGCTGATCATCGGCTTCGAATTGCCCCTGTGGTACCTGCTTCTGGGTTCTCTGTGCCTGGCCGCGCAGATGCGCCTGCTGCACCACGCCCGGGGCCTGACGGATGAGCCCATCGCGGATGAAACCAATCTCAACCCCTTCGGCAACGGGCTGGCCGTGCGCTTCTTTGTGCTGCTGGCAATCCCGCTGGGGGTGCTGGGGTGGCAGGCGGCCGCGCCTTCGCCCGCCATCCTGGGGCTGCTGACCGTCGGGTTCACCCTGGCGTGGTTGAGCCTGATGCTGGAGGCGTCGGTTCGGGAAGCCTTTCGGCCGGCAACCCTGTGGCGGCTGGGAAAGGGGATCGGAATTGGCTGGGTCGGCATGTGGGTCTCGGTCGGCGGCAGCGTGGGCTACCTGACAGCAACCCTGCTGTGGCTGCACAACCCGCTGCACCTGGCAGCCGCGGGTTACGGATTTCTGATCGCCCACGGAATTGCCGGCCGGCTGATCTGGCAGCGACGCAATCACCTGGATCTGTACGTCGAGAAAAGCCCCGAGCTGGCTGAAGGCGCCGCAGCTGCAGGCCGCAGCGCGTTCCTCGACCGGTTGCTGGATGACCTGCACCGTCTGTGCGGCGTCGGCCGCGTCGCCGAGGCGCACAAGCAGCTCGCAGCCTACCTGCAGACTTCCGACAGCGCCGATGACGAAACCGTGCACCAGCGTCTGCTGCGGTTCACCCATCAGGACCTGCTGCTGGAGCACGCGGTGCACTATCTCGGCCGGCTGCTGGAAAACGGCAAGCGGCAACGCGCCTGGGCCCTGTTCAAAACCTGTCACGCCCGCGAGCCGCGGTTCCGCCCGGTGGACGGCGAAGCGCTGCTCACGCTGGTCGGCATGGCTGCCGCCGAAGACGGCCCCCTGGTGGAAGCGTTGCTGACGGATTTTCCCGACGCCTACCCGGACAGCCATTTGATTGCCAACGCCCGTTTCCGGCTGGCGCGCCTGATGCACGAAAACTGGCAGCGCGATGACGAGGCCATCGCCGTGCTGCGGGAAATCAAGGCGGAACATCCGGCGTTTGCCGCCACCGAGCAGTTCCGCAGCCTGGTGCTGAGCATCCGCGACGGCTGATACCGGTTCCGGCGCCTGTGGTAATCTCGCGGGCTGTCTCTGCAGGTTCGGCCGCAAATTTCATGGATAAACCCTTCTGGTTCGACAGAGCCCTGAACACCCCCTCGGAAACCGGCGACGTGAGCGTCGACGGCGTCAGCATCCACTACGAGGCCTGGGGTGAGGTAGGCAAGCCGGGCATCGTGCTGGTGCACGGTTCCAACGCGCACCTGGAATGGTGGCGCTTCGTGGCGCCTTTCCTGGCCGACCAGTTTCGCGTCGCCGCCCTGGACTCGTCCGGCAACGGCGACTCCGGCTGGCGCGAGCGCTACAGCGGTGAGGTGCTGGGCAAGGAAGTCTGGGCCGTATGCCAGGCGGCTGAGCTGGGGCCTCGACCCGTTGTGGTGGGCCACAGCTTCGGCGGTTTCGTGGTGCTGGAGACGGGCCACCAGTTCGGTGATCAGCTGGGCGGCATCATCTTCATGGATTTCACGGTCGCGCCGCCGGCCCAGTACGTGGAATGGGGCCTGCGCGCCGAGCGCGAGGATCTGCCGCCGAAGCGCAGCACCCGCATTTACGAAGACCGGGCGACCGCGCTGGGACGGTTCCGCTTCATTCCGGAACAGCCGTCGCGCCATCCCTGCGTCACCGACTACATCGCCGACAAGAGCCTGCGCCCGGTGGAAGGCGGCTGGACCTGGAAGTTCGACCCGAGCCTGTTCGACTATCTGGAGATGGGGGTGGATCAGCAGAACAAGTTCGCGGCGCTGACCTGTCGCAGCGCGGTGATACTCGGCGAAGAAAGCGAGGACGAGGGCGCGCTGTTCGGCGAGAACATGGCCACGATCACCGACGGCCACCTGCCCATCTTCACGATTCCGGGCACCTACCACCACCTGATGTTCGACGAGCCCATGGCGGTCGCCATGGCCACCAAAGCCATTGCCCTGGAGTGGCGTCGTCAGGACGCGGAAGACGAATTGCAGGCGGCCCTGCAGCGAACGCTGAACGCCGGCGCCACCGACCAACCGGGAGACGAATGATGACCAAACTGACGGAAGCGCTGCTGAGCAGCCTGCGCGCCCTGGACACCCCCACCGTGTGCAACGCCCTGGAAATCGTCGCCCCTGAGCGCCGCGGCTATGGCTACACGGTGAGCCCGCTGGTGTGCACGCGCCCGGCACTGCCGCCGATGGTGGGTGTGGCCCGCACCGCGCGCATTCGCGCCGCCCATCCTGCGGGTCTGAAAGGCAAGGCAGCGCGGCGCCTGCAGGACGCCTACTACGCCTACGTGGACGACGGCCCCAAACCGGCCATCATGGTCATTCAGGACCTCGACGGCGCTCAACGCGGTTACGGCTCCTGGTGGGGTGAGGTAAACAGCAACGTGCACAAAGGCCTCGGTTGCCTGGGGGTCATAACCGACGGCAGCGTGCGCGACCTGCCGGACATCGCCGAGGACTTTCAGATGCTGGCCGACCGCGTCGGCCCGTCCCACGCCTACGTGCACCCGGTGGACTTCGGCGGCAGCGTCAACGTCGCCGGCATGCACGTGAGCAACGGCGACTGCATTCACGCGGACCAGCACGGCGCCGTGGTCATTCCCTGGGCGGTGGCGGAGCAGGTGGCCGACGCGGCCGAAAGCATCACCCGGCGCGAGCGGGTGATCATCGACGCGGCGCAGGAACCCGGATTCAACATGGAGCGGCTGCGCCGCGCCTGGGGCGACGCCGCAGACATTCACTGACGGGACAACCGGCGTACGCGACGAATGAAGTCGCCTTGCAAGCGCGCCGAGCGCTGCTCTAGATCACGCCCGCGTCCTGCAGCGCCGCTATGCGCCCCTGATCAATGCCCAGCTCGACAAGCAGCTCGACGCTATCGGCGCCAGGGTCCGGCGCCGCGCGGTGAAACCGCTCGGGCTGCGGAAATCGCGACAGGTTGATGGGGCTGCGGATCAGGTTCAGATCGCCCAGCTCTGAATGCGGCGCCGGAATCGCCATGTTCAGATGGCGCACCTGAGGGTCCTCGAAGGCCTGACCGATGTCGTTGATGGG
>CAMYJV010000147.1 GCA_947258805.1 uncultured Gammaproteobacteria bacterium | reverse complement strand
GGGCTTCGAAACGAGTGGGCTCTTTAGCGTCGTGGTACAGGTTGTGCGTCACCGTGTGGCCGATGTCTGCCAGCACGCTGCCGGCGCGGGTCAGCGCCTCGGGGTCGGCAGTGTCGAGCCGGTAGTTGCGACGCAGGACTTCGATCCTGTTGCCGTTAACGGCGCGGATTGCGCCGGTGCGTTGCAGTTCTCGAAAGATCGTGACGCCCGGGACATCACCGCCATAGCGCTTCACGAGGTCTTCGTAGCTCGGGGCCGGGCCTTCCACAGGCAGCACCAGCGGCTCGCCGCCGGCGTCCAGGTAATCGGCATCCTGGTGCCAGCCGGACAGCACCCGGGCAATGCGGTTTTGCTTCCCCTGTGTGGCCGCTTGCCCGGCGGCGGGCGCTGCTTGTTCCAGCTGATCCCGCAGCCGGGACACTTCCTTGCGGCCGATGCCGGTCAGCAATACCACGCGCGACACGTTCGTCGGCCGGCCACGAAGGCCGTACTCGCGCCGGGCGACGTCCACATAGATTTCCTTGCTCAGCTCCACAAACTCTTTGTGCATCACGCCGTGCTTGAGCAGCATCCGGACCAGGGGTCGCAGCACCGCACGACAGGCGGCCAGCGCGCTCAATCTCAAGTGATCAACCATTATTGAGGAATTTAGGCACAATAATGGTCTAAGTCAAGGATTTGCCGCCCAGGCGCACGGCCATTGCTGCGCAAGGCTTCGGGCCTCGTCCCGGCTTTTACATAAGGCCTGCCATGGCGGCGCAGACCCCGTCACTGCAAGTCTTGCGGGTTAACAGGACTGGTGATGCAGCCAACGCCGATGACCGGGAATGCGCCCCGGCATGCCTCTTGGTGGGAGCGGCTTTAGCCACGATGAATGAATGTGCCATGGCTCTGTCGCGGCTGAAGCCGCTCTCACCAAGACCACCGATGCTGTCAGTGGGCAGGAATTGCAGGGTGCGCTCTGCGCACCGTCTTTTTGGACGGCGGTTATTGGAGGATGGTGCACGGAGTGCACCCTACGGTTCGCACCCGCGGAGAACCGCTCCTACCGGCGGAATTGAAGGATGGCTGCCCCCCGGTTACCGGGCGCGTCGGCGGACCCAGCCGAGCAGGCCCAGGGCAGAGCCGAACAGGAAAACCGCGGGCGGCAGCGGGATCACGCCGACACCAATAGCCATATTGTCGCTGCTGAACGTGTCGGCAGCGTAGGTTGTCGCTGCTGAATGTATCGACGCCGTAATCGATGTCGAACACGAAGCTTTCACCCGCTGCGAAAGTGCCAAGGTATTGCACCGTGGCGAAGGCACCGGTGGTTTCCTGCGGCGCACCGGACAGCACGTTCAACGTGTCGCCCACCCATTCGCCGTCGGCGTTGCTGGTGAAGTTAGTGCCGTTGCTGCTGACCGTAACGGTCGCACCAATCACGTCCAGGTCACCGATGTAGAAAATCGGGTTGGTCAGGGCGGCGTTCAGCGTCACGGTGACTGTATCGCTCGTGTTCGCACCGAATTGGAAACTGAAGAAATCGCCAATAGTGCCGGCGGGCAAGGCGTTGGCGCCCCACAGGTCGGGGCGTGCGTACAGCGGGGTGTCGTTATTGAAGTCTCCGCGCCACCTGCTGGCGGTGGCCGTCAGGGCCGCACCGTCCACGGTGCCGGTGTTGCTGCCGGTACTTTGCCAGGGTTCATCTATCTGCAAGGCGGCCGCCTGGGCCTGGGACATGCCGACGAGCCCGGCGATCAGGGCCAGCAAGGCGATTAAGCGAATGAAGCTGGTGAGATCATCATTATTGTTGGTACGCACCATTGTCTCCTTGTTCTACTGGAGAGACAGAGAGCTGCCGCGAAACAGCGCCCTGGTGCGTCATCGGTGATCAAGGGATATGGTCGGTTAACGCAGGTACCCCGTCAAGGTGAACGGGCTAGGGAGAAACCGAAATGGGGCGCACTGTTGCCTGGGTGGCCACAGTCACCATTTGCTGGGCAAATAGAACCGGCCCCTTGAGCTGGCGCCCCGACGCGGCCATGGGACCAGTTAGCTTATGTAAAGGGGAAGGTCATTGTGGTGGAATCATCATTCCCCGCAAGACTCGTTGCTATACGCCAATTTGCCACATCTCCCCGGTGGGAGCGGCTTTAGCCGCGATGAGCGGATCTACTGTGGCTCTGTCGCGGCTAAAGCCGCTCCCACCAGCACCGCATTTCACTGGCGGCCAGAGGGACACACACCAGTTTGCCGGCGCAAATGGATTGAGTCTCGGAGATCTTCTTCCTACGCAGCGCTGTCGGTGATTTTGACACCCGCTGACTCCATCAGCTCGCGGAACTGGGTCACCGCGTCGCTACAGCCATTCAGGGTCTTCTGCAGGTGTTCGGCCAGTGTGTCGATAGGCTCATCGCCAAATTCCACGCCCAGGTGACTGAGCACCTGCGCGGCGCCGTGGGTATCAACCGACAGCACCTGGTCATGGGCTTGGTCATCCCACACGTCTTCGCAGAGCTCGCCGACGTTGTGGTCTTCCAGGCGGATCGCGGCCACCTCGACGATCAGCTTCACGTCGCCGGCGACGGTGCCGTTATGCCAGCGGTAGAGTTCTATTTCTCGGCTCATGGCTTACCTCTCCCCGGGCGTCATAATACGCGCAAAAGTCGCACTCCGGGCCGGCGGCCGGGATGTCGTCGTCGTGCAAGCACTCGCGGATCAGGGTTAACGTGGGCTCCACCCAGCTGTCGTCACCCTCGTAGGGGATCAGCGTGACGTCGAATTCCAGCTTGCCGTCGAAGGCCGCCTCGTCCGCCCGGCCGTTGCAGTAAACGAAGTAGCCCGTGGGCGACACCTTGTAACCGTTTTTGCGCAGCAGCCACTGGTACACCTCCATCTGGCGCTTGTAGCTGACGTGCCAGTCTTGATCCAGCGAGGTGATGGCTGTGGATTTTGATGTGGCCTTGTAGTCCACCACCACGAATTCGGCTTGCTCGTCGAGCCACAGGTCGTCGATGGCGCCGCTGACGCGAAACTTGGTCGCGCGATGCAGGTACTGCACCCCCTTGAAGTTCTCACGCCACTCGTCGAGCTGCTCGTGGGCGATGGGCCGGGCGTCGATGCCATATTTTTCCTGCAGCGGGTGCTGCGTACCCGCCGCGCGGTGGATGTCGAACTCGGCCTTCAGCAGCCGGTCGACCGCGCTGTTCAGGTTGAACGGAAAGCCCGGCGGCCGCCCGGTGCCCAGGCGCCGGTCGATGTAGAAACAGCGCGGACAGTCGATGAACAGGTCGATCTTCGACCGGCTCAGGTTGAAGGGCTTCGGGTCGCCCGGCACGTACTTGTTGCGGCTGCGGTGGGGGTTGTAAAAACGGGACATGGCGGGCTCTCGGTCGTGCCTGGTAAGGAGATTCTGACACAGCGCCGGAAGGCACGGGGCCGGGCCGTTTGGCGTCGGGGATCGGCTTTCTGACGGGAGCCATCGGTGCGTCAACCTCTGGGGCTTGCGGCCGTGCCCTGTCTGCTTCAGGGATTGGACTTGCAGGCGCCAGCCGGAGGCGCGTGCCCCCTCGGGGCGCCACAGTAGGGGAGAAGTCTGCCGGCACCAATAGTTTCTGCTTACCACGACCTGGCTGGGTGGATTGGACACCAGCTGCCTGGCCAAGCGTCGCAACGCCCGGGATGTCGGAAGCCGGGTTAGCGAATGCGGGTTATGCTCCTGTTCTCTGAATTTCGCGAGACAGACAAATGAAAACCGCCTTGCAACCCGCCGCGCTGTTCGACAGCTCCATCTATCACTTCTCCCAGGTGGTGACCGTTTCGGGCGGCAAACACGTCTTCCTCGCCGGGCAGGCGGCCATGGACGAAAAAGGCGAGCCCGTGGGCGGCGACGACATCGTCGCCCAGTGTCGCCAGGCTCTGGCCAACGTCGGCCTCGCGCTGGATGCGGCCGGCGCGACGGTGGCCGACATCACCATCGTGCGCGTGTACATGGTGGACTACCGGCCGGAGTTCATCGAACAACTGCTGCCGGAGTTCGAACGCTTTTTCGACGGCCACCCCCCGCCGGCCAGCACCTGGGTCGGCGTGCAACGCCTGGCGCTGCCGGAGCTGAAGATCGAGATCGAGGCGCAGGCAGTGGTCGCCGGCTAGGGACCGGCACTATTTGCTGCGCAAATAGAGCCCGTCCCACCGAAGTCACAAGGGGAACGCGGTAATGCTGGATATCCTTGACCTCGATGCCTGGGCCATTGCAGCCGCTACCGTCGCCGGCATGCTGATCGGCGCGGCGTGGTATTCACCCCTGCTGTTCGGTAACGCGTGGATGGCGGCGCTGGGAAAAACGCAGGACGAACTCGGCTCGCCGGTGCCGGCGATGATCGGCAGTGCGTTCAGCTGCCTGCTGTCGGCCCTGGGTGTGGCGGTAATCGTGGGCTGGTTCGGGATCGAAACCGCCAGCGGCGGCGGCATGATGGGCGCGTTTCTCGGCCTTACGCTGGTCGCCACCGCGATGCTGTCGGACAGCCTGTTTTCAGGCAGCGGCTGGCGGCTGTACTTTATCCAGGCGGGGTACCGGGTGACTTACCTGGTGGTTATGGGTGCAATCCTGGGAGGGTGGCCGGCGTGAGGGGCCGGCTGTTCGGACTGGCTTCATTTGCCAGGCACCGAGGGCCGTCTCTTAACTGGCGACAGGCAGCTTTAGTGATGAAGGAGAACTGGCACCGCCTGCAAAAAAGCAAGCAGTGCCAGTTCCAGATTAGATTGTCGCGCTAGCCTCTTGAGACGGCGGGCTCTCGTTACCGTTGATGTCCACAGACGTGACCGTGACGTAGTAGGTGCCTGGTGCCAGTTGATCGAACACATAGGTCGTCACCCCCGGATTGTTGATTGTGATTGCCGGACCGTAACTACCGGGCTCGGTGCCGAGGTAGACCTTGTAACCCGCCAGGTCTGTCAGAGGCGACCCGTCAATGTTCGTCTGCGGCGCGTCCCACATCAGCGTAAAGCCCCCGGTGGCGGTGCCGAGCACCTCGATGGTAAAGGCTGCGAGCTGCGCCGAGTCCTCGCCGTCGGTTACCGAGATGCGAATGTTGCCGAAGGTGCCAATGTCAGCCTGGCCAGGGGTGCCTTCCAAGCGGCCGTTCGCACTGTTAAAGCTAGCCCAAGGCGGCCGGCCCTGGATGCCGAAGCTCATCGGGTCACCGTCCGGGTCCGACGCGTTCGGCGTAAAGCTGTACGGCTGATTCGCCATGACCTGGGTAGCGGCAACGCCACTGATGGTTGGCGGCTGGTTGGGTAGATCATTCACGTTAATGGTGAACGCAGACAGCGTGCTGCTGTCCTGGCCATCAGACGCCGTAATGCGGATGTTGCTGTACGTACCCACGTTCCCAGCGCCCGGAGTACCGCTCAACCGGCCAGTGCCGCTGTTGAAGCTTGCCCAGGACGGTTTACCCTGGATACTGAAGCTCAGGGCGTCCCCATCCGGATCAGACGCGGTCGGGGTAAAGCTGTAGCTGTTGCCGACGGTGACCTGACTTGTGGCGTTGCCACTGATGTTTGGCGCCTGATTCGGTATGTCGCTCACCGTGATCGCGAAGGCCGGCAGGCTGTCAGCAGCCTGCCCGTCGGACACCGTGATTCGCACATTGTTGTAGGTACCTACGCTACTGACGGTCGGTGTGCCATTCAACTGGCCGGTGGCGTTGTTGAAGCTGGCCCAGGCTGGCCGACCCTGGATGCTGTAGGTCAATGGGTCACCATCACCGTCGAAACCGTTCGGTGTAAAGCTGTAGCCGTTGCCCGCGGTGACCTGCGTCGGCGGCGTACCGCTGATGATGGGCGGTAGATTCCCTTGCGGCGGCAATTCCTCGCCTGGCAGGGCGCGCGGACTTTCGGCAGGCCCCAGACCAGTGGGTGTGAAGCTTGCGTTTGTGGTGAACACCACCCGGTCGATCTCCAGACTATGCTCGCGGCGATATAGCCTTATGGTGTGCTCACCCGTGCTGACAGACGACGGGTACACGAGCTGCGCCCACTCCCAGTTACCGGTCGCAGGCTCTGTATCGAAGCGCTGCGTGCCCAGGTTGTCGACCTCGACATACAGAGAGTCTGTACCGCCGTCGAAGGCCCGGAATCGAACCCAGACGAAAGCGGTGCCCGCCACGACAAAGTTTGCTCGGTACTCGCTGCGCGGGGCATCCGCGGGATTGTCGTTACGGTTGCCAAACGCGGCTTTGAGCGCTTGCGTGTTGGCGGCATTCGGCTCACTGATTACCGTCCACGGCCCGGTCCCGTTGCCGCCAATATTCTGGTCAAAGCGCTCAGCCTCCATCACCAGCAGACCCGTCGAACTCTGATGGAACACGTCCTGCTGCGGCGATGGATTCACGGTGACTGCAAAGGCCGGCAGCGTGCGGCTGTCATTGCCGTCGGTCACCGTGATGCGGATATTGCTGTAGGGAGCAACATCACCCACGCCCGGTGTGCCGTTCAGCCGGCCGGTGCTGCTGTTAAAGGTCGCCCAGCCCGGCTTGCCCTGAACGCTGAAGCTCAGCGCATCGCCGTCCGGGTCGGCCGCGGTCGGCGTGAAGCTGTAGGCATTGCCCACCGTCACCTGGGTGGCCGGCGTACCGCTGATCGTCGGCGCCTGGTTGGGCAGGTCATTCACGGTAATGGCGAAGGCCGGCAGCGTGCGGCTGTCGCTGCCGTCGGTCACCGTGATGCGGATATTGCTGTAGGTCGCGGCGTTACCGGCACCCGGCGTGCCGTTCAGCCGGCCGGTATTGCTGTTGAAAGTCGCCCAGGCGGGACGGCCCTGGATGCTGAAGCTCAGCGCATCGCCATCCGGGTCGGCCGCGGTTGGCGTGAAACCGTAGGCATTGCCCACCGTCACCTGGGTGGCCGGCGTACCGCTGATCGTCGGCGCCTGATTCGGCATCGTCGATACGGTGATGTTGAAGGGCGGCATTGGGGTACTTTCCCTGCCGTCGCTAACCTCGATCTGGATGTTACTGAAGGTCCCTACATCACCCGCGTCCGGCGTGCCAGTCAGCCGGCCGGTATTACTGTCGAAGGTGGCCCAGGCTGGCTTACCCTGGATGCTGAAGCTCAACGCGTCGCCTTCCGGGTCGGACGCACTGGGCACGAAGCTGTAGAGCACGCCCGCGGTGACCTGACTGGGGGGTGTACCGCTGATGACGGGGTCGCCGTTCTGGCCCTTTGCTTTGCCCCGGGGCCGCTTGTTCACCTTCTCCAGATCCGCGGCGGCGGTGACCATGACGGAGTCCACAGTCAGTGCCGGGTTCGGCACCGTCAGCACTTGCTGGAGCGCGCCGTCCAACAAAGTCCCGGCGCCTGCGCCGTTGACCTGCAGAGTATTGGTGATGGACTCTAGCAACACCTGTGCCGTGACAACGTGAGATACGGCAGCCATGCGGTCATCGGCGCCAGGCGCCCCGAGGCCGTCCACCACGCCATCAACCAGGTCGGCCTGCAGCGACTCGAGCACCTGCGTCGCTGACGAAACCTGACCGGTGGTCATCAATTCTTCCGTCGTGCGACGGAGCATCTCTGTCAACGCTTCGCTGGCCTTCAGATACTTTGGCAGGGCGCCATCAAGGATCGGCACCACGACTACCTGATCGAAGTCGCTCGCGTCGAGCCCAAACGACATCGCCTCACGCACTATTTGATTAGCGACACCCACGTTTGCCACCGTCATGCCGTCCGGGAGGCGTTCGGCGACGCCAACCACCAGGGTGCTGAACGGCGTCACGTTGGCGGTAACATTTTCCCACGGCCCGTTGACAAAAGACGCCAGCGCCACTTCCGGCGGCGCGCCCGTCACCAGGTTGGTGCCACCGGTCACCACGATGGTGAGCGGGAAGGTAGCTTCTTCCACTGGCACTTCCAGAGCGAATCGGGCGGCACCGTCCGTGGTGGTCTGCCCCAGCAAGGTGCCGTCGGCATCCGTGACCCGGACATCACCGGCGACCACCGGACCATCCACCACGATGCCGCTGAGCTGCACGCTGGTGACCGGCGCGGAATTCCCACTACCATCGCTGCCACAACCAACCAGTACAAAGCTGACCAATAAAGTGAGGGCCCATCCGTTGATGCCCGACACACGCAATCGTCCCATAAGCTGCGATCCTTCGCTGCAACGGCCCTGGGAAACGGGGTTGGATATTGCTTGGCCACTCCCGGGTCTGCCGGATGTCCGATTGGCATCACCAACCAAGCAGGCTGGTGGACCGTGGATCTGGCAGCCCCGCTGCCCGACACACTGCCGGACCGGTGGCTTTGCGTCCCTGTCGCCTACCCTTTCGCAAGCGAGCAGAGTTGCCCTGTTTCAGAACCGTTGGCTTTGTCCCTTGTAAACGAGTCCTATGTCAGACTCGCCGAAGCGCAGGAAACGCACGCGGGATCACAATGAGCACCAGAGAACGCTGGCGTCTTGTTGGTCAACCCGGCGGCCCCGCTGTCGTAGAAACCCGTATTGATTTCCGTAGACCGGTGGCTTTGCGTCCCCGCCTTTCGACGAGTTTGCCTTTTTCAAGTCGAGGGCATTATGGGCACGGTTGAGGGCCGCGACGAGACCGACTTAACAGATTGCAGGCGGCTATTGGCGAAATTGTGAAGTGCATCTTTTTCTGCTGCATCGCACTTTCGGCCGAAAAAGCCCCGGTCTACCGCAACCGCGGTCGCCTGCCAGCCGGACAAAGGACTATTAACGACCTGTTTTAAGAAACGTTTCCGGTGAGTCACTGACACCCGGTTGACTGCGCCAAGGTTCCAGACCTCACTGGAAAAAGCGTCTTGAAGCGTTAACGCAACGCAAGCTTGGAGGTGGCCGGGCCTGGCGGCAGACAGTCGACTGAAAAGACCGCTAGACCGTCGTCCGGACCTCTACGGACCGCGGGCTTTCGTTGCCGTTCCGATCGACGGCCGTAATCGCGACAAAGTAGGTGCCCGGCGCCAGCTGATCGAAGACGTAGGCCGTCAGCCCTGGGTTGTTGATTTCAAGAATGCTGTAGTAGTTGCCAGGCTGCCTGCCCAGATAGATCCGGTAACCGGCAAGATCAAAAAGCAAAGATCCGTCAGTGTTCGTGGTTGGCGGAATCCACGACAGCGTGAAACTACCCGTCGCAGTGCCCTGTACAACGATCTGGAAAGTGGCGAGATGCACCGTATCGACACCATCGTTGACCTCGATCTTGATGTTGTTATACGCCCCTATATCTGCAAGCTTCGGTCTGCCTTCGAGTTGACCGGTGCTCTGGCTGAACGTTGCCCACGGAGGTTTGTTGGCGACGCGAAAGCTGAGTCCATCACCGTCCGGATCTGAGGCATTCGGCCGGAAGCGGTAGTTCGTTCCGGCCATGACTTGCGTTGCCGGATTGCCGCCGATCGTCGGCGGCCTGTTCGGCGAACCTCCATCAACCCCGACCATGGCTGGTGCATTTGCGGTACCCGAACCACCGCCACCACCTCCGCCGCCACAGGCGAGCAGTGCAAGACTGATACAGGTCGTCAACACACTTTGGCTGACTAACGACAGTCGACAATTCCCCATAGACCACAATCCTTCGTGGCGACGATCCTGGGAAACAGTGCATTGATGGTGACAAGAACGACCGATCGTGATCCTGCCAGATCAATCGGTCGTTTAACCACGTGAAGCCGTGGTTGCAGACGGATTCTGGCAGCCCCGCTAGCCTGGAATTCCGGGCCCGGAGATGGGCCGGCTCGGGCTTCGCCGACCGCCGGCCCAGGGAGTTTTTTGCAATGCGGTTCAATCTGGTCGTCAATCTGGAGCGCATGACGCCCGAGCTGTCGCGGCGGCT
>CAMYJV010000146.1 GCA_947258805.1 uncultured Gammaproteobacteria bacterium | reverse complement strand
GTGATTGGCAAGGACACGCGGGTATCCGGCTATATGTTCGAGTCGGCGCTGGAAGCCGGCTTTGTCGCCGCGGGCATGGACGTGCTGCTGCTGGGACCCTTGCCGACACCAGGCATCGCGCAGGCCACGCAGGCCCACAATGCGGATCTCGGCGTGGTCATCAGCGCCTCTCACAACCCCTTTGACGACAACGGCATCAAGTTCTTCGACCGGCAGGGCGCGAAGTTGCCCGACGCAGTGGAAGAGCGCATCGAAGCCTTTCTCACTGATCCGGCCATCACCCGCGAGTCCAGCGAGCTGGGCCGCGCCAAGCGCGTAGAGTCGGCGAGAGAGGACTACCAGCAGTTCTGCCTGGCCACTGTCGCCGCGGACACACGCCTGGACAAGCTGAAGCTGGTTCTCGACTGTTCCCACGGGGCCGGCTATAAGGTCGCGCCGCGGGTGCTGAGTGAACTGGGCGCGGAAATCGTGCCCATTGGCTGCTCTCCCAATGGCCGCAACATCAACGCCGGCTGCGGCGCGACCGACCCGGAACTGTTGAAGCTCACGGTGCAGGGGGTCAGGGCCGACCTCGGCGTGGCCCTGGACGGCGACGGCGATCGCCTGTTGATGGTGGATCAGGACGGCCAACTCATTGACGGTGATCAACTGCTGTACCTGCTGGCCGCGGCCCGCCAGGCCGACAGCACCCTGAAGGGCCCGGTGGTCGGCACGCTGATGAGCAATCTCGGCCTGGAGCGAGCGTTGCAGGGCCTGGGTATTACGTTCCAGCGTGCTGCCGTGGGTGACCGCTACGTGCTGGAAATGCTGCGTGAAGCGGGCGGCGAGCTGGGTGGTGAGACATCCGGCCACTTGCTGTGCCTGGACAAGACCACCACGGGGGACGGGCTGGTGGCGGCCCTGCAGGTGTTGAGCGTCATCGTGCAGAGCGGCCGGACCCTGGCAGAACTGGTGGCGGATATGCCGAGGTTCCCGCAGACGCTGATCAATATCCGGACCGCCCAGCGGGTTAACGTGGCTGAGTCGGAGCCCATTCAGGCCGCCGTGGCCCACGCGGAGGGCTTGCTGGCCGACCGGGGCCGCATCCTGGTGCGCGCGTCGGGCACGGAACCGGTGCTGCGGGTGATGGTCGAGGGGGAGAACGAGCAGGAGGTGGACACGGTCGCACGCTCCCTGGCCGAGAGCATTCAGGCCGCCACGGCGGGGTGACCCGCGACGTTGATTTCCCGCAATCGCCCCGCTAACCTTCGCGCTCCTTGCGCCCGGGGCCCGGCTGGTGTCGGAACCCGCCACCGGGCTGCCAGTCGGAAAACAGCATGCGTGTACCCCTCGTTGCCGGTAACTGGAAGCTCAATGGCAGTCTGGCTGCCAATCGTGAACTGCTGCGCGAAGTAATCGCCGGCTTGCCGGCGACCGGCGTCGAAGTCATGGTTTGTCCGCCCGCCGTCTACCTGGCGCCGGTGGCAGCGGAGCTAACGGGCACAGCCGTATTGCTGGGTGCCCAGGACGTCTCGGCCCACGCCCAGGGCGCCTTTACCGGCGAGGTATCGGCAGCCATGCTGGGCGACGTCGGCTGTACGCACACGCTCATTGGTCACTCCGAGCGGCGGACGCTGTTCGGTGATACCGACTCCCTTGTGGCCGCCAAGTTCGTCGCCGCCCGCGGCGCATCGTTGCAGCCGGTGCTGTGCATCGGCGAAACCCTGGAAGAACGCCAGGCAGGCCAGACAATGGACGTCGTCGGCCGTCAGCTCGACGCGGTGCTGAACGGGGTGGGTGCAGCAGGATTTGCCGGTGCCATCGTCGCTTATGAACCGGTCTGGGCCATCGGTACTGGCCAGACGGCCACCCCGGAACAGGCCCAGGAAGTCCACGCGGAGATCCGCGCCCGCCTCGCGGCGGCCGATGCTAAACTCGCCGCCGAAACCCGCATTCTCTATGGTGGCAGCGTGAAAGGCGCCAATGCCGCCGAACTCTTATCAATGCAGGATATTGACGGCGGTCTGATTGGCGGAGCATCCCTGAAAGCGGGAGATTTTCTGGCCATCTGCGAGGCCGCCGCTGGATCGGACTCATGATTGATCTTCATACCGTGCTGCTGGTCGGTCACGTCGTCGTGTCGGCAGCAATTATCGGCCTGGTATTGCTGCAGAAAGGCAAGGGGGCTGAGGCCGGCGCGGCGTTTGGTGCGGGCGCATCGGGCACCGTTTTTGGTGCCAAGGGCTCGGCAAATTTCCTGTCCCGCTCTACGGCGGTGATGGCCACCTTGTTTTTCGTCAGCAGCCTGGCTCTGGCCTACATAGGGTCGCAGCGGCCGGTGAGCCGCAGCATTGTCGACGAACCGGTCGAGGTGGAGACGGGGCTCGTTCCAATGACGCCTGAAGAACCCCTGGATCTGGACGCGTTGCCGGCCCTGCCGGGTTTGGCTGATCCCGCGGGTGAGCCCCAGGGTGAGCCAGAGGCCCCGCCCGCGCCTTGACTCCAGGCGATTCAAACTTGCCGATGTGGTGGAATTGGTAGACACGCTGTCTTGAGGGGGCAGTGGCGCAAGCCGTGCCGGTTCGAGTCCGGCCATCGGCACCATTAAAAAGGGCCCCGAAGCGGGGCCCTTTTTAATGGTGCCGCCGGGCGAAAGCCCGGCAGGGGTCTTGGCGGGGTCTTTGTGGCGCGGCCAATCCACACCCCGGTGGGGGCAAGGTTCGAGTCCGGCCCGCTTCGTTTTGCGTCGGGCACCTCCTTCTGGGCCTTTCTTGATGGTGGCGATCGCCGGACGCCCGGCGGGGTCTTGGTGTCGTGGTGGATCCACGCCCTGGTGGGCGCAGCGTCTCCGTAATTACCGCAGATAGTCCAAATTCCATTTCTTCTGCGCGATGCGCGTTGATAGAATTACGGACTTGGTTGAGGGAGCCGGTCTTGCTGCAAGCGTACTTGCCAGTGCTCGTCTTCCTGGGGATTGCCCTGGGTATTGGCTTGGTGATGCTGGCAATCGGGCTGGTGTTTGGCCGCAGTGGTACTGACGCCGAAAAACTTTCGCCCTATGAATGCGGTTTTGAGCCTTTCGAGGACAGCCGCATGAAGTTCGACGTGCGCTACTACCTGGTGGCGATCCTCTTCATTATTTTCGATCTCGAGATTGCCTTTCTGTTTCCGTGGGCTGTGGCCCTGGATTCCATTGGCATGGCGGGTCTCGTGGCCATGGGAATATTCCTCGCCGTACTGGTTGTCGGTTTCGTTTACGAGTGGAAGAAAGGGGCGCTGGAATGGGATTGAGCGCTGACCTGGCGGCTCGTACAGACGTTGCCGGTGCGTGGCCTTTGGGCGACCCGGAAACTTTTCAGCAGCGGGGTTTTGTCGTCACGAGAGTCGACCAACTCGTCAACTGGGCGCGCACCGGGTCGCTGTGGCCCATGACCTTTGGGCTCGCCTGTTGCGCAGTGGAAATGATGCAGGCCGGTGCGGCTCGCTACGACCTCGACCGGTTCGGGGTGATTTTTAGGCCCAGTCCCCGGCAGTCTGACGTGATGATCGTGGCCGGCACGCTGACTAACAAAATGGCGCCGCCGTTGCGGAAGGTCTACGACCAGATGCCCGACCCGAAGTGGGTAATCTCCATGGGCTCGTGCGCCAACGGTGGTGGCTACTATCATTATTCATACTCCGTGGTGCGCGGTTGCGATCGCATCGTGCCGGTGGACGTCTACGTACCCGGTTGTCCGCCCACGGCTGAGGCTCTGCTCTACGGCGTGATCCAGTTGCAGAAGAAGATCCGCCGGACCCAGACCATCGCGCGGTGAATAACCGGTGAAGAAACGTTACGCCGCCCTTGCGGAGGATATTGCTGCGCGTTTTGGCGACCGGTTAAAGCCAGTGCCGTCCAGTTGCGGGGAACTGACTTATGAAGTGGCTCCTGGGGAGCTGATCGAAGTCGGTACCGTTCTGCGCGACGAGGCGGCATTCCGCTTTGAAATGCTGATTGATCTCTGCGGGGTGGACTACCTCACTTATGGCCAGGCGCAGTGGAAAACGGACAGCGCGACTCGCAGCGGCTTCAGTCGGGCCGCCATCACGGATGTCATTATCCCGGATGTTGGCGAACCCATGCATCCACGGCGTTTCGCGGTGGTCTACCACCTGCTGTCGGTCACGCTGAATCACCGTGTCAGGTTGAAGGTGTATACCGGGGAGGCGAACCCGCCCGTGGTGCCGTCGATGGTAGACGTGTGGAGTTGCGCCAACTGGTACGAACGCGAGGCCTTCGATCTGTTCGGCATCCTGTTCGACGGTCATCCGGACCTGCGCCGTATCCTGACCGACTACGGCTTCATCGGCCATCCGTTCCGCAAGGATTTCCCGCTGAGCGGCAATCTCGAGATGCGCTATGACCCCGAGCAGGGGCGCGTGGTGTATGAGCCGGTGAGCATCGAGCCCCGTACCCTCGTGCCACGCGTCATTCGTGCCGACAATCGTTACGAGCCTGGCCTGCGCCCCGAGTCCAGCGATGAATGAGATCCAGAATTTCACGCTGAACTTCGGTCCGCAGCACCCGGCAGCGCACGGCGTGTTGCGCCTGGTGCTGGAGATGGACGGCGAGGTGATTCAGCACGCTGATCCGCATATTGGTCTGTTACACCGGGCCACGGAAAAGCTGGCCGAAAGCAAACCCTTCAACCAGAGCATCGGCTACATGGACCGCCTCGACTATGTGTCCATGATGTGCAACGAGCACGGCTATGTCCTGGCAATTGAGAAATTACTCGGGATACAGCCGCCCTTGCGGGCGCAGTACATTCGCGTGCTATTCGATGAAATGACGCGGATCCTTAACCACCTGATGTGGCTCGGTGCGCACGGTCTCGACATCGGCGCAATGAGCATGTTCCTGTTCTGTTTCCGGGAACGTGAAGATCTGATGGACTGCTACGAGGCGGTGTCCGGCACGCGCATGCATGCCACGTATTACCGCCCGGGCGGCGTGTACCGTGACCTGCCGGCGCAGATGCCCCGCTACGAGCCGTCTTCGCTGCGCAGCGAAAAAGACGTGAAGAGGCTCAACGCGGCTCGCGAGGGTTCGCTGCTGGATTTCGTCACGGACTTCACGGAGCGCTTCCCCGCCTGCGTCGACGAGTACGAGAACCTGCTGACGGACAACCGTATCTGGAAGCAGCGCACCGTGAATATCGGGGTGGTGTCGCCAGAGAGGGCGATGCAGCTGGGATTTACCGGGCCAATGCTCCGTGGCTCCGGCGTGGAATGGGATCTGCGCAAGACGCAGCCCTACGAGGCGTACGCTGATATCGATTTCGACATTCCGGTGGGCGTGAGCGGTGACTGTTACGACCGCTACCTGGTGCGGGTTGAAGAAATGCGTCAATCCAATCGCATCATGCGAGCGTGCGTGGAGTGGTTGCGGGAAAACCCCGGGCCCGTGATGCTGGACGATCCGAAATTCGTTCCGCCCAGTCGCGAAGACATGAAAGATGACATGGAAGCCCTGATTCACCACTTCAAGCTGTTCACCGAGGGTTACACGGTGCCCGCGGGCGAAGCTTATGCGGCGGTCGAACACCCGAAGGGCGAGTTTGGCGTCTATATCGTCTCCGACGGCGCCAACAAGCCCTATCGCGTGAAGGTTCGCGCGCCAGGCTTCGCGCATTTGTCGGCCATGCAGGAGATGGTCGAGGGACACATGCTGGCTGATGTGGTGGCGGTAATCGGCACCCAGGACATCGTTTTCGGGGAGATCGACCGCTGATGGCCGGCGTTACGACAAGCGTGGAGCTCTCGGCGCATGTCCGCGCCGAGATCGATAGTTGGACGCAGAAGTTTCCGGCAGGGCGTCAGCGGTCAGCCGTGATCGCTGCGCTCCACGCAGTTCAGCACGAGCACGGTTTCCTGACGCCGGAGCTAATGGAAGCCGTCGCCGAATATCTCGAACTGCCGCCTATCCAGGTGTTCGAGGTCGGCGCTTTTTACTCGATGTTCGAGACCAGACCCATCGGCCGTCACAGCGTCTCCGTCTGCACCAATATTTCCTGCATGCTTTGCGGGGGTGATGGCCGGATGGACGCGTGTTTCTCAAGGCCGAATACGAGTGCCTCGCGGCCTGCACCGGTGCACCGATGATGATGGTGGATCACAAGTTCTACGAGAACCTCACACGCGATGAGGTCGATGACATTCTCGACGGCCTGGAATGATGAGTTTGGCAGAGCAAAACCTGGTCTGTTTCGCCACCGTTGGGCACGATGATCCGTCTAGCCTCGCCACCTACCGGGCTACGGGCGGTTACGAGTGCTGGGAGCAGATCCTGCGTGGCGAAATGACGCCGCAACAGGTACTCGAAGCCGTCAAGGCCTCTGGTCTGCGCGGGCGCGGCGGTGCGGGTTTTCCCACCGGCGTGAAATGGGGTTTCATGCCGCGTGACAAAGATGTGCAGAAGTACGTGGTTTGCAATTCTGACGAAAGCGAGCCGGGTACCTGTCACGACCGCGACATTCTGCGCTACAACCCCCATTCCGTGATCGAGGGTATGGCCATCGGCGGCTTCGTGATGGGCGCCACCGTGGGTTACAACTACATTCGCGGTGAGTTCATGGACGAACCGGTGCCTCGCTTCGAGGCCGCGTTGCGCGAAGCGTACGAGGCTGGTTTGCTCGGCAAGAATATCCAGGGCTCCGGCATCGACTTCGATCTGCATACCTTCGTGGGTGCAGGTGCGTACATCTGCGGCGAAGAAACGGGCCTGCTGGAATCGCTGGAAGGTAAACCGGGCCGCCCCCGCTTCAAGCCACCGTTCCCGGCCGGGTTCGGGCTCTACGGCAAGCCGACCACGATCAATAACACGCAGAGCTTCGCGTCCGTGCCGACCATCTTGCGCCGCGGGCCGGAGTGGTTCTCTGCCCTCGGGCCAGAGAACTCCGGTGGCACGCTGATTTTCTCCGTGTCGGGCCATGTAAACCGACCTGGTAATTTCGAGCTGCCACTGGGTGTGCCGTTTCGCGAGTTGATCGAGCTTTGTGGCGGCATTCGCGACGGCCGCAAGCTCAAGGCGGTAATCCCCGGCGGCTGCTCCGTACCGGTGATGCCCGCTGCCGCGATTGAAGACCTGAATATGGACTACGACTCGCTGCGCAATGCCGGTTCGGCCCTTGGGACCGGGGCGATGATCATCATGGATGAAACGACGTGCATGGTCAGCGCGCTGCGGCGCATCTCACGCTTCTACTACCAGGAATCCTGCGGCCAGTGCACGCCGTGCCGCGAGGGTACCGGTTGGCTCTACCGCATGCTGACGCGCATTCAGGACGGCGATGCGGAGCCAAAAGACCTGGAAATGCTGCTGGATGTGGCCAACAAGATCGAAGGGCATACCATTTGCGCCTTCGGCGACGCGGCCGCGTGGCCGGTGCAGAGTTTTCTGAAGCATTTTCAGCACGAGTTCGAGTACATGATCGAACACGGCGGGCAATCTATCGTGCATGCGCAAGCCGCAGCAGCCTGATGGTAAGACCGAGCGATGACTGACGAACAGATCGAAATTGAAGTCAACGGCCAGACGCTGAAAGCGCGACCGGGACAAATGTTGATCGAGGTCACGGACGCAGCGGGTATCTACGTGCCGCGCTTCTGTTACCACGAAAACCTGTCCATCGCGGCCAACTGCCGCATGTGCCTCGTGGAAGTCGAGAAGGTGGCTAAGCCGCTGCCTGCTTGTGCAACCCCGGTTGCGCCGGGCATGAAAGTGTCGACGAAGTCCGAGCGGGCTATTTCCGCGCAAAAGGCGACGATGGAATTTCTGCTCATCAATCATCCGCTGGATTGCCCAATCTGCGATCAGGGCGGCGAGTGCGAGCTGCAGGATCTGGCAATGGGCTTTGGGCGCGGCGTCTCGCGATATGCCGAAGGCAAGCGCGCGGTGGCCGACCTGGACCTGGGGCCGCTGGTTTCTACGGACATGACTCGCTGCATTCATTGCACGCGCTGTGTGCGCTTTGGGCAGGAAGTTGCCGGTATCCAGGAGCTGGGCACCATTGGCCGCGGCGAAAAAATGGAAATCAGCACCTATATCCAGCACAGCGTCGACCACGAGCTGTCGGGCAATATCATCGATCTCTGCCCGGTAGGCGCCCTTAACAACAAGCCGTATCGCTTTTCGGCGCGCGCGTGGGAGATGTCACAGCACGACGTGGTTGGGCCGCACGACTGCATCGGGGCGAACCTGCACCTGCACGTGCTCGACGGCCTGGTTAAACGGGTGGTGCCCAAGCGTAACGAAGCCCTGAACGAAACCTGGGCCACTGACCGCGACCGCTTCAGCTATGAAGGCATCTACGCCGACGATCGCATCACCACGCCCATGCTCCGGCGCAATGGCGAACTGCAGCCCTGCAGCTGGGACGATGCGCTGGCTGCCGCGGCCGACGCGCTCCGCGGGAGTGGGGCCGACACCGGTGCCCTCGTGTCGCCGAACGCGACGGTCGAGGAGGGTTTCCTGCTGGCCCGGCTGATTCGCCACCTGGGTTCCGGCAGCATTGACTACCGCCTGCGGCGGCGAGACTTCCGGCTGCAGGATGTTGATCCGTTGTTCCCATGGCTGGGCATGCCAGTGGCAGACATCGAAACCCTGGACGCCATGCTGATTGTTGGCAGCCACCTGCGCAGGGAGGTGCCACTGCTGGCCCATCGGGTGCGCAAGGCAGCGATACGCGGCGCCCGGGTGCACTTGTTGAATGCCGAGCATTACGACTACCTGTTCCCGGTGGCGGGCGAACGGATCGACCAGGATCTTTGCGCCGGCCTTAGTGGCATAGCGGCAGCCGACGATGTAGTCGGCGCACTCCAGCAGGCGGAGCAGGGTGCGGTGCTGTTAGGGCAGATCGCCATGCGTCACCCGCGGTTTGCAGAACTGCGCCAGCTGGCGGCGGAGCTTGCATCACGCACCGGGTCCCTGCTGGGCTACATCCCGGAAGGCGCTAACGCCGCAGGTCTGAGCCTGGCCGGCGTGCTGCCCCATCGCGGGCCGGGCGGGAATCAGCCGGCGGTGATCGGACACCACGCGGGCGAACTCCTGAACAATGCGCCCGCGACCCTCGTGCTGTTCGGCATTGAGCCGGAACATGATTGTGCAGCAGGACCGGGAGTCGCGGCACTGGAGAAAGCCGGGCAAGTCATTGCGGTCACGCCGTTTCTGGCCGGCAGTGTCGCGGCGCATGCAGACATCGTGTTGCCGGTTGGCACGTTTGCCGAGACCGCGGGCACCTTTGTGAATGCTGCCGGCGACTGGCAGAGTTTTGCAGCCGCTGCCGCCCCGGTGGGCGACAGCCGGCCGGGCTGGAAAGTCTTGCGGGTGCTGGGCAACCTGCTGGCATTGCCCGACTGCAACTACGCAACGGCTGCAGATGTCCTGGATGCAGTCCAGGCGACGGCGGGCAACCCGCGGCCAGACAACACGCTGCAGGGAACGGTAACGCCGGGTCCGTCACCGGCCAGCGATACGGCCGTCAACCTTCACGTACCGATTTACCAGGTGGATGCATTGGTGCGCCGGTCGGCTTCACTGCAGCTCACTCGCAATGCCCTGGGTGGAGACAGTTCGCCCGTCGACGCGGGAGACGAAGCCGCGTGACTGGCTGGGCAGAATCCTTCTGGCTGGAGCTGCCGCCGCTGTTGCAGGGCGTGCTGACCAGTACCTTGTATATTCTGCCCCTGGTGGTCGTGCTGATTCTGAGTGTCGCCTACCTGACCCTGGCGGAGCGGAAGATTATCGGGGCGATTCAAAACCGGATCGGCCCCAACAGGGTGGGACCCGGCGGTTACTTTCAGCCCTTCGCCGATGTCATCAAGCTGCTGCTGAAGCAGGTGATTTTGCCGGCACGCTCCGACCGCTTCCTGTTCGTGATTGCGCCATTGCTGTCCATTGTGCCGGCGCTGGCGGCGTGGGCCGTGGTGCCGCTGTTCCCGGGCTTCGCCATTGCCGATATCGACGCGGGCTTGCTTTTCGTGCTGGCGCTCACCTCGCTGGGTGTCTATGGCGTAATCATTGCCGGCTGGGCCACGAACTCGAA
>CAMYJV010000145.1 GCA_947258805.1 uncultured Gammaproteobacteria bacterium | reverse complement strand
GGGAGCGTGGGCGGGAGATGTTCGGGGCGCTGGTGGCAGCCCCGTGGACGCTGGCGGGCTGGCACACGCTGTTCATGATCATCACGACCGTGGTCGTGGCGCGGGGGGTCGAAAAGGGGCTTGAGCAGGCCGTGCGCATCATGGTGCCCGCGCTGGTGTTCATCATGCTGGCGCTGCTGGGCTATGCCATCAGCTTCGGGGGCTTTGCCGACGGGCTCGAATTCCTGTTTCGGCCCGATTTCGATGCGCTAACGGGTAACAGCGTGCTGGCCGCCATGGGGCAGGCCTTTTTCTCTCTCAGTGTCGGCATGGGCGCGGTGATGGCCTACGGCGCCTATCTGCCGCAGGAAGAGTCCATCATCAAGACCTCTGTTGCCGTCGTGAGCGCAGACACGGCCATCGCGCTGCTGGCCGGCGTGATCATTTTTGCCATCGTGTTCGCCAATTCCCTGGACCCGGCGGAGGGCCCGGGCCTGGTGTTTCAGACGCTGCCCCTGGCCCTGACGAAAATGCCGGGTGGCGTGTTCGTGGGTACTGCATTCTTCCTGCTGCTGGCCTTTGCCGGCCTCACTTCTGCCATCAGCCTGATGGAACCGGTGGTGGCCTGGCTGATGGAAGCCCGTTCCATGCGCCGCGGGGCCGCCGCGCTGCTGGCCGGTGGTGCGGTCTGGGGGCTGGGTTTCCTGACCGTCCTGTCGTTCAATGTGCTGGCCGATTTTAACTTTCTGCGCGGCACTTTCTTCGACAACATCGACTACCTGACGTCGAACATCATGCTGCCTGCCGGGGGCTTTCTGATTACGATTTTTGCCGGTTGGTTCATGTGCAGCAACTCCAGCGCGGACGAGCTCGATCCGCAGGCCGGCTTCGTTTACTCGTTGTGGCGCGTGCTGGCGCGCTACGTGGCCCCGGTTGCCGTCGTGCTGGTGTTTCTGAACGCGGTTGGCGTGCTGGGCTGAGGCGGTGCGGGAACTGCATCGCACTGTGGTCGTGCCCTATACGCCGGCGCAGATGTTCGCGCTGGTCGCCGACGTCGAGCGCTACCCAGAGTTCGTGCCGTGGTGTGCCGACGCGCGGTTGCTGGCGCGCGATGACAATGAGTTGACCGGGCAGCTGGAAATGGCCATGGGGCCGTTGACCGGCGGGCTCACAACCCGCAACCGCCTGGACCCGCCCGAGGCCATGACCCTGGAACTGGTGGAAGGCCCGTTCAGCGAGTTGCACGGCGACTGGCGCTTCAAGCCCCTCGGCGCTGCGGATTGCCAGGTCGACCTGCGGATGCGCTTTGCTTTCTCCAATCCCGTGAAGGACCTGGTGCTGGGTGCGGCCTTTGAACAGACCTGTAACCGGCTCGTTGATGCTTTCGTTGCGCGTGCCGCTGTGGTGTATGGCTGAGCCGGGCGACAACCCCTCGTCTCCTGTCGCGCCTGCAGGGGACGACGAGGCCCTTGCGGTCGAGGTGGTCTGTGCATTGCCGGGTCGCCAGGAGCTCGTGGCGTTCAAGGTGCCGTGTGGCACGACGGCCCGGCAGGCGGTGCGCAAGGCGCAGCTGGACGCGCGGTTCCCGGAACTCGACCTGGCCACGGCACCGCTGGCTGTTTACGGTAGCGTTGTGGATGGCAATCATTGCCTGGCCGCGGGCGACCGCGTGGAGGTGCTCCGGCCCTTGCAGCTCGACCCGCGGGATGCCCGGCGGGAACTGGCGGCGCGCGGCCGGACTATGGGCAGTCGGAATGGGCCGGCGGAGGGCTGATCAGCTGGGCTCCACCTGCACGTCGCGGCGAATCTCGGTGACGCGTTCATCGCTGAACAGCACGATCAGCCAACGTCGATCGGCCCTGTTGCCGCGGCCTTTCCTGAAATAGTAGACGTAGTCCCAGCGGGACTTATCAAAAGGAGTTTCCACCACCGGCGTGCCCAGTAGAAAACGGACCTGGCTGCGCGTCATGCCGGGCTTCACGGCCTGGATGTCTGTGTACTCCAGCAGGTTGCCCTGCTGCACATCGACACGATAGACACAGCCTGCCAGCAGGCAGACGCCGATGAGCGCGACGCTCAGAATTCCTTTGCTGCTCAGTGTAAGCACCGGTTTTGCGATCTGGTGAGGTGGCGACGGGTGGCCCATAATCGGCGCGAGATGATACCCGATGGGGAACACGGAAGGGATGCGTGCCGCCACCCGATCTGAAGAAAGCGGGCCTGCGCAAGACCGCCCCGCGGCTGGGCATTCTGCGCGTACTGGAGACGCACCCTGATCAGCATCTGGGTGCGGACGACATTTATCGCCTGCTCACGGAGGGTGGCGAGGACATCAGCCTGGCGACGGTATATCGCGTGCTGACCCAGTTCGAGGCGGCAGGGCTCGTGGTGCGCCACAATTTCGAGGGCGACCACTCCGTCTTCGAGCTGGAGACGGGCCGGCACCACGACCACATGGTCTGCGTCGAGACGGGCAGGGTGGTGGAGTTCATGAACGACGACATCGAGCGCCTGCAGCGCGAAATTGCGGCCGACCACGGTTTTGAACTCGTCGAGCACAACCTGACGCTGTACGTGCGGCCCAAGCGCCGCGAAAGCCCAGATTAGCTGTCTTGCTGCGCAAGCTGCGGCTCGTCGCGTGTTTCTGCAGCCGCGAGCATTTCCCGCGCATGGTCCCGAGTGCGCTGGGTGATTTTAAGGCCGCCCAGCATGCGCGCCAGCTCCTCAACTCGTTCGCCGGTATCGAGGGCCACCACCGCGGTGCTTGTCTGGCCGCTGTCCGTGTGCTTGCTGACCCGGAAGTGATTGTCTGCCTGGCTGGCCACCTGCGGCAGGTGGGTCACGCACAGCACCTGCCCACGGCCAGCCAGCGCGCGCAGCTGCTGCCCCACCATTTCGGCCACGCGGCCGCCGACGCCGGTGTCTACCTCGTCGAATATCAGGGTGGGGGCGAGGCCCTTTTTCTTGCGAGCCGCAACCTGCAGGGCCAGGCTGATGCGCGACAGTTCTCCGCCAGACGCAACCCGGGCGAGCGGGCCGCCCGCCTGGCCCGGATTGGCCGCAACGATGAATGCCACGGTCTCGGCGCCATGGGCGCCGATTTCTCCGTTGTCCCGCGGCCGTAGTTCCACCTCGAATCGGCCACCGGGCATGCCCAATGCCTGCATCTGTTCGGTGACCTGCTTGCCTAGCCCCGCTGCAGCCGCATGCCTGGCCGCGCTGAGGCCGGTGGCGGCGTCCTGCAATGCCGACTCGCGAATCGCCAGGACACCGGCTAGTTCTGCCCGCCGCGTCTCGCTGTGCGTAATAGAGTCGAATTCGGTTGCGAGTTGTGCGTGGAGCGCCGGCAGCGCGTCGGGCTCGACCCGGTGCTTGCGTGCCAGGGCGCGGGCATCAGACAGTCGCTGACTGACTTCTGCTTCGCGTTCCGGGTCGTGGTTCAAGCCGGCCAGGCGTTCACGAATGGCCGTGGCCGCTTCGCTGACCAGCACGCCGGCTTCTTCCGCCAGGCGCGCGGCCGGACCGATATCCGGATCCGTATTCGCCAGCTCATGGAGGTTTTGCGCAGCCCGTCCGAGGATCTGCTGCGCGGAGCCTTCTTCAGCTTCGTATAGAGCCGTCAACGCGTCCTGTAGCCCAGTTTCCAGGCGCTGGCCGGCACCCAGGACCCGTTGGAGCTGCTCCAGCTCGGCGTACTCACCCGGTCGCAGGTCCAGGCCGGCCAGTTCCTGCACCTGGAACTGCAGCAGTTCGGCGCGCTGTTCGCGGTCGCGGCTGGCGACATCGTGCGCATCCAGTTCATCGTGCGCGCGCCGCCACTCGGCATGCGCAAGCTGCATGCCTTCGACAAGGTGGGTGTGGCCGCCGAACTGGTCGAGCAGCTCACGCTGGGCGCCTGCGTGGCGCAGCAGGAGATGGGCCTGCTGGCCGCACAGATCCAGCAGGCGCTCACCCAAGTCCCGCAATGATTGCATGCTCACCGGTTGATCATTAATGAAGCCGCGGGAACGGCCTTCTGCAGTCACTACCCGGCGCACCACGCAATCTTCATCCTGTTCGAGGGACTGCTCTGCCAGCCAGGCCCGCGCGCTTTCTGGCAGCGTGGCAGCATCGAACACCGCTGAAATTTCGGCGCGCGGCGCATCACTGCGGACCAGCCGCGCTTCGCCGCGGGCACCGAGTGCCAGGGCCAGCGCGTCGACCAGGATAGATTTTCCCGCGCCCGTCTCACCGGTCATCACGCTGAGCCCGTCAGCAAATTCCAGGTCGGCCGTGGCCACCACGGCCAGGTTGCGGATGTGCAGGCTGCTTAGCACCGACGCTCAGCCCGGCCGCTGCGATTGCCGGTTGCTGCGCCCCCAGTGGAGTTTGCCGCGCAGAATCTCGTAGAAGTCGTAACCGGGCGGATGGATCAGCTCCAGGGTTTGCTTGCTGGCGGTGACCAGGAGGCGATCGCCCGCACCGATCTGACCGATGACGTCACCATCGCAGCACACGGCGGCCGCGTCTTCATCCTGCTCGCGGAGGCGAATCTCCGCCCTGCTGTTGCCCGGAATCACGATGGGCCGGTCGCTCAGGGTATGCGGACAAATCGGGGCCAGCACCAGCGCGTCCAGCTGGGGCGTCAGGATCGGGCCGCCGCAGCTCAGCGCGTAAGCAGTCGAACCGGTGGGTGTGGCAACGATCAAGCCATCACCGCTGTGCGTATTCACGTAAACGTCGTCCACCAGGGTTTCGAACTCGAACATGCGGCCGGAGTCCAGGCGCTTTACAACCACGTCGTTCAACGCCTCGCCCGCCGCCGCGCCCCGCTCGGAGACGATTTGCGCGCGCAACAGGCGGCGCCGCTCGCGTTCGCACTCGCCTGCCAGCACGCGGTCGACGGCGGCCAGCATGTCGGCGGGGCTGATATCGGCCAGGAACCCCAGTCGGCCGCGGTTGATGCCCAGCAGCGGCACGGCCGCCGATACGGCGAAGCGCGCGGCATACAACATCGTGCCATCACCGCCCACGGCAATGATGAGATCGGCGCCGTCCATCAATGAGTCGTCGTCGGCGCGACGCACGCGATCCGGCAAGTCGGGCCCGCGATAGGCGCCGCCCACGGCCACCGCGCAGCCGCGCTCGAGCAGGTGCCCCGACAGGGCCGCGATGGATTCGCCCGCTTTCGGGTCGCGCCAGTTGCCGGTCAGCGCAATGTTGTCGAATGGATTGGCCATGAGCAGCTTATGTCCTGTTGGGTCGGTGGCCCGCATTCTGCGCCCCGCCGGCCAACATTAGCCCTGCCGTCTGCAGCGCGGCAAGGGGGCCGGGCGACGGGAGTTCTCCTTGACAGATTTTCGGCGCCGTTGCTAGCTTGCAATCAGGCATCATCTGGCTGGATCTCCGCTGGCGATTTTGACATGCAACCCGACCACGAAACCCCGGAACCAACAGACCGCGCGAGGCAGATCCTGCGGGCGCTGGTCGAGCACTACATCCGCGAGGGCCAGCCGGTAGGTTCGCGGACGCTGGCTCGCCATTCCGGCCTGTCCCTGAGTCCGGCCAGCATTCGTAACGTGATGGCGGACCTGGAAGAACTTGGTGTCGTATCTGCGCCGCACACCTCGGCAGGTCGCGTGCCGACGGCCAAGGGATATCGATTCTTTGTCGATACGCTCGTCAAGCTGCAGCCCCTGCGGAGCCGCGAACTGCAGCAGCTCCAGGCGCAGCTAGACGAGGAAACGACGGCTGATTCCCAGTCTTTGGCCACGCGGGCCTCGGGCGCGTTGTCGGCCATCACGAGCCTGGCTTCGGTGGTTACGCTGCCGCGACAAAGCCAGATGAAACTGCGGCAGATCGAATTTCTCCCGCTGTCCGATTGCCGGGTTCTGGCAATCCTGGTGGTCAACGACAAGGAAGTGCAGAACCGCATTCTGCAAATGGAACGAGATTATTCCGCCGACGAGCTGCAGCGCGCGGCCAATTTCCTGAACGAGCATTACCAGGAGCGGGAACTGCGGGACATCCGCACAGACATGGTGCAGCAGCTCCATGGCATGCGCGAGACCATTAACAATCTGCTGATCGATGCGGTCACGATCGCGCAGAAAGCCCTGGACATCGAACTTGAGCAGTCCGGGTTCGTAGTTTCCGGCGAGACCAAGCTGATGGACTGCCACGAGCTGTCCGATGTCGAGACGCTGAAGCAGCTGTTCCAGGCCTTTAACGAACAGCGGGACTTGCTGCGCTTGCTGGATCGCAGCATCGTGGGC
>CAMYJV010000144.1:4169-10525 GCA_947258805.1 uncultured Gammaproteobacteria bacterium | reverse complement strand
CGCGAGCAGCCCGCGGGCCGGCAACAGCCAGTCGAGACTGACGACAGGCACGCCGCCCTGCTGGCCTTCCAGGTAGGCCCGCGTCAGCAGTTTCGACAATGAGTGATAACCATCCCGCGATTTGCACAGCAGGACCAGCGGCGACGGCGCATCTTCGGTGTCCGGTTCCTGCACCAGGATCTCCGCGCCAATGATGGGCTTCACCCCGCACGCCATCGCGGCCCGATAGAATTTCACCATCGCGAACAGGTTGGCGCGGTCGGTCATCGCCACCGCCGGCATGCCGGCAGCCGCGGCCGCTTTTGCGAGTTCTTTGACCCGCACCACGCTATCGCCGATGGAATACTCGGTGTGCAGGTGCAGGTGAATGAAGCCGGTGCTCAACGGCCCAGCCTCAAGCTCGCCGCGGCGGCGCGCACCGGCGCGAAGCTCTGCCGATGAATGTCGCAGGGCCCCAGCTGCGCAAGGGCGTCGCGGTGCGCCACGGTGGGGTAACCCTTGTGGCGAGCAAAGCCATAGCCGGGATAGCGGGCGTCGAGCTCACACATCTCTGCATCGCGGCTGACTTTGGCGAGAATTGACGCCGCCCCGATAGCTGGACAGGTACGGTCGCCGCCTATAACCGTTTCGATCCGGCCAGTGAAGCCCTCCAGGTCCGGCGCACGGTTGCCGTCTATGCGCAGGTGCGCCGGCCGTTGCACAAGCGCCGATACGGCCCGCCGCATGGCGAGCAGAGACGCATTGAGGATGTTGAGCTCATCGATCTCGGCGGGGCTGCAGCGAGCAATAGCCCAGCCTGCGGCTTCGGCGCGGATGATTGCAGCGAGCGCTTCGCGGCGCTTCGGCG
The DNA here is from genome assembly GCA_947258805.1 of uncultured Gammaproteobacteria bacterium. The sequence continues at coordinate 9,678 of CAMYJV010000144.1, read as the reverse complement.
ACAACAGCTTGGAGTCGCGCACCCCGGCAATCGCCTGTCCTGGAGCCAGCACCACCACCGCGGCAACCACCGGGCCGGCCAGCGGCCCACGCCCGACTTCATCCACCCCGCCGAACCCGGGTAGCAAACTATCCACCGCGCCGCCCTGGCCCCTGATGGCCGCCAGCCACGTCTGTCTGCGCCCGCCTGCTGTTCCCCATTGCCCGATTATAGGTTGCCGCGAGGAATGCGCCGCGGAGACGTGGATGTCACAGGCTCAAGCGGCTGGGGGCCCGGCAGGACTCGGGCGAGCCCACGCGCCGCGCAGATTTTGCGGAATATGGCCAAGGCGATGGGCGCGCGGGCCACGAAAAGTGAATGGCTACTCGCCGGCGCCTGTCGCGCTCTGCAACCTGTTCAGCACGTCGGAGGTAATGTCCACGGCAGAACTGGCGTAGAAAACCCCTTCGCCGAGCACCAGATCGTAACCCGCTTCGCGCGCATAGGTGGCTACCTCGCGAAGGATTTCCCGCTGCAGTTTCGCCAGCTCTTCGTTGCGGCGCAGATTGGCATCTTCGTTGAGTTCTTCCAGGCTGCGAGCGAGCTGCCGTTCTTCCTTGCGCAGATCTCGCTCGGCGTTCTGGCGCTCGTCGGGGCCCATCACTTCCTGGTCGCGCTGCAGCTGTTCCTGGCGTTCCTGGAAGCTGGTTTGCATGGATACGAGTTCGCGTTGCCGCGGCGCAAATTCTTCCTGTAATGCAGCCATCGCCGTAGTCGCCTGCGGCGCTTCACTGATGAGCCTCGCGATGTTCACGAAGCCAATCTTGATGTCCTGTGCCAGCCCCACGCCCGGCAGACCTAACAGGACTGCCGCCAGCAGCAGACCCTTGCGAATCTCAAATTTCATCTTCACCGTCATCGTTTCCTAGAATGCCCCGCCGATCGAGAACTGGAAATTCTCCGTCTCGTCGCCATAAATCCGATCGGTACCGTCTTCAGCGTTCAGCGGAAATCCGTAACTGAAACGGAACAGGCCCAGCGGTGCGAGCCACTGTGCTCCCAGACCCACTGAGTATCTTAACCCGGAGTCGTCAGGCTTGTATTCTAACTCGGAGACGCCGTTGCGTTCGAAAAATGTCACACCACCAGTGTCGTACACATTACCCGCGTCGAGGAAAGCGGCCAGGCGCGCGCGCGACGACCAGGCCTGCGGCAGGGGAAGGATCAGCTCTGCCTGACCCGTGATCAACAGGTTGCCGCCGTAGGGATTGCCAAAAGTGTCGATCGGGCCGAGGCTGTTCTCGGCATAGCCGCGCACGGAGTCCGGCCCACCGGCAAAGAACCGGCGATACGGCGGGATAGACTCCGTGTTGGAAAAGGCGTCGCCGTAGGAAACCTCACCGCTCAAGGACAGCGTGAAATAGCGCGTTAACGGCAAGAACTTCCGGGCATTGTAGGTAAGCGTATAGAAGTCTACGTCGCTGCCGTACGGGCTGGTGACGCCAAACAGCAGGCGCTGGCGACTGCCCCGGTCGGCAAAGAGGGCCCGGTTCCGGGTGTCGTAAATCCACCCGCCCGTCAGCTCAATGGTGTTGAATTCAGTGCCCAGCGTATTGATATCGGCCCGGAAGAAGTTGCCGTTGTTGAGCACCCACTCCTGCGCCTGGAAGGTGCTGAAAGTATTCGACAAGAGTTCCGCGCTATTGAAACTCACACCGAACAGGATGCGCTGGAATTCCGTCAACGGATAACCAAATTCCATTGCCAGCGAGTAGGTTTCGGTACTGAAGTCCGATGCGTCCGACGTGAACTGCGTGATGTCCCGGTAAGACAGGCGAATCGTGCGGCTGACCTCGTTGATAGTCCAGTAAGGATTCGTATGGGCCAGGCTATAGACAGTCCGGTAACGACCGGTATTGATGTCCGCCGAAATTCGGTTGCCCGTGCCGAGGAAATTTGTGTGCACGAAGTTGCCGTTCAGCACCACGCCCTGAGACTCGGAAAACCCGAGTCCGCCGCCAAACTGTCCGGGCAAGCCCTCGGTAATATCGAATTCCACGTCGACCACGTCCGGCGTCCCGGGCACCGGCTCAGTTTCGACGCTAACCTGCTCCACGTAAGGTAGCCGCTGCAGCCGCACCCGAGAACGCTCCAGCTTGCTGTTCGACAGGTACGCGCCCTCGAACTGCCGCATCTCGCGACGGAAGACCTCATCGTTCGTGGAGTCCGCACCGTTGAAATTTACCCGCCGAACATAGACGCGGTTTTGCGGTTCCACGTAGAGCGTCACGCCGACAGTCTTGGCCTCCCGGTCGAGTTCGGGCACAGGCTCTACGGACGCAAAGGCGTAGCCCTCTTCACCCAGTCGCAAGCGGATCAGGTCGGCGCTCTGGGCAATCAGCCGCTGCGAATACGTCTGCCCGGGCTTGATGGCCACGTAGGGGTTCAGGCTCTCTTCCGGCAAGATCAGCTCACCGGCAAGACGCACATCATCGACAACGTAGCGGTCACCCTCAGTGATGTTGACCGTAATGAAAATATCCTTCTTGGCCGGCGAAATCGCCACCTGGGTGGAGTCGATGCGGAAATCTGCAAAGCCGCGGTCCATATAGAAAGAACGCAGGGTTTCGAGGTCGCCCGACAGCGCTTCGCGCGAATAGCGGTCGTCCTGGCGAATCATGGACAGCAGGTTCGGCGTGCGCAGCGCGAACTTGTCGAGCAGCCGCTCATCGTCGTAGCTGGAGTTGCCCACCACGTTGATCTGCCGGATGCGGGCCCGGTCGCCTTCCTTGATCTTGATTTCGACGCTGACCTTGTTGTCGGCCAGATCCTCGACCGCCGCCTTCACGCTGGCGCCGTATTTGCCCTGGCTGAAATACTGATCGGTCAGTGACTGCTCAACCTCTTCCAGCACCGAACGGTTGAAGATGCGTCCCGTTTTCAGCCCGATCTTCGCCAGCGGCTCTTCCAGGTCTTCGGTCTTGATGTCCTTGTTGCCGGTGATCGTCAGGGACTCGATGGATGGCCGCTCAGCTACGGCAATAATCAGCGTGCCTTTGTCCCAGCGCATCTCGACGTCCCGGAAGAACTCCGTACGGTAAACGGCGCGCAGGGCCTCCTGGACGCGCTGCCCGTCCAGGGTGTCACCAATGTTGATCGGCAGGTAGTTGAACACCGTGCCTTCGGAGATGCGCTGCAGACCCTCTACGCGAATGTCCCGAACCACCAGGTCAGCTTGCTCCTGTGCCGGCGCGGGCAGCGCAACTGCAAGCAGCAGCACGGCCAGTGATCTATGCCGAACTGACCGTGTGAAGCGGTAAAAAAGACTGGCGACCATTCAGTATCAGCCGAACAGGCGCGACAGGTCGTTATAGAAAGCGAAGCTCATCAGTATCAACAGGAACAGAATTCCAACCTGCTGCCCAATTACCTGCGTCTGCTCCGACAACGGGCTCCCCTTCACCGCTTCCGCCAGTTGGTAGAGGATCTGGCCGCCATCGAGCATCGGCACCGGTAACAGATTGAGTATCCCCAGGCTCACACTGACGATGGCCAGGAAACCCAGAAAAGTCGTCAGGCCACCACTGGCGCTATAGCCCGCAAACTGCGCGATGTTGATCGGACCGCTGATGTTCTTCACGGACACGTCACCGGTCACCATGCGCAAGATCATGCGAACGGTCAGGGCCGACATGTCCCAGGTTTTTTCCACCGCGGCTGCGGCCGCACCGATGAAACCGTAACGCTGCAGGGCGCGCCGGCCCTCGTAGAGATCGGCAGGCACCGATACCGACGCCCCAATCCTGCCCTTCAGAGCCTCGCCGGACTCCACCGCACCAATAGCCAGCGGCAACTCCAGCCGCTGCTCGCCGCGGCGCAGGGTTACCAGGACCGTCTCATTGGGCCGGGCCCGCACGAATTCCACCCACGCGCTCCAGTCGGCAAACGCTTCGCCGTCAGCGGAGAGAATTCTGTCGCCGGACAGCAGGCCCGCCTGCTCCGCAGGGCCCCCGCTGGTGAGTTCGTCGATCACCGGGTCTAGCCGAGGGCGCCACGGCCGCAGACCGATGACTTCATAGAGCTGGCCGGGTTCAGTCAATTCCGATTCGCGGCCGGCAGTGGCCAGCCGAACCTCACGCGGGCCGCCCGCGCCTTCCACGCGCATCCTGATGTCACCGTTGGCGAGCATTTCATCGAGCATCGCAATCACGGTACCTTCCCAGGTTGCTACCTCCCGGTCGCCAACCTCAACGATGACGTCGTCTGACCGAATCCCGGCAGCAGCGGCAATCGAGTCAGGCTCAACTTCGCCAATCACCGGTTGCAGGCCGGGTACACCGATGCCGAACATGACCCAGTAGGCAAAGATGGCGAATAGAAAATTCATGCCTGGACCGGCAAACAGAATCGCGATTCGCGCCGGCACGGGCTGGCGGTTGAAGGCGCGGCCCCGCTCAGCGTCTGCGACGGTGCCGTCCCGCTCGTCCAGAAGCCGCACATAGCCGCCGATGGGAATTGCCGACAGGCAGTACTCTGTCTGATCTGGCCCCCCGCGACGCAGCCACAGGGGCTTGCCAAAGCCGACGGAAAATCGGAGCACCTTGACGCCGGCCAGCCGCGCCACGATGTAGTGCCCCCACTCGTGGACAGCCACCAGGATGGCGATCGCAACGAGGAAGGACAGCAGGGAAGTCAGGAAACCTGGCATCAGTGATCACTTATAACCTGTTGGGCGCGCGACGCAGCGGGGCGGCCTTGCGGGCCACACCTTGCTGGGGTGTCTCAGGCACGGATCATCGCAACCCAAGGTCCCCGGTTGCAACACTTGCCTGGTCATGACGGCAACAAGCCGAGCCAGACGGCGCACACCACGAATAGCGGCATTGCAGCGGTGAGGCTGTCAATTCGATCCAGCACGCCGCCGTGACCTGGAAACAGGCTGCCACTGTCCTTCAGGCCTGCTGCCCGTTTGAAGATACTGACGGTCAGGTCGCCGATGATGGAAATGGCGGCAGCGGCAACCGAAATCAGCACGAGGCTCGGTATCGGCAGGTTCAGCGCCCAGGCGCCAGCCGCCGCCACCAGCGCCGTCGCGGTCAATCCGCCGCCGACGCCCTCCCAGGTCTTGCCGGGACTCACCCGGGGCGCGAGCCGTGTCCGGCCAAAGCGCCGCCCGGTGAAATACGCGCCCACATCGGCCGCCCAGATAACAGCCAGCGCGAGCAACAATAACTGCGGGCCGCCGGCAGGACTGCGCAGCACGGCCAGCATGGCCAGCCAGGCAGGAATCAGAACCAGCAGCCCGCACGGCAAGCGCCAGATGACCGGCAAATTCACCGGAAAGCGCAGCACCAGCACAGCTGCGAGAATCCACCAAAGTAATGACCCGTAAAGTATTGGCATCAAAGGTATTTTATCTGGAACCAGCGTGCCAAGCAGGGCAAGCGCTAAGGCGACCAAGGCCGCAAAAGCGAGCCGCCACGGCGTCGCGTTCTTGCCGACGAAACCGCCCCACTCCCAGGCCGCGGCT
>CAMYJV010000144.1:0-4147 GCA_947258805.1 uncultured Gammaproteobacteria bacterium | reverse complement strand
ATGCGTGTCAGCAGCTTATTCATCGGCCGCCTCAGGCCAGACAGAACACGAAGATCTGCGGTTCAGGCATACCAGCCGTCAATCGGCGTTAACTTCCAGTTGCTCGGCCGTGCGACCGAAACGCCGCTGCCGCTGGGCAAAAAATTCCAGCGCCGCCTGTAGCTGCGCGAGGTCGAAATCGGGCCACAGCGTGGGGCAGAAAAATACCTCGGTATAGGCCAGGTCCCATAACAGGAAATTGCTCACCCGGTACTCACCCCCGGTGCGAACCAGCAGGTCCGGCGGCGGCAGGCCGGCCAGGGACAGGTGCCGGGATACCACGCCCTCGTCCACTTCGCCCGCCTTCAATTCCCCGGCCTCGATCTTGCTGGCAATCCGACGCACGGCCTGCAGCACGTCCCAGCGACCGCCGTAAGCGATAGCCACGACCAGCGTCATGCGCGAGTTGCCTGCGGTCTGGGCCTCGGCGTCGGCCATGCGTTTCTGGAGGATCGTGGGCAACTGGTCACGCGCACCCACGAAGCGCAGGCGAATCCCGTTGTCGTGCAGTGCATCCAGCTCGCGCTGCAGCACTTCGACGAACAGCCGCATCAGCCCGTTCACCTCGTCCGTCGGCCGACTCCAGTTCTCGCTGCTGAACGCGAACAGCGTCAATACCTCGACGCCCGCCTCCACCGACGCCTCGACAATGGCGCGCGCGGCCCGCACACCGGCGCGATGGCCCGCGTGCCGGGCCTTGGCGTGTACCGTTGCCCAGCGACCGTTACCGTCCATGATGATGGCGACGTGGCGGGGCGTGGCGCTGGCCGTTTCAGAGCAGATTTCAGACATCAGGATTTACTTTATTAAACCTCTAGAATGCCATGATTTCTTTCTGTTTTTCTTCTGAGATCCGATCGATATCGGCCACGTGCTGATCGGTGATTTCCTGCATCAGCTGCTGACCGCGGCGCTCTTCATCCTCGGTGATTTCCTTCTCTTTCAGCAGCTCTTTCAAGTCATGCAGCCCATCACGCCGGATGTTGCGTACCGCGATCCGTGCGTTCTCTGCCTCCTGCTTGACGAGCTTGGCCAGGTCCCTGCGTCGCTCCTCCGTCAGGGCCGGCAGCGGCACTCGAATCACCGTGCCGGCTGATGAGGGAGTCAGACCGAGATCGGAATTCATAATCGCCTTCTCGATCACAGCTACCATTTTCTGCTCCCAAGGCGTCACGGTCAGTGTCCGCGAATCCTCCACCGCGATATTCGCGGCCTGCGTCAGCGGTACATCCGACCCGTAGTAGTCCACCATCAGATGTTCCAGGAGACTCGGCTGGGCCCTCCCCGTGCGCAGCTTGCGCATTGCCTGGCCCAGTGCTTCGACGCTCTTGCGCATTCGCTGAGCGGCGTCTTTCCTGATGTCGTCGATCACCTGTTCCAGTCCTCTGTCGATTGGCTTCAGCCGGCAGACACCAGCGTGCCTACATCCTCACCGCCAACGAGGCTCAGCAGGGCACCCTCTTCGTTAAGGCTGAAGACCCGAATCGGGAGCCCGTTATCGCGGCACATCACGACGGCCGTCGTATCCATTACGTTGAGCTTATCGTTGATGACGGTGTCAAAGGACAACAGATCGTAGCGCTTTGCCGCCGGGTTTTTTAACGGGTCATCGTCATAGACGCCATCAACCTTCGTGGCTTTGACCAGCACGTCAGCGCCAATCTCGATGGCGCGCAGGGCTGCAGCCGTATCCGTGGTAAAGAACGGATTGCCGGTGCCCGCCGCGAAAACCACAACCCGCCCCTTCTCAAGGTGGCGGATCGCACGCCGCCGAATGTAGTCCTCACAGACCTCGTGAATCTGCAGGGCAGACATGACCCGGGCATAGATCCCCACCCGCTCCATCGCATCCTGCATGGCCAAGGAATTGATGACCGTGGCCAGCATACCCATATGGTCGCCGGTCACGCGGTCCATGCCAGCACGGGCAAGGCCGGCACCGCGAAAGATATTGCCGCCCCCGATCACGACCCCGACCTGCACACCCAGGGCCAGGACCTGCTTGACCTCGTCCGCGATGCGCGACAACACGGCAGGGTCAATGCCGTAGTCTTCCTTGCCCAGCAGTGCTTCACCACTGAGCTTCAGCAGGATCCGGCGATAGGGCAAGGGGCGGTCATCCACGCGGCTATTGCTCCGATTTACCCAAAAATAACCCCGCCGGGGCGGGGTTTTCTACCAGTCTAACGCAATCGACAAGGGTTACCCGCAGTCCGTTGCTCAGCCGCCTGCAGCTTCGACCTGGGCCTGAACTTCAGCCGCGAAGTCCTCGGCCCGCTTTTCGACACCTTCGCCAACTTCAAGTCGCAGGAAGGCATGCACCCGGGCACCTTCCCGGTCCAGCAACTGGCCGATGCTGACATCGGGATCCTTAACAAAAGGCTGACCCAGCAAGGTAATCTCATTGAGATACTTCCTGAGCCGGCCCTCTACCATTTTTGCAACTATTTCCGGTGGCTTGCCCTCCTGGGCCGCCTGGTCAGACAGGATCGCGCGTTCCTTGTCGACTTCGGCCGGCGGCAAATCGTCGGCCGACACGCAGCGCGGATTAGTTGCAGCGATGTGCATCGCCAGATCCTTGCGCAGGGCCTCGTCACCTCCCTCCACATCGACGATGACGCCAATGCGGGTGCCATGCAGGTACGAGCCGATCGCACCCGACGGCCTCAAGCCACTGAGACGCCGGACGTTGATGTTCTCGCCAATCTTCGCCACGAGCGCCAGTCGCACATCCTCAAGGGTGCCATCGTCCACCGCCTGCGCCATCAGCCCGGCGACATCGTCCGTCCCGGTTTGCAGAGCGAGTTCTGCGACCTGTCGGGCAAACGCGAGAAAGTTTTTATCCTTGGCGACAAAATCTGTCTCGCAATTGACCTCAACCAGCACCGCGTGATCCCCGCCGCCAGCCAGTTCAATGCGACCTTCGGCAGCAATCCGCCCGGCCTTTTTCTCTGCCTTGGCCTGACCTTTCTTCCGCAACAGTTCCTGTGCCTCGTCCAGGTTGCCGCCGGTTTCCACCAGGGCCTGCTTGCACTCCATCATGCCGGCGCCCGTGCGCTCGCGCAGTTCCTTTACCTGACTTGCTGTAATTGCCATTTTTCCTACCTGCGCCGCTGCGCTCACGACTCGTCTTTGTCGTCCTTGGTGTCTACTGCGGATTCGGCCGGTGCCTCCGCCGTCGCATCAGCAGCCGCTGCCAGCTTCACATCGGGTTTGGCTGGTGCGTCATCACCGGTCGGGGGAGCCTCGGCGGCCGGGGCTTCTGCGGTCTCGGTCGCCGTGGCCTCATCGGCCTTGGACTTTGCCGCCGTCTTGGCGGCCGGCTTGGCGCTGGTCCGCTTCTTGCGCGCGGGCTTGCGCGCCGGCGCCCGTTTCGCAGCCCGCTCGCGGGGCTTGCCCTCTTCGTCCAGCTCCACGAACTCGTCTTCGCCGCCGGGAATGGCCGGAATTGACTCCTTGCCCTGGAGCGCCGCGTCGGCAATGCCTCTCGCGTAGAGCTGGGCTGCCCGCATCGCATCGTCGTTACCCGGAATCACGTAATCGACCTTCGCGGGCGAGCAGTTCGTATCGACTACTCCGACGACGGGGATGCCCAGCACGCGGGCTTCGTGAACCGCAATCTTCTCGTGGCCAACGTCGATGACAAACAGCGCATCCGGCAGCCCCTTCATGTCCTTGATACCGCCCAGGCTGCGTTCCAGCTTCTCCTGCTCCCGGCGCAGGTTCAAAACCTCTTTCTTCGTCAACTGCTCGAAGGTGCCGTTCTCCTCCATCTCCTCGATATTCTCCAGCCGCTTGATGGACTGGCGAATCGTCTTGAAGTTAGTCAGCATGCCGCCGAGCCAGCGATGGCTGACAAATGGCATGCTGCAGCGCCGGGCCTCGGTTCTGACGGCTTCGCGGGCCGAACGCTTCGTGCCGACGAACAGGATCCGCCCGCCATCGGCGACGACATTGCGCACGAAGGCGCAGGCCGAACCGAACAGGGGCAGCGTCTGCTCCAGGTTGATAATGTGGATGTTGTTTCGCGACCCGAAGATGAAGGGTTCCATCTTGGGGTTCCAATAACGGGTCTGATGCCCGAAGTGCACGCCAGCCTCAAGCATCT
>CAMYJV010000143.1:7669-13674 GCA_947258805.1 uncultured Gammaproteobacteria bacterium | reverse complement strand
AATCCGGTAGCGGCTGCCCGCCTCGTTCTCGAAGTACAGGACGGCGTCCACCATGTGCTCAAGTACCCGGGGCCCGGCAATGCTCCCGGACTTGGTGACGTGCCCCACGAGGATGACGGCGATGCCATCGGCTTTGGCCAGGCGCACCAATTGCGCGGTAGATTCCCGGAGCTGGTTTACCGATCCCGGCGCCGAGGGCAGCGTGTCGCTGTAAACCGTCTGCACCGAGTCGACGATCAGGCAGGCGGGACGCTCTTCCTGCGCGAGGGCCACAATGTCCTCAACACGAGTCTCAGCCAGCACGGTAAGCCCCTGTGGGTCGACTTCAAGGCGCCGGGCTCGCAACGCAATCTGCGCCAGCGATTCCTCGCCGCTGACGTAGAGCGTCTGGCGGCCGCCCGCAGCCGCAGTTGCCTGCAGCAGCAAGGTTGACTTGCCGATACCGGGATCACCCCCGATCAATACCACGGCGCCGGGCACCAGGCCGCCACCCAGCACCCGGTCCAACTCCACCAGGCCCGTGGACTGGCGGTCCATGGCCGTCTCGGCCACGTCAGCCAGGCGCCGGCCCCGCACTTCGCCGGCGTAGCCTGCCGTCGCCGCTGAACGGACGCGCTCGAGGGTATTCCACGCGCCACAACCGGCACACTGGCCCTGCCATTTAGGGCTGGTGACGCCGCATTCCTGGCAGCGATAAGTGGTTCGGGCCTTGGCCATGCTAAAAGTGTGATCCTGCTCTCATGGCGTGCTGCCGCCAAGCACCGAAATCTGCCTACTGGGCGACAAAACGACAACCAGTTCTCACCGCCGGGAGCAGGCGTTATATAAGATCCGGGGATGTTTTCCCATGCTGCCCTGAATCCATCCCGCATTGGCCTTGCCGCGCCGCTGGCCCTGCTGTTTCTGCTGTTGGCACTCATCTTCGGAGCCGGCGACCGCATGCTGCGCCTGGAGTTTGCCATCTACGATTTCCTGCAGCGGCAATGGTCGGCGACCCCGAGCGACCGGGTACTGCTGGTCGACACCGGGCCACGCACCGCCGGCAATGCCCTGTGGAGCGATCCGCGCCTGGCCCGGGTGATCGACAAGCTGAATTCCGCGGGTGCGGCGGTCATCGTGCCTACCCAGCCACCCCCGCCCGACAACACCATGCCAGACATTCGGCAACTGAACGCGCTGCTCGAACTCGAACAGCGGGCCAACCAGTCAGGCCGGGATATGGACTCACTGACCGAGAGGCTGGCCGGATTCAGCAAACAGTTCGAAGCCCGACGTGCCATCGAAGCATCCCTGGCCAAATCCGGCAAGGGTGTCGTGGCACTGACACCGGCAAACCCTCGCGAACCCCAGGGGCTGGACACCTGCAACCGCCTCGCGGTTCCGGTGCCGAATACCGGCATTCTTGAGGCCATGCAGCCGGCGCGCGAACTCGTCGCATTGCCGCCTTCAGTATGTGCTCAGACCGCCGGCGCCGGCTATGCCGGATTCCGGGCCGATCCAGACGGCACCGTCAGGCAAAGTGCGCTGCTGGTGCGCTCAGATGATCGCGCCGTGCCCACGCTCGCCATGGCAGCACTCGCCCACGCCGCGGGTGGTTCGGCGGCGCTGCGCGTCGATGCGCAGGGCCGGTTGCTTGTGGGCGAGCATGAAATCGTCACCGGCACTAACCGCACGGTACTGCCACGTTTCTACAAGGACACTGCTGGCGATGACGGCTTCTCGCGGATCACGCCCAATGAAATCCTCAGCGATTCGGTGGATCACGCAGAGATCAGCGGGCGAATCGTGCTGCTCGGCGCGATCGCCACAGACACCACCTACCGCACGCCTGTCGATCCGGCCATGTCGGCCATGCTGCTCACCGCCACCAGCCTGTCGAATCTGTTGCAGACCGACTACCTGATCCGCCCCGGCTGGCTGCAGTGGTCCGAATTACTGCTGATAATCGCCCTGGCCGCAATATTCCTGGTGCTGGCGCCCGGAATGAGCCTGAATGCCGCGGCCCTGGCGGCCGTGTTTATTGGCACAATTCTGTTCACCACAGAGGCCTATCTGCTGCTGGCCCACGGCGTGTGGGTGCACCTTGGCATGGCGATCGTGTTCTCGGGATTGGGCATTACCCTCATCGTCGCCTTGCGTTACCTGCGCAACGCCGAACCACTGCCAACCGAGCAGCCGCAGGCGGTCGGGCCCAAACTCGGCGAAGGTGACGAGCTCGATCTGGCTTTTTCCGTTCTGCGCCAGCAACCCCCAAACGACGATACCAAGGAACGCCTCTATCGCATCGCGGTGACCCACGGCAAGCGCCGCGAGTTCGCCAAGGCCGAACGGGTATTGCGCTACCTTGCTTCCATCGATCCGGCCTATCGAGGGGTCACCGACAAACTGAAGAAGCTGTCGGGAGCTGCGAAGCAGGAACGCGAAGCGGCGGGTATCCCGAATGAAGCCAAGGGCAAGCGCGTGGCCCGGCCCGCCGACGACGGCGGCCGGCAGCGGCTGGGCCGCTACGAAGTCATCAAGGTACTGGGTCGCGGCGCAATGGCTACCGTGTACCTGGGCCAGGACCCGAAGATCAACCGCAAGGTCGCGATCAAGACGATTGCGCTGGCCGAGGAGTTCAGCGAAGAAGACCTGCAGGCCGCTAAGGAGCAATTCCTGCGCGAAGCAGAATCCGCCGGCCGGCTCAATCACCAGAACATCATCGCTATCTACGATGTGGATGAAGATGACGACGTGGCCTACCTGGCCATGGAGTACTTCGAAGGCGAGTCCCTCAGCCACTACGCAACCACGGGTAATCTGTTGCCGCCACACTGGGTACTGGAACTCGGTGCCCGTGCCGCTGAAGCACTGCACTACGCCCACAGTCAGAACGTCGTGCACCGGGACATCAAGCCCGCCAATATCATGTACAACGCAGCCAGTGACAGTCTGAAGATCACTGACTTTGGTATCGCACGGTTAACGGATACAAGTCGGACAAAGACGGGTATCATCCTTGGCACGCCGTCTTATATGTCTCCGGAACAGCTTGCCGGCAGCCCAGTCACCGGCCAGTCTGACCTGTATTCCCTGGGGATCACGTTATTCCACCTGCTGGTGGGCTCACCGCCTTTCCGCGCCGACTCGATTCCCAAATTAATGGACAAGATCGTCAACGATCGGCACGCCCCACTGAGCTCCATTCGCGATGATCTCCCGCCCTGCGTAGACAATGTATTCGACAAGGTCCTCGCCAAAGACCCGGAGGACCGTTACCCCAACGGCCGCGCAATGGCATTGGCCCTGCGGGATTGTTGTAGTAATTTCGAAGACTGAGTCGTCGGCCGGCCGCTTGCATGAACCTGGAAAGTAAGTTTGCCTGCGTCCAGGTGACTGACGTTGGCAAAGTCAGGGACCACAACGAGGACGCAATCGGCGCCAGCCTGGCGACCGGCTTGCTGGTCCTCGCCGACGGTATGGGTGGCTATAACGCCGGCGAGGTGGCCAGCGGCATTGCCGTGAAAACCGTGCTGGAACTGGTCGCCGAGGCCTGCCAGCGGGAGGATCGGGGTGACCCCGAGCCCGAAACGGGACTGATGCGCCAAAGTATTGTCCTTCGGGATGCGATTTGCCGCGCGAACAAGGTGATCCACCAGACCGCCAAGAGCCAACCCCAGTGTGAGGGCATGGGCACCACCATCGTGGCCTGCCTGTTCTATGATAACCGCGTGTCCATCGCCCACGTGGGCGACTCGCGGCTGTACCGCATGCGGGACGGGCAGTTTGAGCAGGTCACGATGGACCACTCCCTGCTCCAGGAGCTGGTGGATCGGGGCTTTTACTCCCCCGAGGAGGCCGCCAGATCGACCAACCGCAACTACGTGACACGGGCCCTGGGTGTCGAGCCGGGCGTCGAAGTTTCGATCTGCGAGCTGGAAGCGGCCCCCGACGACGTCTACCTGTTGTGCTCCGACGGCCTGTCTGACATGGTCGAAGACGAAGACATTAACTTAACCATAAGCACGTTTGGTGCTAATCTAGACGTCGCGGGTAAGCAGCTGATTCAGCTGAGTAATGATAACGGCGGCAAGGACAACATTTCCATCATCCTGGCACACGTGCTGGATGCATTCCCTGCCAGAACCGGACTGCTGGCACGACTCAAACGAATCTTCCAATAGTGTGGTGAACCATGGCTAGACTGATCCTGAGCGTCGATGGAGCCCAGCTCGCCGAGTACAACATGTCGAAAGAGCGGTACACGATTGGCCGCCTCGCAGACAACGATGTCCGCATCGACAACCCGACGGTGAGCGGCCATCACTCGCTGATCATCAATATCCTCAACGATTCGTTTCTTGAGGACCTGAACAGCACGAATGGCACATACGTCAACGGGAAGCTGATCAAGAAACACGCGCTGCAGCACGGCGACCTGATTACCATCGGCCGCCACCAGCTGCGTTTCGTCGACAGCGCCGCAGAAGATGATGATCAGGACGACGAGTTTGCGCGGACCATGGTCATCGACAATGCAGAAATGGCCGCCAAGCATGCGCCGCCGCCTGAAATGGCTGCGCCTCCCCCGCCAGGACGGGGCCAGGAGTTTATCGAAACGGCGGCCGGGGCCAAGCCCTTACCCATGGCCAAGGTGCAGGTGTTGAACGGTTCCTTCGCCGGCCGCGAACTCGACCTCGGTAAAGCCGTCACCACGCTGGGCAGACCTGGCGCGCAAGTGGTCGCGATCACCCGTCGCGCCGACGGCTACCACGTGGTGCAGGTTGAAAACGAGACTGGCCGTGAACCGGCCAAGGTGAACGGTGACCCGATGGGTCCTCAGGCCCGCGAGCTAAAGGACAACGACGTCATCGAGATCATCGGCATCAAGATGGGCTTTTTCGCCGACTGAAATCCGCTAGAACGCGCTGTCTTCCGGCGCGAAATTCTCGAAGCGGGTGTACTTGCCGAGGAAGGTCAACGGGAATTCACCCGTCGGCCCGTTGCGCTGTTTGGCAATGGTGATATCGGCAATGCCTGCGCGCGGCGTGTTCTTGTCGTAAACCTCTTCACGATAAATAAACACGATCACGTCAGCGTCCTGCTCGATGGCCCCGGATTCCCGCAGGTCGGACATCACGGGTTTCTTATCCGTTCGCTGTTCCACACTGCGGTTCAGCTGCGACAGGGCGATGATCGGCACGCTCAACTCCCTTGCCAGCGCCTTCAGCGAACGAGAGATCGCCGAAATCTCCGTGGCGCGGTTTTCGGAAGTGCCTGACACCTGCATCAGCTGCAGATAGTCCACCACGATCAGGCTTAGCCCGTGCTCGCGTTGCAGGCGGCGGGCTCGCGCGCGAACCTCCGTGGGCGTCATGGCCGGCGTGTCGTCGATGAAGATAGGCGCCTGCGACATCTGCTGAATGGCGCCGTTTATCCGCTTCCAGTCGTCGTCGCCAAAACGCCCGGTGCGAAGGCGCGACTGATCCACCCGCCCCAGCGAAGAGATCAGCCGAAAGGCCAGCTGGTCGACAGACATTTCCATGCTGAAGATGGCGGTGGGCTGGCTCAGCCCTAACGCCACGTTCTCGGCCACATTCATCGCCAGCGTGGTTTTGCCCATGGACGGCCGCCCGGCCACGATGATCAGGTCGCCCGACTGCAGACCGGCCGTCAGGTCATCGAGCTTGTTGAAGCCGGTAGCAACACCGGTGAGCATGCCGCCGGACTGGTGCAACACGTCCAGCCGGTCTACGGCGTCGTTCAGCACCTCGCGCAGGCGCACAAACCCTGAGCCGCGGCGCTTGCCCCGTTCGGCAATTTCGAATACCTGGCGCTCGGCGGAGTCCACCAGTTCGCTGATCGCGCGCCCCTCGGTATGGTAAGCGCTCGAGGCAATTTCATTGCCGGTCCGGATCAGGTCGCGCAGCAACGCTCGTTCCCGAATGATGCCGGCATAGTCGACAACGTTTGCGGCGCTCGGCGTGTCCTTGACCAGGGTGCCCAGGTACGCGAGACCGCCCGCG
>CAMYJV010000143.1:0-7661 GCA_947258805.1 uncultured Gammaproteobacteria bacterium | reverse complement strand
GATCCCAGGTAGAGTTGTCGAGCATCAGGCCGCCCAGGAGGGCCTGCTCGGCCTGCACCGAACTCGGCGGCAGATTCAGGCGATCTGTATCGCTGCGCAGCTCCGCCGGTGTCGCACTGGCCATTGGCGCCCGTTCAGCCCGCGTCTTCGAGGTCGCCCGAAGCAGGCGCTTCTGCCCCGGCATCGACATCCGGCTGGGTATCTGCATGTCCGGAATCGGCAACGATTGCCTTGCCGTCTTCGCCCACGACCATGACCGGGATCGTCACGTTCACATCCGTGTGCAGATGAAATTCCACCTGGTGCTCGCCCAACACACGTATCGGGCCGTGCGGCATGCGCACTTCGCTGCGCTGGACGGGTACGCCCGCCTGCGTGCAGGCCTCTGCAATGTCGATGGTACCCAGCGAACCGAAGAGCTTGCCCTCGGTGCCGGCGCGAGTCTCGATGACGATACGCACGGCATGCAGCTCTGCGCTGCGCGCCTCGGCGGCACGCAACTCTTCAGCCTGCTTGGCTTCAAGTTCTGACCGGCGAGCTTCGAAAACCGCAATGTTTGCGGCCGTTGCAACAGTAGCCTTGCCTTTCGGCACCAGGTAATTGCGACCGTAGCCCGGGCGTACCTTGACCCGGTCACCGATGTTGCCGAGGTTATCGACTTTTTCCAGCAGAATGACTTCCATCAGACCAAACTCCAACGGCCGCGACCCGGCCGGTCATTACACCACATTACTATTGCCCCGGCGCAGCGGGAACCAGTTGTCAACGAAGCCAACGGCCGCCACCCCGAACCACATCGTGGCCGCGACGACGGGCCCGACAAGTATCGGCAGCATGGGCAGGTAAACCGCCAGCAGCAGCGGCCACGGCCACTGCTTTACTTTTGCGTACCAATGCACAACCGCCAGCCCCTGCAGGACAAAGCCTGTCGCGAGCACTAGCAGAAGATCGTTCGCGAGCTGCCCGCCACCCGCTATGCTGGCAATCCCTGCCAGGGCCGCAGCGCCGCCAATCACGTTACCGAACCGCAGCTTGCGGAACATCGGGCCAAGGCTCGGGCCACCCGCCCCGGCGGCCCACCAGCTGCCCAGCAACAGCGCCAGCACCACGCTGATCACCGCGAGGGATGCCATCAGGCCGGTCATCATCGGCGCCCACATTGCCAACACGTCAGGGCTGCCCAGTTCCACGCCGGCCGCCTCGAACTCCGCCGCCATGGCCTGCAGGGCGCCGATCCAGTAAGCCGTGGTATCACCGACGGTAATCGAGAAGATCAGCACCAGCACCGCAACAATTGCCACGGTCCGCCGGCTGCCAGCGCAAAGCCCACCAGCAAAGCCCCGGCGAGCAGACAGTCCGTCACCGCCACTCGCCAGCCGCGGGCGATGGCGGCCAGCATGACAACAGCCGTGCTGAACACGCCAAACAGGCCGAGTTGAAAGAAGCCCGCGATAAATGCAACTCGCGGCACCCGGCGTGCGGCGAGCCAGGCACCGAAGCGGTTTGCGGCCATCTGCGACGATTATCCGGTCATCACCCGGGCCGACCCGCTGTCAGTGACTGTCCGTGTAGGGCAGCAAGGCGAGATAGCGGGCCCGCTTGACGGCTGCGGCCAGCTGGCGCTGGTAGTGGATCTTGGTGCCCGTAATCCGGCTCGGCACGATCTTGCCGGTCTCGGTGACGTAGTTGCGCAGGGTCTCGAGATCCTTGTAGTCGATCTCCTTGATGCCCTCTGCGGTGAAACGGCAATACTTGCGCCGGCGGAAATATCTGCTCATGTGTCTGGGTCTCCGATTCTCGTTCGCGGGCGTCAGCCGGCGGCCTGCTTGGCTTCGTCCGCTGCGTCGTCTGCCGGCTCATCTGCCGGTTTGTCAGCAGCGTCATCTTCAGCAATATCCGTTACTGCCTCGTCGGCAGTCGCCGGTTCGGCATCAGCGGCATCCTCCGCCGGCTTCGCCTGCCCTTCGGCCGCCGCCGGGGCCTCGTCACGGCGCTCCGGCTCGTCGTCCTCGGGCTTGGCCAGCTCGGATGCCTCGGTAATCGCCTCGTCCCGGCGAATGACCAGGTGACGCAGGATCGCGTCACTGAAGCGGAACGCACCCAGGATGTCGTCCAG
Organism: uncultured Gammaproteobacteria bacterium; assembly: GCA_947258805.1. The sequence continues at coordinate 5,545 of CAMYJV010000143.1, read as the reverse complement.
CGCCTCGTCGGTGCATTCGATGTTCATCAGCACGTAATGCGCCTTGTGAACCTTCGAGATGGTATGGGCCAGCTGACGGCGGCCCCAGTCTTCCAGCCGATGCACCTGGCCACCGCGGCCGGTGACCATGCCGGTATACCGTTCGATCATGGACGGGACTTGTTCGCTCTGATCCGGATGGACCAGAAACACAATTTCGTAGTGACGCATTGTGGCTCCTCACGGGTAAAAGCCACCCGCAACGCGGTGTGGCAAGGAGTGCTGCGGTTGGGCCGCAGGGGGCGGAATGCTAAACGAAGCCCGGAACGGGCACAAGCGTTCAGGCCCGCTGGCGCACCGCCTCGTACAGGCACACGCCGGTAGCCACCGCCACGTTCAGGCTTTCCACGCTGCCCCGCATCGGGATTCTGACCAGCAGGTCGCAGCGCTCCCGGGTCAGCCGTCGCAGGCCCTCGCCCTCGGCGCCCATCACCAGGGCGAGCGGTCCGCGCAGGTCTGCCATATGCAGGTCGGCCGGCGCGCCCTCGTCGGCGCCGATGACGAACACCCCCGCATCGCGGAGAAAAGCCATGAAACGGGCCAGGTTGGCCACCGCCGCGACAGGCTGAATCTCGGCTGCACCGGCCGCCACCTTGCTGACCACCGGGGTCAGGCCCACGTTGCGATTGCGGCTCACCACTACGAGGTCGACACCGGCCGCGTTCGCCGTGCGCAGGCAGGCACCGAAGTTCCGCGGGTCCTGCACACCGTCCAGCAACAGCAACAGCGGGGCCGAGCATTCGTGGACCAGGTCTTTCGCAGCGGCTTCGGTCAAGGCTTCCGGGGCTGCGACCCGCGCGGCCAGACCCTGGTGCAGGCCGCCTTTACACAGCCGGTCGAGGGTCGCCCGATCGACCTGTTCCAGCGGTGCCGCCAGCTCGTCCAGTTCCGGCACGCGGGCCCGCCGCTCGTCGCCCAGCCCCGTGTCTGCGTAAACCCGCAGCACCCGTTCCGGGCAGCGGCGCAACATGCTGCGCACGGCCTGAACCCCGTAGATCAACCGGTCAGCCACGCCGCCGCCTGCCGGCACCCCGCCGGGGACCACGCTGGCGGCGCGGCTCGACGTCTTCCGCCAGCACCAGGTCAACCTTGGCCTCCTCGGTATCCACGCGGGCCACGCGCACACTGACCGCATCGCCCAGCCCATAGGCGCGCCCGGTGTTCTCACCGGTCAGGCGCATGCCGCCGTCCGTGACCTGGAAGTAATCGTTGCCCAACGCGGTGACGTGCACGAGACCGTCTACGTACAGCCCATCCAGCGTGACAAAGATGCCGAAGTGCGTCACCCCGGTGACGGTGCCCGGCATCGTGTCGCCGATGTGCTGCTGCAGGTAGGCGGCCTTGAGCTGCGACTCGACCTGGCGGCTCGCATCGTCGGCCCGGCGCTCCTGCTCCGAACAGCGCTTGCCGGCCAGCTCCATCGCCGGCAGGTCATAGCGAAAGCTGCCAGGTTTAGCGCGGTCGAGTATGTGGCCGATGCCGCGGTGAACCAGCAGATCCGGGTAGCGCCGAATGGGCGACGTGAAGTGCGCATAGCAACCGAGCGCCAGGCCGAAATGTCCCAGGTTGGCCGGCTGGTACAGCGCCTGGCTGAGGCTGCGCAGTACCGCCACCGTCAGCTGGTCTGCGTCGGGCCGTGCCGCAATCTGTTGCAGCGCCTTGTTCAGGTGACGGGGCTCCTTGCGCGCCTGTTCCGGGACCGCGATGCCCAGTCCCTGCAGCAGCACCCGCAATTCCTCGAACTTCTGCTCGCCGGGGCCTTCGTGCACCCGATACAGGGTCGCCAGCCGGTGCCGCCGGAGAAACTTCGCCGCCTCGACGTTGGCTGCGATCATGCAGACCTCGATGAGTCGGTGGGCATCATTGCGCGGCCGCGGCTGGACGCGGGCCACCTGGCCGTGCGCGTCGAGCTCGATTTTCACCTCCGGCAGGTCGAGATCCAGCGCACCACGGCGCCGGCGCGCAGCCGCCAGCACGCGGTAGACGTCATACAAGTGAGCGATGGGGTTGGCGAGTTGCTTGAGGCTGGCGGGCCCTTTACCGGTGCGCTGAAATTCATCGACCTGGTTGTAGGTCAGCCGCGCCGCGGACCGCATCACGCCCCGATAGAAGCGGGAGCGATCCACCTTTCCGTGTGGCCCGATGCGCATGTCGCAGACCATGCACAGGCGGTCCACCTTCGGATTCAGTGAGCACAATCCGTTGCTCAGGTCTTCGGGCAACATGGGCACGACCCGATCGGGGAAATATACTGACGTGCCGCGCTGACGCGCCTCTTGGTCCAGCGCATCGTCCGGCTGCACGTATTGCGATACGTCTGCGATGGCTACCAGCAACCGCCAGCCGTCACCGGCCGGTTCGGCATATACGGCATCGTCGAAGTCACGCGCGTCCGCGCCGTCAATGGTGACCAGGGAAAGCTCGCGCAGATCTTCCCGCCCGGCCTTGTCCCCCGGCCGCACGTGCGGGCCCCACGCGGCGGCGGCCGCCTTGACCTGGGCAGGCCAGGCATGGGGCAAGCCGAATTGCTCGATAGCAACGGCCGTTGCCATACCCGGATCGCCGGCATCGCCGAGCACCGCAATCACACGGCCCTGCGCTTCGGTGTGGGCTCCCGGGTATTCGGTGATCTCCAGCTTGACCAGCTGCCCGTGTTTCGCCCCGCCCCGCTGATGGTCCGGCACCAGGAACTGGTGCGGAGAGCGCCCGGATTCCAGCGCATAACCAATGCCGTGACGCCGCTCGTAGCGACCAACGACCGAAGTCTTCCCGCGCTCGAGTATTTCGACCACCGTGCCACTGCGCTTGCCGCGCCGGTCACCTTCGGTCACCCGGACCGCGACGCGATCGCCGTCCAGCAACGCGTGCATCTGCTGAAACGGCAGGTACACGTCTTCGCCCTCGCCCTCCGGCAGCAGGAATCCGAACCCGTCGGCGTGCGCAGACACCCGGCCGACGACCACGCCCAGCTTGTCCAGCTCGCAATACTCACCGCGACGGTTGATCAGCAACTGGCCACTGGCTGCCATGCGTTGCAGTCGCTTGCGCAGCGCGGCGCGCGGCCGGTCGCCCTTGAGGTCGAGGAGTTCGGCGAAGCGGGCCAGGCTCAGGGGTACACCGGCTTTCGCCAGCACTTTCAGCAATTGGCCGGGCGCGGGCACCGGGTGGCGGTAGTCTTTAGTTGGCATTGGTTTGGCGGGAATACCCGTGGCAGGGCGGCTGATCTGTGCGGGCAGAAATGGCGGCTCGGCGACGGGCGTGACACGTTCCGTGTTGTAGAAACGCCCATGTTAGGAGAAACACTGATCGGACGTAAGTGCTTGAATGGACGGGGCTCCGAGATTGACAACCCCGGAGGCCGTCAGTACAGTCCCGCGTCTTCCCCGCGCACGCATGCCCAGGTGGCGGAATTGGTAGACGCGCTAGCTTCAGGTGCTAGTTATCGAAAGGTAGTGGAGGTTCAAGTCCTCTCCTGGGCACCAAACACCACGGCCCCCAAGAGGGGGCCGTCGTGTTTAGCGCAGACGACAGGGCGTCCTCCAGGGCGTGGCCACATTATTAATAAGGCTGACTATCCAAGCCTCAGTGCGTGGAAGGTTCAAGTCCTCTCCTGGGCACCAGAAATAACAAAGCCGCGCAAGCGGCTTAAGCGTAAAAAAAGGGGTCGAACCGATTTTCCTCATTCCTTGAAAATCGGTTCGACCCCTTTTTACCTTGGCAGCGATACGTCCGATGCAACGGAGCGCAAGTGCAGATCGCGCTGGGGAAACGGAATCTCGATACCTCGCGCATTGAGGCCGCGATTCACTGCCAGCGCTATGCTACTGCTAGTTAGCACAAAGTCATCATTGTCGGCACACCAGGCACGCAGAACAAAATTCAGGCTGTTGTCGCCGAACCCGACAAAAAGAACCTGCGGAGCCGGCTTTTCCAGCAATTCTTTCTGCCCTTGCAGCGCCCCTTTCAAAACCTCGATGACCTCGTCGGGGTCGGTCCCGTAAGCAACGCCCACGGCCACTTCAATGCGGCGAGTCCGGTCACTCATAGTCCAGTTGGTTACGGCATCCGAGAGCAAAGTGCCGTTTGGTATCGTGATATCCGCCCCGTCGAAACTGCGAATCGTGCTCGAGCGTATACCGATCCGCTTAATATTCCCGGCCACGGAGCCGACTACAACTGAATCTCCCACTTGAATCGGGCGTTCGAATATCAAAATGAGTCCGGATACGAAATTATTGACGACGTTTTGCAAACCGAAACCCAGGCCAACGCCTAAAGCACCGAGAAGAATCGTAATCCGATCCATTCCCATGCCCATCGCACCGATTGCGAGCAGGAAACCGAGCGCGACAATGCCGTACTTGGCGACAGATGAAATTGCAAACGGAACACCGCGGCCGAGTTCGACACGACTATAGACGTCTTCCTCTAGGATCGTGGTGACAATTCGTGCCAGCAAGACCGCGGCCACAATCGTAATGACGAAGGCAAGGACGTCGGCGAGCGAGATAGCGATAGCGCCTGCTTGAAACTCGGCGAAGAGAACGCTGCTCACAAAACCGATCAGGTAGTCTCGCAAAGCAAACAGGTCCAGCGTTACCAAGCCCCAGACGACGACTGCCGAAATTGTGAGGACGCTTCTAGTGCGCTGACGAAGGGTTTCAGTTCTGTTACGAATGATCAATAGCGCCTGCGCGAACCGGCTGTGCAGCGCAAGCGCGATGACACCATCGGCCGCCCGAATCACCGCCACAAGCAACAGCGCCAGATAAGCGCTGTTTAGAACACCGTGGCCAATCAAGACTCCGAGTCGCACGAATCCTGCAGCAGCAGCGAGCGTTGCGACTATCAGCAATACCGACCCTGCCTCGAGCACGAAACGAAAACGACGTCCCCAGATGTCCGCCGATCCTGAACCGTCTTCTTTCTGAGCAACGGTTGTACGAATCACCCAGACTGTAATTGCTATGGCCGCAATCATTTCGACAAGAAAAATGAGACGTGCCACCAGCGGGGCGGCCTCGACGAGGTCGCGCAGACGATCTACCACATACAGTAACGCAAGGAGATACAGGGCCGAATGTAAAGCTTTATCCAGTAAAGGAACAAATAGACGCAATGCTGGCAGCACGAGCAACAGACCAACCGCGTCATCGACTGCAGGGGGCGTCGCGACGTACAGCCACGGGGTCAGTGCCAGTGCCGCCAGGGTTGCCAGGGCGAAAGGCCTCTCAAACACGGACATCCCCGAGGCAACACTCGTGTCAGCGTTAGCCCAGGCCCTGGCGGACTTACGTGATCGCCGCAGGACCAGTGCGACAGCTATGAGAAACACGACCTGGAATCCAACCCGGTCCACTTCGTCGCGAGCGAAATTGGAGACGGTCGACCACCATGTGGATAATTCACGCTGTGCCCGCGAGGCTGGCTCGCGAGTAGAAACCTCTGCCAACGATTCGCCCCACAACGGCGGGCGTTCGCGGCGCGTGAGATTCTGTAACAAATC
>CAMYJV010000142.1 GCA_947258805.1 uncultured Gammaproteobacteria bacterium | reverse complement strand
GCCACCGGCCGGGTACTTGGCCGTGACCACGGCAATGCCGATACGCGGGTCACCTGCGGTGTCCAGCACCTCTCGCACGGCCAGCCGGGCCGCAGGCATGTCCGATTCAACGGCAATGACGGCCTGCTCACAGCCCAGCGCAAGGAGCATGATGCGTGCGCCGTCTATGACGCGCTCTGCCCGCTCCCGCATCAGCATTTCGTCACAGCTGATGTAGGGCTCACATTCGGCCCCGTTCAGGATCAGCAGCTCCACCGCTTGTTTGCCGCCCAGCTTTTCGGCCGTCGGGAATACCGCACCCCCAAGGCCGACGATGCCGGCGCGGGCGATCAGCTCGCGCAGGCGGTCAGGCTCGAGCTGGCCGGGGTCGCCGGCCGGCGTGCAGTCTGCGTAACGGGAGTCCTGACCGTCGGAATCGATCACGATGCACCGGGCGATGCGCTGACCGGGTCCGGGGATGGCGCACGGACGTATGCCGCTGACCCGGCCGGAAATCGATGCGCAGATCGTATTGCCGACGGTGGCTGCCAGGTGCGCGACTGGCTGGCCGGTGTGCACGGCATCGCCCGGCGCCACCAGCGGTTCCGCCTGGCGCTCCGGGCCAAGATCCAGCGGCAGCTGCACCTGTGCCGGCAGTGGCGCGATCAAGATGGATTGCGCCGTTGACATCGCCTTGTTCGGCTCCACCCGCACGCCCCAGGCGGGGCGAGGTGGTTGCCGGTTATACGGCAGCGGCTCATTCACGCCGCTGCTCCGCGAGGCTCCAGCCCGATGCAGTCGACCGGGCAGGGTGCTATGCAGAGTTCGCAGCCGGTGCATTGCGCCGTCAGGATCGTGTGCATGAAGCGCGGCGCGCCGACGATCGCGTCCACCGGGCAGACCTCCAGGCAGCGGGCGCAGCCGATGCACAGCGCCTCGTCAATCAGCGCGACCTGGGCAGGCAGGTGGGTGCCGTAGTCCGCGTCCAGGGCCACCGGCTCCCGCTGCAACAGCCGGGCCAGCGCGGCGATGGTCTCTTCGCCGCCGGGGGCGCAGCGATTGATCGGGGCCGCGCCGCGAACAATGGCGGCCGCGTAGGGCCGGCATCCGGGGTAGCCGCACTGGGCACACTGCGACTGGGGCAACAGCCGGTTCACCTGTTCTACTGCAGCGTCGTCGTCTGTGCCACGCAACAGCGTTGCGGTCATCAGCAGTCCGGCGCCGGTCAACGCTGCGAGTCCGGCGAGTAGGGCGACGGCTTCGATCATTGGGCCCGCGCGCGTCTGCAGGCAGCCGTCACTTCAAACAAAGAACTTAGAAATACCATCTAAACTCTTGTTAAACCAGAGAAACCCAGAAAGGCCATGGACATGATTCCCGCTGTCAGCAGCGTAATCGCGGGGCCCTTCAAAGCGGCCGGTACCGCCGCGCTGTCCAGCCTTTCACGCAGCCCCGCGAACAGGATCATCACGAGTCCGAAGCCCAGCCCGGCGCCGAGGCCGCTGGCCATCGCGGTCAGCAGGCTGTCGTTCTGCCGCGCATTTAACAGTGCAATGCCCAGCACCGCGCAATTGGTCGTGATCAATGGCAGATAGATGCCCAGCACCTGGTGCAGCAGCGGACTCAGCCGGCGGACCATCAGTTCCGTGAACTGCACGGCGCCGGCGATCACGAGGATGAAGCTGATAATCCGCAGGTACTCCAGCTCGAAGGGCTGCAGCAGGAAGGTGTCGAGCAGGTAACTGCAGGCGGCGGCCAGGGTCAGTACGAACGCGGTGGCCAGGGACATGCCGGCCGCGGTCTCGAACCGCTGGCTTGCCCCGAGCAGCGGGCAGAGGCCGAGAAACTTCACCAGGACCAGGTTGTTGACCAGCACCGTACCCACGATGACGAGGCCGAGTTCTGTCATCAGGTGACCCGCATGCCGGAGCGGGCGCCGGTGTCCGGGCCCAGCAGGAAAATTTCCTTGCCTTCACCCGCCGCCAGCACCATGCCCTCGGACACCCCGAAACGCATTTTGCGGGGGGCCAGGTTGGCGACCACGATGACCTGCCGACCCGTCAGCGCATCGGGCTCGTAGGCCGAGCTGATGCCCGACAGTACCTGGCGTTCCTGGCCGCCCACGTCGAGGGTGAGGCGCAGGAGTTTGTCTGCGCCTTCAATCCTTTCGGCAGTCACTATCGTGGCCACGCGCAAATCCACCTTCAGAAACTCGTCAATGCTGATGGTGTCGTCCGTCGGCGGCTCGGCATCGGTGTTCGCCGCTGTCGCCGATTCGCGCACTGCGTCGACCATGGCAGTCACCGCCTTTTCTTCCACCCGCTGCAGCAAGGGCTCGAACTTCTGCACGCGGTGGCCGAGCAGCGGCGTGACGCGCGCTCCCCAGTCCAGTTCCCCGGCGGCCAGGAAGGCTTCTGCCTTGACTGCCAGCCCCGGTAACACCGGCTTCAGGTAGGTCAGCAGCACCCGGAACAGGTTGATGCCCTGGGTACAGACGCTTTGCACCCGAGCTGCCTGGTCCGGATCTTTGGCCAGCACCCAGGGTTTGTGCTCGTCGATGTATTGGTTCGCGCGATCGGCCAGGGCCATGATTTCGCGCATGGCCTTGCCGTACTCGCGGCCCTCATAGTGCTCGGCGACGCTGTCACCGGCCGCGACGAAGTGCGCATACAGGTCGGCATCGTCCAGCTCGCTGGCCAGCTCACCGTCGAACCGGCGCGTGATGAAGCCGGCACAGCGGCTCGCGATATTGACGAATTTGCCCACCAGGTCGGAATTCGTGCGGCTGACGAAGTCGTCCAGGTTCAGGTCGAGGTCGTCCAGGCCGGGACCCAGCTTGCATGCGTAGTAGTAACGCAGGTACTCCGGATTCAGGTGCTCGAGATACGTGGCCGCAGGAATGAAAGACCCGCGGGACTTGGACATTTTTTGCCCGTTGACCGTCAGGAAGCCGTGCACGAATACGCCGCTGGGTTTGCGGAACCCGGCGCCTTCCAGGACCGCCGGCCAGAATAGCGTGTGGAAATACGCGATGTCCTTGCCGATGAAGTGGTAGACCTCGGCAGCGGAATCCGGCGCAAAGTAGTGGTCCACGCCGGGTTGCCCCGTCGCATCGGCGAGATTTTGCAGGCTGGCGAGATAACCCACCGGCGCATCGAGCCAGACATAGAAGTACTTGTCTTCGGTGTCCGGGATGCGAAAGCCAAAGTAGGGTGCATCCCTGGAGATGTCCCAGTCCTGCAGCCCGGACTGGAACCACTCGTCAAGCTTCTTCACGACACCAGGATCTACTACGCCTGAACCAATCCAGTCGCGCAGTGATGTCTCGAAGGCGCCGAGCGTGAAGAAATAGTGCTCCGATTCGCGTTCCACCGGGGCCGAGCCGCTGAGCACCGAGCGGGGGTTCACCAGTTCAGCGGGTGTATAGGTGCCGCCGCACACCTCGCAGCTGTCGCCGTACTGGTCTTCGGCCCCGCAGCGCGGGCAGTTGCCGCGCACGAATCGGTCCGGCAGGAACATTTGCGCCTGTTCGTCGTAGGCCTGCCGTATAGATCGCTGGGTGATGTAGCCGCCGTCACGGAGCCGCGTGTAGATCTGCCGGACGAAGCCCTCATTTTCGGGCGAGTGCGTGGTGTAGTAGTTGTCGAAAGCCACGCCGAAACCCGCAAAATCGCGTTGATGCTCGGCGCGGATTGCTTCCACCAGGGCTTCGGGTTCCACCGCCAGCTCGCGCGCCCGCAGCATGACCGGCGTGCCGTGGGCATCGCTCGCGCACACGTAGGTGCAGCGGTGACCGCGCTGGCGCTGGAACCGCACCCAGATATCGGTCTGGATGTACTCAACCAGGTGACCGATATGGATGGAGTTGTTGGCATAGGGCAGAGCACTGGTGACCAGGATCTGCCGGGAATCGGGTGACATTGAGGAGCCGCGCCAGGTGGGATAACAGGCGGGTATGCTAGCAGCCGGTGAACACCCCGCGCGAGGGGCAAGGCCAGTGTCCGGCGCTAATTGAGGTCGCGGTATTCCTCGAGGTTGCGTTTCTCGATGGCGGCTTCGTAGGCTGTGCGGCCCGAGATCGCGCCTTTGTCCGCCAGGCTCTTAAGCGTCGAGTCCATGGTGCACATGCCCTGCTGCCGGCCGCTCTGCATGGCGTTCTCGAGCTGGTCCAGTTTGCCCTGCCGGATCAGGTTGGCCACGGCCGGGGTGTTAATCAGTATCTCCAGCGCCGCCACCCGGCCAGCCCCGTCCTTCTGCTTCAGCAACTGCTGGGAGATGACGCCGCGCAGGGATGTCGAGAGCATGGTGCGCACGTGGGGCTGCTTGTCCGTCGGGAAGGAATTCACGATCCGGTCCACGGTGGCGGCAGCGCCGTTGGTGTGCAGCGTGCCCATTACGAGAATGCCCATCTCCGCGGCGGTTACCGCAATGCTGATGGTTTCCAGGTCGCGCATTTCGCCCACCAGGATGACATCCGGGTCTTCACGCAGGGCCGAGTGCAGCGCGTCGGCGAAGCTGTCGCTGTGCCGGCCAATCTCCCGTTGCGAGATCAGGCACTTCTTCCGCTGGTGGACGAACTCGATAGGGTCTTCAATCGTCAGGATATGGCCATTGATCCGGTCGTTCAGCGCGTCGACCATCGCGGCCAGCGTCGTCGACTTGCCGGAACCCGTCTTGCCGGTCACCAGGATCATGCCCTGGGAAACCTTGCAGAGGTTCTCCACCACATTGGGCATGGCCAGTTCCTGCAAGGTCTTAGCCACGGAGGGGATGGCGCGGAACACAGCGCCCATGCCGCCCAGGTGTTGGAAAACGTTCACGCGAAAGCGCGCCACGCCTTCGACGGCGTAGGCAAAGTCCGCCGCATCGTGAGCTGCGAAATCTTTTTTGGTCTGCTCCGACATCAGTGGCAGCAGCAGCACCCGCGCGTCTTCGCCAGACAGCACGTCGGGATTGATGGGTGCCAGATCGCCGAAGATTCGCATGCGTAACGGCTGGCCGGCTACCAGGTGCAGATCCGAGCCCTGCTTTACGATCAGCTGTTTCAGATGTTCGTCGATCGCGTTCATCAGGCCAGGTCAATCTTTGGCAGTACGGACGTGTCCGTCACGAATTTCTGGAAGGCCGGTTTGTCGGTGGCGAAACGATAGGCGTCATCGGGATCGATTTGCTTGGCATGAATCGCGTCCATCAGCGCCTGATCCATGGTGTGCATGCCGTAGTCCTTGCCCATTTGCAGCTGCGCCGCCAGCTGGTGCGTCTGGTCCGTCATGATGAGTTTGCCGATGGCCCGGGTCATGGTCATGATTTCGAGGCAGGCACGCCGGCCTCTTCCGTCCGGGGTCTTCACCAGGTTTTGAGTGATAACGGCGTTCAGACTCTGGGACAGGAAACTCTTGGTCTGCTCTTTCATGTCGCCGGGCAGCGCATCGATCATCCGGTCGATGGTCTTGGTGGCGCCGGTGGTGTGCAGCGTGCCGAGGACCAGGTGTCCCGTCTCCGCCGCCGTCATGGCCATGGAGATCGTCTCCGCATCCCGCAATTCGCCCACCAGGATCACGTCTGGGTCTTCGCGCAGCGCAGCGCGAATGCCGTCGGCAAAACTGTGCAGGTGTGTGCCGAGTTCCCGCTGGATGACCTGGGCGCGGTGGCTTTCGTGCACAAACTCGATGGGGTCTTCCAGGCTGATGATGTTGGTGCTGCGGGTGTTGTTCAGGTAATCGATCATTGCCGCCAGTGTGGTGGACTTGCCGGTGCCGGTGGAGCCGGTGACCAGGACCATGCCCTGATGGTGGTCGCAGAAATGCGCCAGCGTTGCCGGCAGCCCGAGCTTGTCGAGGCTCGGGACCTCGTTCGGGATGAAGCGGAAGGTCGCGCCAATGCCGGTGTCTTTCCGGAAGACGTTGACGCGAAAGCGGCCGCCGTCCTCCGAAACATAGGAAAAGTCGATGTCATGACCGCCGACGAAGCGCTCGCGCAGACTGGCCGACAGGATCTCGTTCACATAGGCCTCGAGCTCGGCGTCGGCCAGTTCGCGAAACTTGATCGGCATCAGATCGCCGTGCATTCGCAGCATGGGTGGCACGCCCACGGCCAGGTGGACATCGGAACAGCCCTGGGCAAGGCCGAGCTTCAAAAAGGCATCGATTCGCGCCATGAGGTTCCCGGTCGCCTCGTCAGGCGACCTTGTCGAGAGCTTCGCTGATCGCATCCATAGACGCGAAACGCTTGGTCTTGTCCACTGACATAGCCGTGCCGACGATCGCCGCGAGATCCGCGGGGATGTCAGGATTCAGGGCTTCACAGGGCTGGCATTTGCCCTGCACGTGCTGGTACATGACGGCCATGTGGTCGCCTTTGGAATAGGGGGGGTGGCCCGTCAGCATTTCGTAGATGATGACCCCGAGGCTGTA
>CAMYJV010000141.1:5079-17134 GCA_947258805.1 uncultured Gammaproteobacteria bacterium | reverse complement strand
ATGCCGGCTAACAGTAACGACCAGGTGTTGGTCGAGCGCGTCAAGCAAGGCGACAAGCGAGCCTTCGACCTGCTCGTACTCAAGTACCAGCACAAGATAGTGAACCTGGTAATGCGATATGTGCGTGATCCGAGTGAGGCCCAGGACGTGACCCAGGAGGCATTCCTGAAGGCCTACCGGGCGATACCCCGGTTTCGCGGCGACAGTGCGTTCTACACATGGTTGTATCGGATTGCCATTAACACCGCAAAGAATCACCTGGTGTCGATAAGCCGCCGGCCCATTGAGTACAACCTGGACCTGCAGGACTCGGAGCAGAACTCGATCAGCAACAAGCTGCGCGACGATGATTCGCCTGAAGGCCTGTTGCTGCGCGACGAGTTGCGCCAGACGATGGAAGATAGCGTAGCGGCATTGCCGGAAGAACTGCGCCTGGCGATTACGCTGCGCGAGGCCGAAGGTCTGAGCTATGAAGAAATTGCCCAGACGATGGATTGTCCGGTGGGCACGGTGCGGTCGCGCATCTTCCGGGCTCGCGAAGCGATCGACAAAAGTATCAAGCCCCTGCTCGACGGGCAGTGGGGGCGCTGAAGGATAGATGAGCATGAAGCAAGTGATAGACGAGCAGCTGTCGGCCTTCCTGGACGGGGAGCTCCCGGCAGCGGAAGAAGAGTTGCTGTTGCGGCGACTCGAAAGTGAAACGGATTACCAGGCAAGGGTCGTGCGCTACGCGATGATCGGGCAGCTGATCCGCGGCGAGCCGGGTGTCGGCAACGGGGCCGGGCTCCTGCAGCGCATCAGTGAAGCGGTGGCTGACGAGACCGCACACACATCAGCGCCGGCGCGCCGTGAGAGTCACTGGGGCGCTTTCGCCACCGCCGGGATCGCGGCTGCGGCGGGACTGGTCGTGCTGACCGGCTTGTTGAGCCTTGGCAGCGTGTCGGTGCCGGAAACACCGCTGGCCTCGCAGCCCGTCGTGCCCCAGATCCGCAACGCAGATTTCCAGAGCCCGGCCGATGCGCCCATCGAGCCGGAGCGGCTGACCGCATACCTGGTTGCCCACGGCGACTACGCGGGGGGGTTGTCGCGGCAGGTCATGAGTTCCCACGTCGTCAATGGCACGCCGGACGTGATGCTGGCCAGTAGCCGCGGAGGCCGTCCTGGTGAGTGATGGGTTCCGGCTGCGCGGTCGCGCCGGTGTCGTTCTCCTGCTGTTCGTGCTTGCCGCCGACACCTGGGCGGCCGATGAGCCGCGCCAATGGCTGATGCGGATGACGGCCGCTGTCGAAGACAACAATTATGAAGGCAGCCTGGTGCACATGCACGGCGGCGAAGCGGATATCCTGCGCATCGTGCATCGTGCCAAAGATGGCCAGGTGGCCGAACGCATCACCGCCGTGGACGGCAAAGGGCGGGAGATCATTCGCAACAACGACCTGGTCACTTGCATCCTTCCTGACCAGATGGCGGTTCATGTCGAACCGCGGGACGCCAGGGCGAGAGCGCAGAGCCCGCTACAGGGTAGTCTGCCCAGCGTCGAATCCCTCGACGAGCGTTTGTACGACCTGACGCTCGAAGGACAGGACACCGTCGCTGGTCGAATCTGCCAGATCCTGGCAGTGGAGCCCATGGACCCGTATCGCTATGGCTACCGCTTGTGGCTGGATCAGGTCACCGGCTTACCGCTGAAGATCCAAATGCGCGATGCTGGCGGCGGTGTGCTCGAGCAAATCTTGTTTACCGAGATCCGGCTGCCCGAAGAGATTCCCGATGCGGCGCTTGAGCCATCTATCGATACCGACGGTTTTGAGATGATGCGAGGCGTGGCTGTGCGGGAGGGCGATGAGATGCCGACCGCGGACTGGCGCGCTGCGGATCTACCCGACGGGTTCATGCTGACAACGGTGAAATCCAAGTACGCGCCAGGTGCGGACATGCCCACCGAGCAACTGGTCTACTCCGATGGCCTCGCTTCGGTGTCCGTATTCATCGAAGCGGCGCAGACCGAGGGCGAAGCATCCGGCGGTGCGTCGAGCATGGGCGCTGCGAACGCGTATACAACAAGCCGCGACGGTCACCTGATCACGGCTGTCGGTGAAGTGCCGGTGCTGACGGTGGAGCGTATCGCGCTGTCTACCGCACCGGGTATTCCTTAGCTCCTCGATGCTAGAGCGGACGGGCACGGTTCTTCGTCGCGAGACGAAACGTATCGAGGTACGACTCGACCCGGTTGTCACGTGCGGCGGCTGTGCCGGGACTGGCGGCTGCGGTATCGGGCCACTGGTGAACTTGCTGCGCCGCACACCAGATACCTGCGTGCTGGCATTGCCGGACAGCGAGCTTTACCCGCCCGGCGCGCGGGTGCGGGTATGTCTGCCGGCGCCGCGTGTGTTGCGCGCAGCTTTTTTGGCCTATGGCCTGCCGCTGGCAACGATTTTCGGCGGGGCCTGGCTGGCCTCCGGCCTGGCTGCAACCGGCACCGATTTGTGGGCCACTGCCGGTGCTCTCGGTGGCCTGGTGCTCGGGGTGATGGTGGGGCGGCGCCTGGTTCGCGATGGTGACGGCCCGCGTTTGTTGCCTGCAGACCCGCCCGCTGCCGCGGCGTCGTGAGTTCATCGCCCGTACTCACGGTTTTCAGCCGCCGCGGCTGTCATCTTTGTGAAGACCTGCTCGGTGAGCTAGAACCCTTGTTGCGCGGCCGGGCGGTGGTCCATGTGCGGGACATAGATCTCGATGATTCATTGCGGGAGCGCTACCACACGCGGGTACCCGTCGTCTCTGCTGCGGGAGTGGAGCTTTGCCACTACCATCTCGACCGGCCGGCGGTGCTGGCCTGGCTCGATCAGGTCGCACCGAGGGACAGCCGTTTAAGCTGACGGCCGGCGTCCCACGCCGTCTATACTCTGCACGTTGTATCGCGCCCCTTGTCCATGAAGCACATTCGCAATTTCTCCATCATCGCGCACATCGATCACGGTAAGTCCACGCTGGCCGACCGGCTGATCGAGCGTTGCGGCGGTCTCGAGGCCCGGGAGATGGCGGCCCAGGTGCTCGATTCCATGGATCTCGAGCGCGAACGGGGTATCACCATCAAGGCGCAGAGCGTGTCTCTGAACTACACGGCCCATGATGGCCAGGAGTACCAGCTCAATTTCATCGACACGCCGGGCCACGTGGACTTCTCCTACGAAGTTTCGCGTTCACTGGCCGCCTGCGAAGGTGCACTGCTGGTCGTGGATGCCGCACAGGGTGTCGAAGCACAGAGTATTGCTAACTGCTACACAGCCGTAGAACAGGGTCTGGAAATCATTCCCGTAGTTAACAAGATCGACTTGCCGTCGGCGGAGCCCGAGCGCGTGCTGAACGACGTGCGGGAGATTATCGGTCTGGATACTGAGCACTCAGCGCTGGTCAGCGCGAAGACCGGCGAGGGCATCGACGATCTGCTGGAACTGCTGGTCGCGCGTGTACCGCCGCCCGAGGGTGATCCCGACGCGCCGCTGCAGGCGCTGATTATTGATTCATGGTTCGACAGCTATGTGGGCGTGGTCTCCCTGGTGCGAGTCGTGAACGGCGTGCTCGACGGCCGCGCGAAGATTCGCGTGATGTCGACCGGGCGCAGTCACGTCGTCACAGAACTGGGTGCGTTCACGCCAAAGATGACCCGCCGCAACACGCTGCAGCCTGGCGAAGTGGGTTACCTGATCGCGGGCATCAAGGACATCGACGGGGCGCCGGTCGGCGATACCGTAACCATCGATGCACGGCCGGCCCACGAGCAGTTGCCGGGGTTCAAGGCAGTGAAGCCGCGCGTATTCGCCGGCCTGTTTCCGGTGAACTCGGAGCAGTTCGAGGAATGCCGGGAGGCGCTGCATAAGCTGCGGCTGAATGATGCGGCCCTGCACTACGAGGTGGAAACATCGGCGGCCCTGGGTTTCGGTTTTCGCTGCGGTTTTCTCGGCATGCTGCATATGGAAATCGTGCAGGAGCGTCTCGAGCGAGAATATGGTCTGGCGCTGATTACCACGGCGCCGACGGTCGTCTTTGAAGTCGTGACTACCAAGGGTGAAACGCTGCGGGTGGATAATCCGGCCTCGCTGCCCGACGCCTCGCTGTGCGCAGAAATTCGCGAACCCTACATTCGTGCCAGCCTGCTGGTGCCACCGGAGTTCGTGGGTCCCGTGATGCAGCTGTGCGTGGGGCGGCGTGGCGTGCAGAAGCGTATGGACTATGTCGGCAGCCAGGTGGCGCTGGAATACGAGCTGCCGATGGTTGAGATCGTGCTCGACTTCTTTGATCGGCTGAAGTCCATCAGTCGCGGCCACGCGTCCTTCGATTATGAATTTTCACGGTTCGTGCCGGGGCAACTCGTCAAGCTCGATATCCTGATCAATCGAGAGCGGGTCGATGCCTTGTCGGTCATCGTGCACCGGGAATCGGCCCGGCCGCGGGGTCGTGAGCTGGTAGAAAAGCTGCGCGAACTCATTCCCCGCCAGATGTTTGAAGTGGCCATCCAGGCCGCAATCGGATCACAGATAATCGCCCGCGCTAACGTGAAGGCCTTGCGCAAGGATGTGACGGCCAAACTCTACGGCGGTGATGTTACGCGCAAGCGCAAGTTGCTGGAGAAGCAGAAAGCCGGCAAGAAGCGGATGAAGCAACTCGGTTCCGTGGAAATACCCCAGGAGGCCTTCCTGGCGGTTCTCAAAGTCGGCCGTGACTGAAGCTGTGGCGAGCCGTGCCCCGTGGCGTGGTCCGTGCTATGGTCCGCCCCGGCGGTCCATGGTGCGTTGTGCGCGCGCATTCTGACGAGTTGGTATGAGTCTCGATTTTTCCTTATTGCTGGTGGTGGCCACGGGCCTGTGCGGCCTGATCTGGGGCCTGGACGCCCTGTTGTTCGCCAGCCGCCGCCGCGACCTCGTGGCCGCGGTAGAGCCGCGTGATCCCGTTCTTGTCGAGTACGCCCGGTCTTTTTTTCCGATATTGCTGGTCGTACTGGTTATACGCTCTTTCCTGTTCGAGCCCTTCCGTATTCCGAGCAGCTCAATGGTGCCGACCTTGCTGATCGGCGACTTTATTTTTGTGAACAAGTACACATATGGCCTGCGCCTGCCGGTACTGAACACCAAGGTCGTCGAGGTTGGGGAACCGGCTCGCGGCGACGTGGTGGTATTCCGGCTGCCGGCCGATCCCGGCACCAATTACATCAAGCGCCTGGTAGGTCTGCCGGGAGACACTATCGAATATGTGAACAAACGCCTTTACATTAATGGCGAAGCGGTAGATTTTGAGATAGTGGGAGCTTACGACGGCGCGGGCAAAGTTCGTGCTGTGCTCGGGCGGGAGACCATTGACGATAAGGAGCACTCGGTGCTGCTCGTCGAGGGGCAACGCAGCCAGGAGGGCACCTACCGCATCCCTGATGGATACTATTTCATGATGGGCGACAACCGGGACAACAGCCGCGACAGCCGCTACAGCGGCGTGGGGCTGATTCCCCAGGGCAACATTGTTGGCAAGGCCGTACGAGTCTGGATGAACTGGGAGTTTCCGAACGCACCGCAATGGCGGCGCATCGGCAGCGCAATTCAGTAGTACCGGCGGCAGGAGCACGCATATGCGCAACAGGCAAAGAGGCATTACGACCATTGGCTTCGTCATCATCGCAATACTCGTTGTGGTCATCGGTTTTGCCGCGTTGAAGATGACGCCTGTCTATCTCGAGCACATGAAGATCGTCAGCGTGCTGGAAGATGTGAAAAAGGACCTGGACGGTACGAATCCGTCGATTCAGCTGATCAAGTCGGCGATCGGCAAGCGTCTGAATATCGAGATGGTCGGCGCCGTTCAGAAGCAGGACTTCAAAGTCAAGAAGACGGAAGTTGGTTACAGCGTGCGGGTGCAATATGACCGTGAGACGCCCTACATTGCCAACATTTTTCTCCTCGCCCGCTTCAATAACGCCGTAGAGATTCGCCGTTGACGAGTGCGGCGGACTGGTCGTCCCAGCGCCTGGGCTACCGGTTCGTCGACGAGCAGCTGCTCGAGCTGGCATTGACCCACCGCAGTGCCGGCGGCCCGCATAACGAACGGCTGGAGTTCCTCGGTGATGCCGTTCTCGGCATGGCCATCGCCAGGTCCCTTTACGAACAGAAACCCGAGGCCCGCGAGGGTGCGTTGAGTCGCTACCGGTCGCGCCTCGTGCGCAAGGAAACCCTGGCCAAAGTCGCCCGCGAACTGGATCTTGGTGCCCAGCTGCGCATGGGGGCCGGAGAGCATCGCAGCGGCGGCCACCAGCTTAGTGCGGTGCTTGCTGATACGCTGGAGGCGCTGTTAGGAGCTGTTCTTCTTGACGGCGGAATCTCTGCGGCAGAGGACTACCTGCAGGCGCGGGGACTGCCCCCGCCAGCATATGATCTCGTGGATGCCACCGGCGCTGCGCACGCGCGCACTTTCCACAGTTGCTGCCGCATTGCAGATCTGGAGCTGGAAACCACCGGCATCGGTACCAGCCGGCGACTGGCGGAACAGGCCGCGGCGGCTGCCGCCCTGGAGCAGATTGGCGGTGAATGACACGGTTTTCCGCTCCGGCTTTGTTGCAGTGGTTGGCCGGCCCAATGTGGGCAAGTCGACGTTAGTCAACGCGCTGGTTGCCGAGAAAATCAGTATCGTTACCCCGAAGCCGCAGACCACCCGGCACAGCATCCTCGGTATCCTGTCCCGCGACGACTGCCAGGTGGTGTTTGTGGATACGCCGGGTCTGCACGATCCTGGCAAACAGCTGATGAACCGGGCGATGGTGAAATCGGCCAGCGCGTCCCTCGCCGGCGCAGAGCTTGCGCTGCTGGTGGTGGAGGCGACGGGCTGGCGCCCGGGCGATGACTTCGCGTGGGAGCGCTTGCGCTCCAGCGGCGTGCCGGCCTTGCTGGTGGTGAACAAGCTCGACCTGGTGCGCCCGCGAGACAAGGCTCTTGGCTTTCTCGAAGAGTGTGCGCAGCGTGTGGATGTGGAAGCCATCGTGCCGGTATCGGCTCGCACCGGAGACAACCTGGAGCGCTTGCTCACGCTGATTCGAGAACGCTTGCCTGAGGGCCCGCCGCTGTTTCCTGTGGACATGAAAACCGACCGGGGCGTGGAATTCCGGATAGCCGAGGTGATTCGCGAGAAACTGCTGTTGGCACTGCGCCAGGAAGTGCCTTACGGTCTGGCTGTCGAGGTGAGGGCCCTTGAGCGCCGTGACGACCTGTTACTCGCCGACGTGACCATCTGGGTCGACCGCACGTCGCACCAGGGCATGGTGATTGGCCGCGGTGGTGAACGGATCAAACAGGTCGGTCGTGCGGCGCGGCTGGACCTGGAAAAAGTGTTAGGACAGCACCTGCACCTGGAGACCAGGGTGAAGGTGAAGGCAAACTGGCGTGACAGCGCAGAAGCGCTGCGCCAGCTTGGGTATGAGGAGCCCCGTTGAAGGCCGATCGGGTCGAACTGGAAGCCGCCTACATTCTGCATGCGCGGCCTTATCGCGAGACCAGCCAGCTGTTGGAGGTGCTCGGTCGCCAGCATGGCCGTCTCGGCCTCGTCGCGCGCGGGGCCCGTGACCCCAAGGCCCGCTGGCGCCCGTTATTGCAGCCATTCCGTCCGCTGCACCTGTCCTGGAGTGGTCGCGGCACGCGGTGCACGTTGCGCAACGCCGAACCCGCGGCGCCGCCGGCAGTTTTGCAGGGCCGGCGCCTGCTGTCCGCTTTTTACCTGAACGAGCTGTTGCTTGGTTTTACGACCCGGGGCGACCCCCACCCGGAACTGTTTGCGCACTATACGGCGGCCCTGACGGGCCTGGCCGGTGGGGATGATGCCGAGGTGCCGTTACGCCGCTTTGAACTGGCGCTGCTGAATGAGACCGGCTACGGCCTCGATGCCGAAAGGGACGGACTGCACGGGGCGCCGATTGATCCCGGGAGGCGCTACTCCTATCAGCCGGAACGCGGCGCCGTGCCGGTGGATCGGGATGGTGGCGAGCGCGTGGTGCTGACCGGGGCCAGCCTGCAGTCCATCGCAGCGGGCAGCTTCCGTGGCGCTGAAGATCTGCGGCTGGCCAAGCAGCTGCTGCGGCAGCTGCTGGATCACCACCTGGGCCACCGGCCGCTGCAGACCCGCCGGGTATTTGCGGAGATGCGCCTGCCGCGTTGACATCACATTGCGGGCCCGACGGCGAAAGTGCGAACATCCGGGGCCGCGCGCGATTCGCGCGCCAGTGGAGTTGCCCGAATGTCTCAGGCCAATCGCATCCTGCTGGGTGTGAACGTGGATCATGTGGCCACGCTGCGTCAGGCGCGCGGCACCCGGTATCCCGACCCGGTGGATGCTGCGCTGCTCGCCGAACGGGCCGGCGCTGACTCGATTACCGTGCACTTGCGCGAAGACAGGCGGCACATCCAGGAGCGTGATCTGAGGATCATGAGAGACGTGCTGCAAACCCGCATGAATCTGGAGATGGCGGTTACTGACGAAATGCTGGCGATCGCCAGCAAGCTGCGCCCGAGCGACTGTTGCCTGGTTCCGGAGCAGCGCGAAGAACTCACGACCGAAGGCGGCCTGGATGTGGCTGGGCAGATCGAACGCGTAACCCACGCCTGCCGCACGCTGAACGAGCAGGGCATCCGCGTGTCACTGTTCGTCGATCCGGATGTGGCGCAGCTCGATGCCGCAGCCGGCACGGGGGCACCCGTGGTGGAACTGCACACCGGTTGCTATGCCGAGGCCGTAGAGCAGGGTCACCGGGCGCGGGAACTGGAGCGGCTGCAGCGCGCGTCGCGTCACGCCAACCGCTTGGGCCTGACGGTGCACGCCGGCCACGGTCTGCACTACCACAATGTGCAGGCGATCGCGGCCATTCCGGAAATCGTGGAACTGAATATCGGTCACGCGATCATTGCCCGGGCTGTCATCGACGGACTGGCCCGGGCGGTAGCCGACATGCACGGGTTAATGATCGCGGCCCGAACCCGGTGATCTTCGGCATCGGCATCGACATCCTCAAGGCAGAACGCGTGCACGCTGCCTACGCGCGTTTCGGTGAACGCTTTGCGCAGCGCTTGCTGATGCCGGAAGAGTTGGCGCTCTTCGGCCGCGCCAAGCGCCCGGAGCGTTTCCTCGCGATGCGCTTCGCCGCTAAAGAGGCAATCGTGAAAGCCATGGGTACCGGATTTGCCAACGGCATGTGGATTCGCGATGCGGGGTTTCTGCCCGACCGGTTCGGCAGGCCGGAAATAATTTTCTCGCCCCGGGGGCGTACGCGGTGCGCGGGACTCGGTATTGGCGACGGCCACCTGAGCCTGACGGATGAAGCGGGCCTGGTAGTGGCCGTAGCCGTATTGTTACGAGCCGTCGAGGACTAGCGCGTGAACAGCCTGGTATTCGATATCGAGACCGTCCCCGATACGGCACTCGGCAGGCAATTGTTGAACATTGAGCCATCGCTGTCGGACGAGGGCGTTGCCAAGGCTATGACCTTCAAGCGGATGCAGGAAACGCAAAGCGAATTCCTGGCGTTGCATCAGCACCGCATCGTGGCGATATCAGTCGCGCTCCGGCGCGGCGACCAGTTCAAGCTGTGGAGCCTGGGCAGCGAAGACAGCGATGAAGCTGAACTGATCACCCGCTTCTTTGAAGGCCTGGAAAAATACCTGCCCGATCTCGTGTCGTGGAATGGCAGCGGCTTCGATTTGCCATTGTTGCACTATCGGGCCCTGAAGCACGGCGTCGCGTCACCACAGTACTGGGAGGTGGGCGACGAGAACCGGGAGTTTCGCTTCAATAATTATCTCGGTCGCTTTCACTGGCGTCACATCGACCTGATGGACGTATTGTCCGGCTACCAGCCTCGCAGCCGGGCGAAGCTGGACGAAATCGCAGTCATGCTGGGATTTCCCGGCAAGCTTGGCATGTCAGGTGACAAGGTCTGGGATGTTTACTGCAGCGGTGGTCTGAAGCAAATACGCGACTACTGCGAAACGGATGTACTCAATACCTACCTGATTTATCTGCGCTTTCAGCATCTGCGTGGCTTGTTGGACGACACCGCGCTGGCGGCGGAAGAAGGACGCGTGCGGGCGCACCTGGCTGGCAGCGACGCCCCCCATCTGCAGGAATTTCTCGCTGCCTGGCCGGCCCCGGCGGACTGACGCCATGGCGGTGAACGCCGAAGAGGCGCTAACCGGGCGTGTCGTCGACACGACGGCCGAGGGGCGCGGGGTGATTCGCGGCGCGGGCAAGGCGGTCTTTCTCGATGGCGCCATCACGGGGGAGCTCGTGCGCTACCGTGTACGCAAGCGACGGCGCAACTATGACGAGGCCGAACTGGTGGAGGTCCTGGAAGCATCCGCCGACCGGGTCGAGCCGCGCTGTGCGGTCTTCGGTACCTGCGGTGGCTGTGCGCTCCAGCATATCGACGGGACCGCCCAGTTGCGCCAGAAAGAGCGTGTACTGCTGGACAATCTGCAGCGCATTGGCGGCCTGCAGCCCGACCGGGTTTTGCCGCCGATTGCCGGCCCGCCGTGGGGTTACCGGCGGAAGGCGAGGCTGGGTGTCAAGTATGTGGCGAAGAAGGGTCGCGTACTGGTGGGCTTTCGTGAACGCCATGCCCCTTATGTGACGGATACCGAGCGCTGTGAGACCCTGCATCCGGCAGTCGGTGAACGATTTGCGGCACTGGCCGCCCTGATCGAAGGGCTGAGTTTGCGGGAGCGGATTCCGCAGATCGAGGTGGGCATCGGCGACAACGGGGGCGCGCTGGTGTTCCGGGTGCTGGACGCACCGACGCCGCAGGATGTCGCGCAACTGCGCGAATTTGCCCGCACGACAGGGCTGTCGGTATACCTGCAGACGGGCGGGGCAGGCACGATCGCGCCGCTGCCGGGTGATGCCGAACCGGCGGCATTGCGCTACCGGCTGGATGAGCCAGGCATCGACATCGAGTTTCGGCCGACGGATTTCATCCAGGTGAACCAGGCGGTCAACCAGCAGATGGTTGCCCAGGCCCTCGAACTGCTGGCGCCTGCACCGCAATCACGGGTGCTGGATCTGTTTTGTGGGCTCGGCAATTTCACCCTTGCGCTCGCGCGCCGCGCGGCATTCGTCACGGGTGTGGAGGGCAGCGAAGCCATGGTCGAACAGGCCGCTGCGAACGCCCTGCGCAACGGCGTGGAAAATGTCAGCTACCGCGTTGCTGACCTGGCCACTACGAATTCGCTGGACGGCCTGACAGGCGAGGTGTTCGATCGGGTGTTGCTCGATCCGCCCCGCAGTGGGGCGGCAGCCGTGCTCGATGCGATTGCGCAGTTCGGACCGGAAAGAATCGTGTACGTGTCGTGCCACCCGGGCACGCTTGCCCGCGATGTACAACAACTGACCGCGGCGCTCGGCTATCGCCTGGACGCGGCCGGCGTCATGGACATGTTCCCGCAGACGGCGCATGTTGAGGCCATGGCCTTGCTGACCAGGAATTCTTTGCATGGCGCGTGACGATTCAGCGCAGCGGCTGGTCGTCAGCCTCACCCGCCAGAGCCTGGAACTTCGGGGCAAAGAGCGGTTGCTGGCGCACTATGCGGTCTCCACGTCGCGCTATGGTCCCGGCGAGCGGCGCAACAGTCAGTGCACGCCCCGCGGCCTGCATCGAATCCGCGCGCGCATCGGAGCCGGGCTGCCGGCAGGTGCCGTGCTGGTTGGCCGCCGGCCGACCGGGGAGATCTACGACGCTAAACTGGCGCAGCGTTATCCGCACCGGGACTGGATTCTGACCCGGATCCTTTGGCTTTGCGGCTGCGAACCCGGGCGCAACCGGTGGGGCAACAGCGATTCCATGGCGCGCTTCATCTATATTCACGGCACGCCGGACTGCGAAGTCATGGGCGTGCCTTTTTCCCATGGCTGCATCCGGATGCGTAACAGTGACGTGATGGATTTGTTCGAACGGGTGAATGCCGGTACGTTAGTGGACATCCAGACTTGAGCTGACCGTATTGCTATGACGCTCGGGCCCCTGATGATCGACCTGGAA
>CAMYJV010000141.1:0-5028 GCA_947258805.1 uncultured Gammaproteobacteria bacterium | reverse complement strand
GGCGGAGATCCACGCTGCGTCGTCGCCCGAGGTGCTGATCGCCGTCGACCAGGAAGGGGGCCGCGTCCAGCGCTTCCGTGACGGCTTTAGCCCGTTGCCGCCCGCGCGCTGGTTTGGTCACCAGTACGACCTGGATCCGGCTCTCGGCCGGCGGCTGGCCAGGCTGGGTGGCTGGGTCATGGCTGCAGAGCTGCGGGATGCGGGCGTCGATCTGAGTTTCGCGCCGTGTATCGATCTCGATCGGGGACTCAGTGAGGTGATCGGTGACCGGGCCTTTCACAACGACCCTGACGTGATCGTGCAACTGGCCGAGTCGTGGATGACCGGTATGCGCGACGCTGGCATGGCAGCAGTGGCGAAGCATTTCCCCGGGCATGGCGGCGTCGTGCCCGATTCCCACCGGGAACTGCCGGTTGATCAGCGCGAGTATGCTGATCTTGCCGAAGACATCTCGCCGTTTCAGCGGTTGGTGGCCTTCGGGGTCGCTGGCATCATGGTGGCCCACGTGCGCTATCCGCGCATCGATCGCCGCATTGCCAGTCTGTCGCCCTACTGGTTGCAGACGGAACTGCGCCAGAACCTGGGCTTCTCCGGCGCGGTGTTTTCCGACGATCTCACGATGGGGGCCCTCGCCGAGGCGGGGTCCATCCCGGAGCGGGCCAGGCAGAGCCTGGCGGCTGGCGCTGACATGGCACTGATCTGCAACGACCCCGAAGCGGCAGCCCAGACCATTGCGGAACTCCCCGCTGATACAGGACCGGCCAGTCACGGCCGGCTGGCGGCGATGCGGCCCCGCCGTCCCGACTGGCTTCCTGGCAAGCTGCAGGCGGGTGCACAGTGGCAGGCCCGCGTGGCGGAGCTCGAGGCGGCGCTGGCGCGTCCGGTGCTTGCACTGGATGGCTGACCGCGGCGATTTGCCTGCGGGCGCGGAGCTGATTGTCAGCGCGGCGGCCGTCGACCAGGCGCTGGACCGGATGGCAGCAGCCTTGCAAGCAGAAATTCACGCCCAGGACTGCGTGTTGCTGATTGTCATGGTGGGCGGACTCGTCCCCGGGGCGCGCCTGCTGCAGCGTCTGACGGGGGACTTCGAGATCGACTATTGCCACCTGACCCGCTACGCGGGCCAACAGCGTGGCGGCGAGCCGGACTGGCTGCAGCCGCCTCGGGCCCGGCTCGAGGGCCGCACGGTGCTGGTCGTTGATGATATCTACGATGAGGGCATTACCCTCGACTATGTCGTGCAGTATTGCCAGCAGCTGGGTGCCACGCGCGTGCTGACCGCGGTGCTGGTCACCAAGCGACACACGCGGGCCCGCGGTCGGCGGGTACCAGATATGTCCGGGGTCGAGGTGCCGGATCGCTATGTGTTTGGTTGCGGCATGGACCTGGCACATCGCTGGCGTCATTTGCCGGCCATTTACGCGCTGGCAGGGGAGGACTGACATGGCAAAGCTGGCAATTATCGGTGGCACAGGGGCCCGCGTTCTTGTGCCAGGGGATCACCTGGTGCGAACGACGGTAGATACTCCGTACGGACCGCCGTCCGGGCCGCTGCTGCACTGGCGCGACGGCGATGACGACTGGTATTTCCTGCCCCGGCACGGCCTGGAGGGCACCGTTCCGCCCCATTGCGTGAATTACCGGGCCAACCTCTGGGCCACGCACGAACTGGAACCGGACTGGGTTGTAGCGATCAATGCGGTGGGTGGTATCCACCCCGACGCGTTGCCGGGCCGGCTGGTCTTCCCCGATCAAATCGTCGACTACACGTGGGGCCGGGAGCACACCTTTGAGGATCACATGAACCGGCCGGTGCGGCACGTAGAGTTCACCGAACCCGTGTCGCCGGCGCTGCGGGCCAAGCTGTTGGAACTGGCCCGGGCGCACGGCATCGAGCACCTTGATCGGGGTTGTTATGGGGCGACCCAGGGGCCGCGCCTGGAGACCGCAGCCGAGATCGATCGCCTTGAACGTGACGGTTGCGACCTTGTCGGCATGACGGCGATGCCAGAAGCCGCCCTCGCCCGTGAACTCGGGCTGGAGTACGCGATTTGCGCCGTGGTGGTGAATTACGCGGCCGGTCGGGGCCCGGCGGAACAAGGCATCCACGCCCAGATCGAAGCCAGCCTGGCCCACGGGATGACCGGTGTCAGCCAGTTGTTGCGGGGCCTGCTCGGCAGGCGGTGATCCACTTCACAGACCTCGCCCGCCTCGACCTTCTATATTTAGACAAGCTGGGCCGGCCTTTAGAGGGGCCGGGGAAATTACTTGTGGAAATAAATTAAGTTAGCAATTTAAGCTAATGATTAACCTGACGAAAAAGTTGCTGGCCCAGGCTCTGGATCAGTGTGCGTCAGGGATCCTGGTGGTGGAGGCAAAGGGCAAGCGCTGCGCCATCGTGTACGCGAACGAGGCCTTCTCCGACCTGACCGGCTGGGACCGCGGCGACCTGGTTGGCCGGGGCCTCAGGGACTTCCTGGCCCACGGTGACCTGCCCAGTGCGGATGCGAGCGAGCTGGAGCACCGGTGGCGCAGTCGCAGCGACGCGCCGGTCGAACTCACCCTGCGGGTTGCGCCGCTATACCAGCGTCCGGGCTTGCCTGACTACTGGATGCTGTCGCATCCCGGCCCGGCTGCAGTGCGCGACGGACGCCTCCGGGAACCCGCGGGGACGGACACCGTGTCGGGACTGCCCAATCGACGGGTCTTCGAAGATGTCCTGCATCGGGACTGGGGTATGGCCCGTCGTGACGGCCGGGGGCTGGGGATCATCCTGTTCCAGGTCGACGCGATGGACAGCTATCGTCAGGTGTTCGGCCGGCACGCGGCGGACGCCTGCCTGCGGAAGGTCGGCCACGCCATCGGTGGTGCGCTGCGTCGCTGCGGTGATCTGGCCGCCCGTGTAGATGCGGATCGATTCGCCGCCCTGGTCGGCGCCGTCAGCGAAGAAGAGGTCGCGGTTTTTGCCACTGAGATTGCCGACCGCGTCCGCGGCCTGGCGATTCATCACCCGCGATCCCCGGTGGCCGGATTCGTCACGGTGTCGACGGGCGTCGCTGCCATGGTGCCCAGCGGCGACGAGCCGGCAGACGAGCTGCTCGCGCGCGGTGAGCAATCTCTGGAGTCAAACTTGCCGCCCAGCGATGAGCAGCAGGCGAGCGGTTGATCTACCCTGGTGGTTCCGCCGCTGCTTCTGCGGGAGCCGCGATTTCCAACTCCCGGACATAGGCGATAGCGCCGAAGCGCGGATTGTCGAAATACTGCACGAGGTCACTGGTCAAGCGACGCGATTCGTCGATGTACTCAGCGGGCGGCGCGACCTGGTCCAGGCTAGCCGGGTTGCCGGGTGATGCCTGCCAGGCCAGGTCCAGGGCGAGGTGCAGGAAACGTTCTTTGTACAGCGTGACTTGCCCGATCAATCCCGGCGGCACTGCGCCTGCGTACCCGACCGGAAGCGGTTGCGCCGCAGCCCGCGGGCGGGCCGGCTGGCTCCAGGACAGGTAGGCGAGGGGCAAATAGGCATCCAGGCGTTCCAGCCGACCCCACGCATCGCCCAGGCTCATGTCCTCGGGCGCGAGTTCGGCAAAGGCCGGCCCGCCCGTGACCGGGTCCAGCAGCACGAACTCGAGCGCCGGGCCCGGCGGAGTGAGCGGTGCGGGCCGCACCTCGCTGGAAAACGGTTTGGGCGGTGGCGGTATTTCCTGGGTCGACCGGGTCTGATCCAGATGCTGAAACACGAGGATCTCCACCGCATAGCGCGGCGGCTCTTCCAGGTCTTCCTGCGTGTGGCCCAGTGGCCCTGCGAGGCACAGGACCGCCAGCGCGATGCGTCCGATTGTCTTCAAGCCAGTCCCCCGCCTGCAGTCTGCTCCATCGCGGGGAGGCCCGCCGCCAGGTCGTCCAGCAGCTGCTCCACGCATGCGAAGCGCGCTTCGGGCGCCTCTGCGTCGGCGATCACCCGCAGCCGCTGCTGATTGTCGAAACGATACAGATCCGGTGCAGCCTGGATCAAGCCGATCAGTGTGACGGGCTCAACCAAGGTCTCCGGCCCGAATTCCACCCGGCCACCACTGGCACTCATGTCGATGCGCTTCAGGCCCAGCGCCGCGGCGCGCAGGCGCAGGCGCGTGACCCGGAACAGATTGCGAGTGGCCGGCGGAATGATCCCGAACCGATCCACGAGCTCCACTTGCAGGTCTTTTAGCGCGTCGTCATTCGCCGCGCTGGCAATCCGCTTGTAGTGCACCAGTCGCAGGTGGACGTCTGGCATGTAGTCTTCCGGAATCAATGCCGGCAGGTGCAGGTTGATGTCCGTGGTCTGCTGTCCCACGCCCTCGGGATCGGGCTCGAGGCCGGCGCGCATTGCTTCGACCGTGCGGGCGAGCATCTCGTTGTACAGCGTGAAGCCGATTTCCTGGATCTGGCCGCTCTGTTCCTCGCCCAACAGCTCCCCGGCGCCGCGGATTTCGAGATCGTGGGTTGCCAGCACAAAGCCGGCGCCGAGGTCTTCCAGGGATTCGATCGCATCCAGTCTTTTCACCGCATCATCCGTCATGGCTTCCCGTTCGGGCGCCAGCAGATAGGCAAAGGCCTGGTGGTGGGACCGGCCAACCCGACCGCGCAGCTGGTGCAGCTGCGCCAGGCCGAAGCGATCGGCGCGGTTAATCAAGATGGTATTGGCCGTGGGTACGTCCAGGCCGCTTTCGATAATGGCCGTGCAGACCAGGACATGAAAGCGCCGATGGTAGAAGTCGACCATGATGCGTTCCAGGTCCCGCTCGCGCATCTGCCCGTGGGCCACCTCGATGCGTGCCTCCGGGATCAGTTTCGCCACGCGTTCGGCGATGCCTTGTATATCTTCGATGCGGTTGTGCACGAAGTAAACCTGGCCACCGCGTTTCAGTTCCCGCTGACAGGCTTCGCGAATCACCTGGTCACGCCACTGCGTCACGAAGGTCTTGATGGAAAGGCGCGATTCCGGCGGCGTGGTAATCAGTGACAGGTCGCGCAATCCGCCGAGCGCCATGT
>CAMYJV010000140.1 GCA_947258805.1 uncultured Gammaproteobacteria bacterium | reverse complement strand
AGTTGATTGACTTCGTGATGCGACCTGAATCTGGCTTACCCAGGATTATTCAGTTCCTGAATGTCTGGGCCAACGACATGCACAATCTGCCCGACTTCCTGATGGTGCGCTATGAAGACCTGCGAACGGACCCCATGGCGCAACTGCGCGAGATCCTGGCCTTCGTCGGCACGCCGGCCACGGACGAAGAATTGCAGGATGCGGTGGACTACGGGTCCATTGAGAACATGAAGAAGCTGGAGACCACATCGGCAGGCTGGGTTGGAGGCGGCCGGCTGAAGCCTCGCGACAAGAACAACCCAGACTCTTACAAGGTGAGGCGTGCGAAGGTGGGCGGCTACCGGGACTATTTTGACGAACGGCAGCTCGCCGAAGTCGACCGGCTGCTGAGCGACGAGCTGTCACCGATATTCGGCTACGGCCTGCCTGCTGAGCAAGATGCGGCGGGAGACGCTCCGGCTGCAGTCGGCCAGGCAAGCTAACCATCTGAGCACACAGCGTTGAACCAAGCCAAACCCTGCGTATTCATCCACACCAACCACCGCCAGATGCTGGGGGCGGTGGTGTCCGAGTATTCATTGCGACGCAACAGTCGCCACGCCGACCAGTTCGACGTGCGCGTCATTCATACGAAGGATCAACCGTTTCTGAAGGAACGCGAGGGCCAGCTGTATCTCCGCGACAGCGACAAGCGGCCGTGGATCAACGACGACCTGCAGTCTTTCACCCCCCTGCGTTTCATGCCGCCGGAGCTGATGGGCTACCAGGGACGCGCTGTCGTGATCGATCCTGACGTGTTCGCCGCAGGAGACGTCTGGGACCTGCTGACGCGCGATATGGAGGGGCATGCGCTCATGTGCAGGCCCAAGTCCGGCAACAAGGGCAAGCGCGGCTGCCTCGCCTCCAGCGTGATGCTGCTGGACTGCGCCAAGTTGACCCACTGGCGGGTACGCGAACAGTTCGGCGAAATGTTCGAATTCAAACGCGACTACATGGACTGGGTGTGCCTGAACCTGGAGGACCGCAACACCGTTGGCCTGTTCGAGAACTGCTGGAACGACTTCGACCACCTGGACCAGGACACGCGCCTGCTCCACAACACCAAGCGCAAGACCCAGCCGTGGAAAACCGGCCTGCCCGTGGACTTCCGGCCCGCAGACACCTTCCGGCTGTTCCCGCCCCGCCACTGGATTCGCCGCGCCCGCCGCGCGCTGTTCGGCGACTACCGCTTCACCGGCAGATACAAGCAGCACCCCGATCCGAACCAGGAACGCTTCTTCTTCGGCCTGCTCAGGGAATGCGTGGACCAGGGCCTGCTCACCGAAGCCGGCCTGAAAGACGAGATGGCTCGCAACCACATCCGCCACGACGCGCTGGAACTGCTGGACCGCGTCCCCCGCCTGGCGGCCTGATCGCTACAGATAGCCCGGGAAACAGCCCCCGCCCAGCCCCGCCACCAACCTCTATCCCCCAGCCCCTGAAACGAATCCCAGGAAGCGCCGACCATCACCCGTGCCGAAAACCAGCAACCGGCGCATCAACTTCCCCCGGCTGCTCCGAAGCTTTATAGCCCAGCCCTGACACCAGGTCCCGCTCCAGCATCTCATCAATGACCGCAAGCTCTTCATCGCTGAAGTAGTCACGATAGCCGCCCACCTTTCCGCGCCTGACCTTGAATGAGTCCGGGTTGGTCTTGTCGCCGGGCACCAGGCGCCAGCCGACGCGCCAGATTGACGAAGGCTCGTCGGCTTCCCGCTTCTTCAGCTGGTCGTAGGCCGCGTATTCCACCGCGTCCCTGATCTCGCTCTCGCTGCCCGGCGTGCCGGTGAACTCGAGAATTCGGGCCAGCACCACAGCAGGGTCTTTGCGCATGTCCTCGTAACGCGCCATCAGTACGTCACCCACGTCAGGGATCCCCTGAATCCAGCCGTTGCAATAACCGATGACCATCGGCAACCCGCACTCTTTCTTCATTACGAAGTCGAAGATCGGCATGTCCGTCCCGTGGGGTGGGTAATCGTTCAGGAATTTCTTATGGGGCCGCATGCGGAACTTCCACTGGAAGTACTGGGACACGGCCACGTCGCGCGGATCACGCATCAGGTATACGGTCTTCTTGCCGCGAAAATCGATCTTGGTATCGTAGCCGTGGCCGGTGTAATCTCGCAGGTAGTTACCGTGCGTAAAGAACACCCGGGGGACATCCGGGTTCTCGCGATGCAGGTTGTCGAAACCCAGCATCGCATGCCGGGACAGATGGAAATGGGTCTCGTAGAAACGCGAGAGCATTACGCGCAGCCAGGTGCGGCCGCTCTTGCCCCAGGACACCAGCAGCCAGTCGGCCGCCTGCAACTTGCGATATTCTTCACGCCCGCGCCACCAGCGATCGATGGATCTACGCCGCGGAGCCGGAAGCCAAAATAGCAGTCTCGCAATGACGTGCCGCGCGATGTCGTTCCACACGGGAAGTTTCCTGTGCTATTAGGAGTAAAATGCGTTGCTATTGTAGCGTTTTCCCGGAATTTCGCCCCTTCAGTGTTAACGTGCTGCCCTGGCAGCATTGCCCATACAAAGGAAGGCCCTGAATGCTCGCAATAGACCTGCAGGCCATCGACGCCGCCAAACTCGAGACCGATCCCTTCGATTTCCTCGTCGTGCCAGGCTGTGTCAGCCCCGCTGTGCTGGAAGCTGTCAACCGCGACTATCCCCAGATCGAGCGGCCCGGCAACCTGAACCTGGACGGCCTGCACTACGGCGCTGCCTTCGCGGCCTTCATGGATGAACTGCAGGGGCCGGACCTGGCTGAGCACCTGGGCCGCAAGTTCAGCGTGGAGCTGGGCCAGTGCCCCGTCACCACGACCGTGCGCAAGTTCTGTGAACAAAGCGACGGCAATATCCACACGGATCACCCCAGCAAGGTGATTACGGTGCTGGTCTATTTCAATCCGGCCTGGAGCGAGAACGCCGGACAGCTGCGCATGCTTAGGTCGGCTACAGATATTGAAGACTACGCCGCCGAGGTGCCGCCGCTGGGTGGCACGCTGCTGGCCTTCAGGCGCACGGACCACTCCTGGCACGGCCATCAGCGCTTTGTCGGCGAGCGGCGGATGGTACAGATGAACTACTTGCAGGCCACCCGCCTTGCACTGTGGAAACAACAGATCGACCGCTTCGGCACGCGCGTGATGAAGACAGCGCTGCGCGCGCTGGGCAACTGACGCGTTTCCGCCGGTCTTAAGCTATGCCTCCAGCAGCTCATGCACCCGGCGCACCACCACCGGCATATCGTCCGGCACCTCGCCCTGCGGTGCCGGAATGTCGCCACCGGCCGGCACTGCCAGACGCCTCTCGATCAGCAGTTGATGCACGGCGGTAAAATCCCGGGTCCGCGGCAACAGATGCAGCACCTGCCCGACACGCCGCAGCCCGGCTCGGAACGCATCCAGCCCTGATCCCCCGGGCGGCGCGTACAGCCACCCCGCGGCCCGCCGTCGATACTGGTCCAGCTTGCCCAGCGGCCCGAAGGGCAAGGGAAAAATCGCCAGCGGGCGGCCGAGCTTGGCCACCTCCACGAGCATCGAAATGCTTTCGCCGGTCACCACGAACTCGTCGGCGAGCCCCAGGAGCGCGTGATAGGGGTTGTCCGGCGCCCCGCGCCGCCACTCGAAGAATTGCGCACCCGCCGGCAAATCGCGCTGCAGGGCCGCTGTGGCCTCCGGTGGCGTGCGCGGGCTGGTCGTGAAGTACGGCGTGCCGCCACGCTCGACGATCTGCCGGGCTATCCGCAACAGCCGCCGGGTGACGCCCCGGTTGAACACAAAGGGATTGGTCGGACCACCGACCAGGATGCCCACCAGCGGCCGCGGCAAGCTGGCGAAACGCTCTCGCCAGTCGTCTGCAGCTTGCCGCACGCGCTCTTCATCGACCTCCAGCAGCGGCAGGGAGATCTGGAGCAGGTTGGACGCCGGCGGCATCTGCACCTCGGCGCTCGTGATGATCAGGGAATAAGGGTCGGTTGCGCCGGACGGCTTGCCCACCAGTACGATCCGGGTACGGCCGCCGGATTGCTCGCGGATCCACCGCGCCACCATCGACATCCGCCGGCCGACGGTCACCACCAGGTCCGGCCAGGGCGCTGCCAGTTCGTCGGAAGCGTCCAGGTCCAGGTGGTGCAGCGACGGAATGACTTTCGGCTTGCCCTTGACCCACGGGTCGACAACCTTCACGTAGCGCCGCTCGTAGGGCAGGCCCAGGCCGGCCATCAGGTTCTCAGTCTGGGCGTTGTCGCCAAGGCGGTCGCCGACGATCAGCCAGATGCGCGGCGTTGCCCCCGCGCCGGGAACGGAATTGACCCCGCCAGGCACTTCAGGCCTGGGCCGAGACCGGCTCCGGATCAGCGGCAGCAGGTGTATAGCCGAGCTTCGGCGACAACCGCTCACGCACCAGCGCCTCCAGCTCGGCCGCCTGCTCCGGCGTGAAATAGTCGCGGTAGCCACCCACCTTGCCGCGCCGGACCTTGAACGTCGTCGGATCTTTGGGGTTGCGCAGCTTCATGCCGCCCTGGCGGAAGAAGCCCTTGCTCTCGAGCTGCCGAAGATTGTCGAAAGAACCGAAGTCCACCGCTTCCTGAATCTCCTCGTCGCTGAAGTCATCACCCATCAGCGTAACTACCTGCTTCAGCACGTCGGCGGGTTGCGCACGCAGATCTTCATAACGAATCGTGGCGCCGTGGTCGAGAGCGTTGACGTTTCGCTCCCACCGGTTCAGGAACTCGACCAGGCTCAGCAGGCCGATATCGCTGTGGCGCACGAACTCCCACATCTCGATGGTGTGGCGATCGATGGGGTGCTCGATGAAGTGATTGATCAGCTCCTGCTTCGCCGCGGACTGCCGACGCGTGAACTGGAAATACCACGACACCGCAATATCCAGCGGGTTGCGGGCGATGAACAGCACCGGCTTGTGCCGCAGCGGATTGTCCGGTGCATCGGGCGCAAGGGCATCACCAATGACGCCTTCATAACTGTAGTAACCGTTGCTCGCGGCCAGCCGCGGAATGTCAGGGTGCTTGCGTGCCAGCTCGTCGGTGTTGATCAGCCGATTGGCCGCCAGGCCGTGGCGCACCTGATACAGGCGCGACAGCATGACCTTCAGCCAGGTGTTGCCGCTTTTCGGGTGCCCGATGATCAGCATCTGCGCGCGCTCGGCCTTGGCCATCTCCAGCCGGGACAAATACCGTCGCCGCAGGCTCACCCGCAGCTTGGCCGGCAGCGGCTGGGTAGGTACGAGGATCGCCCACTTCTTGACGCCATCACTGAACTGAAACATGGAACACACTCCGGCGAGAACGCCGTAGGGACCTCAGGGTCGAGGCAGGCGGGCCTTGGCCCAGAAAAAAAGCAGGGTCGAATTATGCTGGACGCGGCGCGGGCTCAGCAAGCTTCCCGGCACTGCCGGCCGGCTTCGCGTCCTTCGGCCAGACCCGGTTTGTGATGAACCAGTCTTCCGGGCACTCCCTGATCCAGGCCTCGAACAGTGCGTTGACCTGGCGGGTCATGTCCAGGGCCTGTGCTTCCCGACTGGCGCCGGAGTTAACGGCTCGCACGGGTGGGCAGATGGTTACCCGGAAACGACCACCGGCCAGGCGCTCCGTGCGCAACGGCAGCAGGTCCACCCCGTGGCGCAGCGCCAGGCGCGCAGGAACGATCGTAGTCATTTTCTCCAGTCCGAAGAGCGGCACCGGCGCGCCCGAGTCCACCCGCTGATCCATGACCACGCCGACACAACGACGGGCTGCGATCTCACGGATCATCGGCCGCACACTGTCCTCACGCACCAGCAGGCCCGAACTATGGGCTCGCCGACAGCGGACAACTAACCAGTTCAGGTAAGGGTTCTGCAGGGGCGTGTAGACGACGGACAACTGCAGTCCGGCCGCATGGACTGCGCATCCGGAAACTTCCCAGTTTCCAACGTGCGCCGTTACGAAAATCGCAGCGCGGTTTTGCCGGGCGAGTGCTTCCAGCCGCTCGCCGCCGATAATTTCCACTCGTTGTGCCACCGCCCGCCGAATACGGAACAGGTGCACGTACTCGGCGAAGACTTTCCCCACGTTGCCCCAGAGCGAACGGCCGAGCGCGTCGCGTTCCGCATCCGTCCGGTCTGGAAAAGCAATGCGCAAATTCCGCTCCACGTGCCGGTGCTTGCCCTGCCTGGGGCCCACCCGGCTCATGATGCCTGCAGCCATGGCCTGGGCCCCGCTCAGCGGCAGGCACCAGCAAATGAACAGGAATGCTCCAAACAGGCCCGCCTCCACCGCCCAGATGCAACGGTGAATTACCGGCCAGCGCTCCACGACGCTGCGCAGGGAGCTGCCGATCAGCAGCCGGGCCAAGTATCTCTCCGGTCAACCATAGCGGCGGAATTCTATGCGGTGC
>CAMYJV010000139.1 GCA_947258805.1 uncultured Gammaproteobacteria bacterium | reverse complement strand
CGAAGGATTCGCACCAGACAATGACCGAATTAAATGCATCTGGGTCTATCGGATCCGGGATGGGCACAATGAAATTCTCGAAAGTCTTCACGTCACCAACGCGTACCATGGTCGGTCTGAGACGAATGAAGTCCGCTTCTGTTTCAACGAACTGGGGCGAGAGATATAGCTTGTAGTCAGGTCCTGGCGCGATTCTTCCCTCCAGCGAGATTGCCTGCATTCCCACGAATACAGTTCCTTCACCCCAGTGCAAGGCATCGCTGTCCTCCAGGTCGCGACGAAACTCGCCGGAGAACTGGGCACCATCAGCCATTGCCCGAACTTCTGAAACCGCCGGGGCTGGGGGGGCAGTGAGAATCGGCAGGGCGTAAATGCCCGCTGCAAAGCCCAGCAAGCCTGCGGCCAGGTGCGTAGCAACCAATAGAATGAACTTTTTCACTGTGCCCATTCTATGCGCTGACCAAAATCCGCACCCTGCCAAATACCGGCGCTCACTATCAGTGATCCCGCGCTCAGCGCATCCACGCCAGACCTAGAAATTGACGATGGCGGCACCGTCAACGTTGAAGCCCACGCCGGATACGAAGTCCGCGTCGTCCGAGGCCAGGAACAGCGCCGCGGCGGCCACGTCTTCCGGCTGACCGAGACGCCCCACCGGGGCCTTGTTTTCCCAGTAGGCCCGGAACTCCGGATCCTTGAAGAAGGGTTCCGACAGGCCGGTCACGATGGCGCCGGGCTGCAGGTAATTCACCGTGATCTGGTACTTGCCCAGGTCCACGGCCATGGCTTTGCTGAGCCCAGCCACCGCGTGCTTGGACGTCCCGTAGGCACACAGGCCGGGCCCGGCCATGTCGGACATGATGGAGCCCACGTTGATGATGCGCCCACGGCCCCGCTGGCGGATGTGCGGCACGGCGGCGCGGGAGATGCGGAAGATGGAATTGACGTTCACGTCCATCACGCGATCCCAGGTGTCGTCGTCCGTCGATTCGAAATCGGCGCCTACCGCGATGCCGGCGTTGTTCACCAGAATGTCGAGGCCGCCGAAGGCCTCCACCGCACCGTCGACAATGCGTTGGGGCGCATCCGGATCCGTTACGTCGATCTCCAGCGTGCGGGCATGGTCGTAGTCATCGAACTGGCTGACCAGGTTCTGGTCGGGCAGATCCACCAGGAAAACCTTCGCGCCTTGCTGCAGGAACAGGATGGCCGAGGCCCGGCCGATGCCGCTGGCGGCACCGGTGATAATGGCTACCTTGCCGCCGAGTTTCTGTGATTCGCTCATCGTGGTACGCCCTCCGTCTCACCGTGGCCACCAATAAAAAGAGGCCGGCTTGCGCCGGCCTCTATACTGCTGCAAGCGGCGCCGAAACTACAGGTTGACGCCAACCTCCATGCCGTAGGTCAGCGGCGGGGCATAGGTCGAGAAGGTCCACAGACCGCCCACGTACTGCGATGCGTTCTTGTAGGTGGTGTCGCCCAGGTTCTTGCCGAACAGCGACACGAACCACTTCTCGCTGCGGTGCGTGTAGGTGAGGCTCGCGTTGATAAGCGTGTGGTCCTCGATCTCCGTGTTGAAAGCCGAACCGTCGGCCGCATAGTAGAAGGTGCTCTCGTCCTCGTAGTAGATGCCGGCGATGGCACGGAGACTGCCGATGTTCGACCAGTCGTAGACGTAGGTTAGGTCGACGCCCGCGGTCCACTCGGGCGCCCGGGTTACGTCTTCGCCATCCAGGTTGAGGTCCGGGGTGCCGGGATCCAGGTCGAGATCCAGCCGGAACTCGTCGTATTCGGTGTCCAGGTAACCAATGTTGAAGTTGGCATCCAGGCCATCGAACAGGATGATAGTGCCCTCAGTCTCCACACCCCACGCATTCACCTGCGCGGCGTTGAACACCACCGTTTCCTGCAGGGCCCCCACCGTGGCGATGGCCGCGCGCTGCATGTCGTCGTACTCCACGTAGAAGACCGCAGAGTTCAACCGCAGGCGATCGTCGAAGCCGTCCCACTTCACACCGATTTCGAAGGAATCCGCTTTTTCCGGGTCGTAGCGAATATTGGCTGTTGGCTGGGCCAGGCCCGAGCCGGCCTGGTCACTGTAGCCACCGCTCTTGAAACCGTGCGAGAAGCTGAAGTAAGCGTATAGATCATCGGTGAACTGATTAGATATCAGGGCCCGATAGGTGGGCTCGTCCCACTGGTCCTGGTCCTCCTGGCAATCGAAAGCGTTGTAGTTCGGATCAGCCGGGTCCAGCAGGTTCCGGCAAGGGAATTGCCCGGTATTGTTCGGGTCGAAGGGCCAATTGGCCGATGTCGCTCCATAGATACCGATGTCTGTGCCCGGGCGGGAGAAGAATTTCTTTTCCTCGCTCGTGAAGCGTATGCCACCGGCAAACTGCCAGGTTTCAGCGAAATCGTAGGTGAGATCGAAAAAGCCCGCTAAAGAATTCATATCCTGATTATTGGTAATGACAAGCGGGCAATCGTTGTTGGTTGGGACTGCGGCCAGGCAAGTGGCAGGCGGGCCGAGCCCGAACAGGTCCAGCAACCCGAGGTACTGCAGCACGTTGAAGCTGGTTTCATCCTTCTGATAGAACATACCGGCGACGAAATTGAACGCGCCGTCGAAGTCCGACGCCACGCGGATTTCCTGCTGCCAGGTTTCCCGCTTGTCGTCGCGGGTGGCATCAAACAACGAGCCGACGACCTCGCCAGCGTAGGTGCTCGGCAGCCTCGATTCCTGGTCCCGGTACCCGGAGACCGAAGTCACGTCGAAATTGCCGATTTCCCAGTCGATGTTGAGATAGTAGCCATCGATATTGATCTTGTGGCCCTCGGACATCTGCAGGCCATCGTCCCGGTTACTCACGCCGGCCTGCTTCAGCGGATCGCCGGAGCTCACGCCCGGGAAGCCCAACAGGTTCCAGGCCTGGGGCGCATTCGGGTCGGTTTCATTGACGGTCGGCGGCGAGTCGCCGTCGTCGTCCAGGTACTCGTACTGGAAAAGGATGTCCAGCGTATCAATAGGCTTCCACAGCAGCTTGGCGCGAGCGGAAATCGCATCGTCCCCGCCGATTTCGGAACGATCACCGATCACGTCACCGGCCGCGGACCCGATGCTGTTCTTACCGTTCTTGTAATAGCCGTCGCTGTCCTGTGACATCGCGGCCAGCCGGAAAGCCAGGCGGTCTTCAATGATCGGGATATTCACTGCGCCCCGCAGCTCCTTGCGGCCGTAATTGCCGAACCGCACGGATGCGTCGGTGGCTATGCCGTCGAAGTTCGGGCGCTTGGTGCGCACACTGACAACACCTGCCGTGGTGTTCTTGCCGAACAGCGTGCCCTGCGGACCACGCAAGACTTCAACCTGCTCGATGTCGTAGGGCTCGAGTAGCTGTGTCTGCATGTGGGGCACGACAAAGTCGTCTACCAGCACACCGACGGGAGGTTCCCAGTAAACCAGGATGTCGGTCTGGGAAGCACCGCGCATCGCAAAGCCGGCCGCGTTGAAGCCGGTAATCTGTGCGGCGGAGAAGTTCGGCACCTTCAGCGCCACTTCACCGATGTCGTTGGCGAACAGATCCTTGAAGCCCTGTGAATCGATCGCGGTCACCGCAACGGGTGTGGTCTGGATATCCGTCTCGCGTCGCGTCGCGCGGACGAAGATCTCGTCCATCCTCCCCTCCTCGGCTTCCGGTTGCTGTGCCGGTGCGGTCATCGGTACCTGCAGGACCAATAACCACGCGAAGGCCGCGCTCAATGAAACAAGCGTGCGGCGCTGGGTCGTCTTCTCTGACATCTTGCTTTCCCCCGGTGGAGCTAGGCGCTGAAACGGCTGACACGGTCACCAGGTCCCCGTTGCCTGGCGCCGATCTTATTGCTCAGGAAAACTTTAGCTGCATTCCAGATAAAAAAGCAAACCAGACTGTTTTTCGCGGAACCAACGTTCCGGCGAGGGGTGCAGCAGGGCCTCGGCTGAGGCTGTTGCGGGTGGACCACAGCCGGCAGATTGCAGCCATTTCCCGAAAACAGTCAGAGTTGTCTATTTTTGGAGCCTGTATTAGCCTCAAGCGACCGCGCCCGATCAATAACGGAGATATTGTCCGTGGCTTACAAGTTCAGCGAAGGCTGGTCCGTTAACACGACCGCCCCGGCCGATTCTCTCGAGGCGAAGGTCCCCTACATCGACAACGGCACCGAGCGCCTCGGTCCCGAACGCTACTACTCGCAGCTGTGGATGGACCGGGAATGGGAACGCCTGTGGACCCGCACCTGGCTCATCGCTGGCGTGGTGTCCGACCTGCCGGAACCGGGCGACTACCTGAGCTTCGATGTCGGCCGCGAGAGCTTCGTCGTCACGCGCAACGATGACGACGAGATCAAGGCCTTCTATAACGTGTGTCCGCACCGGGGCAACCGGCTGGTGCATAACGACTTCGGTTCGCTGCCGCGGTTTACGTGTTCCTTCCATTCCTGGCAGTTCGGGCTCGACGGCAAACTCCAGGCCATCACGGACGAAGACACCTTCCGTCCCGAGGTCATCGCTCACCGTCCCTGTTTGCGCGCGGTGCGCTGCGAAA
Organism: uncultured Gammaproteobacteria bacterium; assembly: GCA_947258805.1. The sequence continues at coordinate 1,985 of CAMYJV010000139.1, read as the reverse complement.
CCCGCGCCGGCATCATTTTCATCAACATGGATGACGACGCCGGGCCGCTGGACGAGTTCATCGGCCTGCCACCGGGCTACCTGGAGCAGTACCACCTCGACCAGATGCACGTGGTGCGACATCACATCAGCGAGTGGGCGGCCAACTGGAAGACCGGCATCGACGCCTTCTACGAAACCTATCACCTGCATGCCGTGCACCCCGAGACGCAGACCGTGATGAACGACATGAACGTGCAGTGCGACCTGTACCCCAACGGCTTCAGCCGCATGATCGTCCCGCTGGCTGCGAAGAGCGGCCGGGTGTCTGACCAGGAGGGCGTGGATGAAGGCCTTGCCTACATGATGCAGGAAGCGGGCATGGAACCGAGCGAATACCACGGCTCCGCCGCCGAGGTTCGCACGACCATTCAGAAAGCCAAGCGGGAGCGCGGCAAACGTTGCGGCATCGACTACTCGGACCTGGTAGATGGCCAGCTTACGGACAGCTGGGCAACGGGGATTTTTCCGAACGTGCAGATCGGCCTGCATGCCGAGGGGGCATTCCTGATGCGCTTCATGCCGCACCCAACGGACCCGGAACGCTTCTACTACAACACGATGACCCTGTGGCGGCCGTGTGATGATCCGAGTTACAACGTGCCGGGCTGGATGGGTTTGCCCGAAGGTACTGACGTGTCCGGGGACGTCAGGCCGGACATCGAACGCACCGCGGTGGACGAGCCGCCGAACCTGGGGCAGGTGCTGGACCAGGACTCGGAACTGCTGCCCGTGGTGCAAAAGGGCGTACGCTCGAAGGGCTTCCAGGGACCGTTGTGGAGCGAACAGGAGCAGCGGCTGCGACACTTTCACACGGAGCTCGACCGCTACCTGTCTGGCGAGAAGTAGCCGGCTGAATCCAGAGACGAAAACGCCCTGCCCGCGGGTGTAGCGCGGGCAGGGCGTTGTTCATTGCATCAGGCCACCTCGAACAAGCCGGCCGCACCCATACCGCCACCCACGCACATGGTGACCACCACGTAACGCGCACCCCGGCGCTTGCCCTCGATCAGCGCGTGACCCACGCAACGGGTGCCGGTCATGCCGTAGGGATGGCCGATGGCAATCGCGCCACCGTTCACGTTCAGCAGTTCGTTCGGAATACCGAGGGTGTCGCGGCAGTACAGCACCTGCACCGCAAAAGCCTCATTCAGCTCCCACAGACCGATGTCGTCCATCGCGAGGCCCTGTTGTTCCAGGAGCCTGGGCACCGCGTAGACCGGACCGATACCCATGATCTCGGGCGGGCAGCCGGCCACCGCAACGCCGCGGTAATAACCCAGGGGTTCGATGCCCCGCTGTTCCGCGAGCTTCGCATCCATTACCACGCTGGCGGCGGCGCCGTCGGACAGCTGGCACGCGTTGCCGGCGGTCACGGTGCCGTTTTCCCGCACGGCTTTCAGACTCTGCAAGCCTTCCAGGTTAGTACCGGGCCGGTTGCCTTCGTCCTTTTCCAGCGTGACCGCCTGCTCCGATATTTCGCCGGTTTCCCGATCCTTGACGAGCTTGACGCTGGGCAACGGCACGATCTCCGCGTCCAGCCGCCCCGCTTCCTGCGCGGCGGCGCAACGCTGCTGACTTTGCAGCGCGAACTCGTCCTGCTGCTCGCGGGAAATACCAAAGCGCGCTGCAACCACTTCGGCGGTGTCCAGCACCGGCATATATGCGTGCTCGGCATGCTTCAGCACCGTGGGATCGGGTTCGTCGAAGGCCCATTGGTAAGCCCGATCCTGCACCAGGCTGACGGACTCCTGGCCACCGGCGACCACGACGGACATCCCGTCCTGCATGATTTGCCGGGCACCCGCAGCAATGGTCATCAGGCCAGAGGAACATTGCCGGTCCAGGGTCATGCCGGGCACCGTATCCGGCAGCCCTGCCGCCAGGCCGGACATGCGCGCGAGGTTCCATCCCGCCGTGCCCGACGGCAGCGCGGTGCCGATCAAA
>CAMYJV010000138.1:6688-7423 GCA_947258805.1 uncultured Gammaproteobacteria bacterium | reverse complement strand
TCGGCAACGAGTTCGCGAACCACGATGCGGAAGTGATTGGCCGCCACTTGCCCCGTGCGCAGCTTCGCCGTATGGCGCACCGCATCGAGTATCTCCACACCTTCGGGCAGCTCCAGCTCCGGATCCGGACGACCCGGCAGGTGCAGGCTGAACCATTGCTCTGTGACCGCGTGCCTATCTTTCAGACCCGCATAGCCGACCGCACCGTAAGCCAAGCCGGCACTGTCTGCGAGGCGCTTGGCAACCCAGCGGGTATTCTGTCCGGTCTTGCGCACCCGCAGGTAAAGGTGCTCACCCTCCCCGGACGGGTCGAAATTCAGCTGCTCGACCACTTCGAAGTCAGCCGGCGTGTGCCGGATGACCCCGGCGGCAAGGGGCAGACCGTGAGCGCGAGGCAACAGGGAAAAATCCGCGGCGTAACGCAGCCGCTCAATCTCCGCATCGGGCAGCATGGCGCTCAGCGCGACTCGCCAGGGTCCGGCGCGTCGCTCACCACGTAAAAGGTTTCGTTGGGGGCGATTAACCCGAGATCGGCGCGAGCCCGTTCCTCCAGCGCACTGAAGCCGCTTTTCAGGTCGCGGACCTCCGCATGCAGGCGCTCATTGCGATCGGCGAGTTCGCGGTTTTCCGCCCGCTGGTGGTCGACCCGGTGACCCAGGCGCTGCATGCCTGCCACGCCGTCGCCCGATACCCAAAGTCGCGCCTGCAGCAGAATCAGGCACACGCCGAGCGTGA
>CAMYJV010000138.1:0-6676 GCA_947258805.1 uncultured Gammaproteobacteria bacterium | reverse complement strand
CGGTGTAGTTCGCAGCGACGGCCATGTCGATGGCCGCCAGCGTCTCCGTCAGGGTCCCGATCTGGTTTGGCTTGATCAGGATTGAATTGGCGATGCCCTCGTCGATACCCCGCGCGAGTATCGACGTATTCGTTACGAACAAGTCGTCACCGACCAGCTGGATACGCTGGCCCAGAAGCTGGGACAGCGCGGCCCAGCCCTCCCAGTCGCTTTCGTCCATGCCGTCCTCGATCGTGATGATCGGGTAAGCGTCCACCAGCCCGGCCAGGTACTCGGCAAATCCCGGCGCGTCGTAGTGCCGATTCTCCCCGGCCAGTTCATAGCGCCCGTCCACATAGAATTCGGAACTCGCGACATCCAGGCCAAGCCAGACGTCACGGCCGGGTTGAAACCCGGCCTTGTCGATGGCGATCAGTATCGTGTCGAGGGCCGCCGCGTTGGACGGCAAATTCGGCGCGAAGCCGCCTTCGTCACCCACCGCGGTGTTCAGCCCCTGGCTTTTCAGCACGGATTTAAGCGCGTGGAACACTTCCACGCCGTGACGCAGGGCCTCGCCGAAGCTTGCAGCCCCCACCGGCAGCACCATGAATTCCTGGATGTCCACGTTGTTGTCCGCATGGGCGCCACCGTTGATGATGTTCATCATCGGGACTGGCATCGTGAAGGGCGCGTCCCCCAGGCAGCGATACAGGGGCTCGCCCCGCTCCGCTGCGGCTGCGTGGGCCGCAGCCAGCGATACGGCCAGGATCGCATTCGCGCCCAGGCGTGATTTATTGTCCGTGCCATCGAGCTCGATCATTCGCTGGTCGAGACCCGCCTGGTCCGCGCCGTCGGTACCGAGCAACGCATCGCGAATGCTGCCGTTCACATGGTCGACGGCCCCGCGCACACCCTTGCCGAGATAGCGCTGGGCATCGCCGTCTCGCAGTTCCACCGCTTCGCGTGAGCCGGTGGATGCACCCGACGGCACGGCTGCGCGGCCCGCCGCGCCGCTGCCGAGCCGAACCTCCGCTTCCACGGTAGGGTTGCCCCGCGAGTCGATAATCTCGCGGCCATGTATGTGAGCAAATTCAGTCATTGGCCTTAGATTCCTTGGTTCTCAGGGCGCCCGCTAGTCAGACATTCCGGCTTCCGCAAGCGGTCTGGACTTGACGACACGATCGAGCTCAGCCAGTGACTCAAGCAGCGGCTGCATGCGGTCCAGCGGCCACGCGTTGGGGCCGTCACTTAGCGCAGCCTCGGGATTCGGGTGGGTTTCCATGAACACGCCGGACACCCCGGCCGCCACGGCAGCACGCGCCAGCACCGGCACGAACTCGCGCTGTCCACCCGAGGCGTCGCCGCGACCGCCAGGCAGCTGCACGGAATGCGTCGCATCGAAGACCACCGGACAGCCCGTTTCGCGCATGACTGCGAGCGAGCGCATGTCGGAAACCAGGTTGTTGTAACCAAAGCTGAACCCACGCTCGCAGACCATCACACTGTCGTTGCCCGTGCTGCGAGCCTTGGCGACGACATTAGTCATTTCCCATGGCGACAGGAACTGGCCCTTCTTGATGTTCACCGGCTTGCCGGTGCGTGCGACGTTGACGATGAAATTCGTTTGCCGGCACAGGAAGGCAGGCGTCTGCAGGACATCCACGACCTCGGCAACCTCATCTAGCGGTGTGTCTTCGTGCACATCAGTGAGTACCGGCAGCCCGAGCTGGCTGCGCACCTCGCCCAGTATTCGCAACCCTTCGGCCATGCCCGGCCCGCGGAAGCTCTTGACGGACGAGCGATTGGCCTTGTCGAAGGAAGCCTTGAAGATAAACGGCACGCCCAGGGCGCTGGTGATTTCCTTGAGCGTGCCGGCTGTATCCAGTATCAGCCCCTCGCTCTCTATCACGCACGGGCCGGCAATCAGAAACAGAGGCTGATCGATGCCCGCCTCGAACCCCGCGAGCTTCATGCGCCGGCCACGGCCTTGAGTTCACGCTCGCCAAATCGACGAGCGGCAGACACGAAGCCGGTGAACAGCGGATGACCGTCGCGCGGGTTGGAGGTGAACTCCGGATGAAACTGGCTGGCAACGAACCAAGGGTGATCGGGCAGCTCAACCATCTCCACCAGGCCGTCGCTGGACAAGCCGGAAAATCGTATGCCGGCTGCTTCGAGTTGCTTGAGATAGCCGTTGTTAAATTCGTAGCGATGGCGGTGGCGCTCGCGAATCACATCGGTGCCGTAGAGCTGCCGGGCCAGGGTGTCAGCGACCAGGCGGCAATCCTGCGCGCCCAGGCGCATGGTGCCGCCCATTTCGGAGGCTTCGCTGCGGCTCTGGGTGATACCGGAGCGGTCTTCCCATTCAGTGATGAGTGCCACGACCGGGTACGGCGTGTTCTTGTCAAACTAGGTGCTGTTGGCACCTTCCATACCGGCCACGTTACGCGCGAATTCTACAATTGCGGCCTGCAGCCCCAGGCAGATACCGAGATAAGGAATCTTATTCTCACGCGCGTAGCCCACGGCATCGATCTTGCCTTCGAAACCACGGTCTCCAAAGCCTCCGGGCACGAGAATCGCATCAGCATCGTGCAATGCGGACAGGCCGTCTTTTTCCAGTTGCTCTGATTCGAGGTACCGAATATTCACGCGCGTGCGGGTCTGCACACCTGCATGCACCAAGGCCTCGGACAGCGAAATGTAGGAATCCCGCAGGTCCATGTACTTGCCGACCATGCAAACCGTCACTTCGGTCTCCGGATTGCGCTTCGATGCCACCACTGCTTCCCACTCACTGAGGTCGGCGGGCGGCACGTCCAGTCGCAGACGATCGACAACAATGTCGTCGAAACCCTGATCACGGAACACCATCGGCAAGCGATAGATGTCTTCCACGTCCATGGCTGAGATAACGGCTTCTTCCCGAACGTTGGTGAACAACGCAATCTTGCTGCGCTGCTCGTTAGGCACCGGCTGCTCCGAACGGCACACCAGGATATCCGGCTGTATTCCAATCGACCGCAACTCCTTCACGGAATGTTGCGTGGGCTTGGTCTTGATTTCCTGGGACGTGGCGATATACGGCACCAGCGTCAGGTGCACGTAAACCACATGGTCATGGCCGAGATCTACACCGACCTGGCGAATGGCTTCCATGAACGGCAGCGATTCAATATCGCCCACCGTGCCGCCGATTTCGACGATACAGACGTCGGCATTGCCGGCACCCAGGCGGATGCTGCGCTTGATCTCGTCGGTAATGTGGGGAATTACCTGCACGGTCGCACCCAGGTAGTCACCGCGCCGTTCCTTCGCAATCACGCTGCCGTAGATGCGCCCGGTGGTGAAATTGCTGTGCCGGCCCGTGGTCGTGCGCACGTAGCGTTCGTAGTGGCCGAGATCGAGGTCGGTTTCCGTACCATCATCGGTCACGAAAACTTCGCCGTGTTGAAACGGGCTCATCGTGCCCGGGTCGACATTCAGGTACGGGTCGAGCTTGATCATGCTGACCGTCAGCCCCCGCGCCTCGAGGATCGCCCCCAGGGATGCCGACGTAATACCCTTACCAAGGGAAGAGACGACGCCACCGGTTACAAATACGAACTTGGGCATGCAGTCAGCTCAACTCCAACCGGGCCAGAAAGACTTGCGGCGCCGTCCTTGCCGCGACAACACCTGGATGCAGAAATACATGGGCCGGAGAGGCTTCTGTCCCGTTGCCCGTGGGGCACCCTGGACTGGGAAGCTTGCTCCGGCCGATTGCAGACTCCGCATCAGAGGCTGTTTCCAGTGTCAGAATGTTACTAGAACGGCCCCGTTGGCTCAATGAAGCCAGCGTCATCGCGGCGCTTCAACGCAGCCGCTCCCCTGGCGCCCAGGCAATTTGCAGGTCGCTGGCAAAGCCACGGCCCTGCCCGTCTTCCGCGTACCAGAGTCCGCCTACGGTCAGCAGTTCATCACCGCTGAACACCAGGGGCACATGCGGGCGCATCCAGGGCACGATGCCACCGGCCTGGTACAGGCTTTTCAGGCTCACGTGCTGGCCGTGTTGCAGCAAGCGCTCGCCGCCATGGCGAAACCGGACGGTCAACGGACCCTCGCCAAGACCCGGGCTGCCTGCAATGCGCGAACGCAACGACAGGCGGCCGGCCAGCGAGCCAAGCTCCAGGGTTCCGATGCCGTCCCAATGGCGGGCGCGCGGCACCGGCTCGTGATCGGGGTGGCAGCGCAACAGGTACAGCCGGTCGCGGTATCGACGCAACTCACCGGCAGGCCAGCTTAACCGGGGCGCCGCGTCGGCCCGGGCACCGCACAATTGATTGAGCCCCTCCTGAAGGGCTGCGGCCGTTGGCGGTGGCGCGCCCTGCTCACGCAGAAACCAGCGCACGAGATTGTGCTGCCGACGCGAGCTCAATTCGCGCAGCGCGCCGAGGTCAATGGTCTCTTCGTCCACGACCCGCGCGGCGTCGAGCTGGGCTAAATCGTCCAGGAGGTGTGCGGCAGCGTCGGCAAGCCGCGCGGTCCGGGCGACCGTAACGGACGCCGCCGGCCAACGGCGCCGCAGCGCCGGGAGCACGCTGTGGCGCAGATAGTTGCGATCGCGCCCTTCGTCACGGTTCGACGGGTCCTCGATCCAGCTCAGGCCGTGTTGCCGGGCATAGTCGGCGAGCTGGCCGGCACCGGCCTGCAGCAGCGGCCGGACCAGGTAGCCAGGCCCGAATGATGCGAACGGCCGGATGCCGGCCACACCGGCCGGCCCGCCACCTCGCATCAAGCGCAGCAACACCGTCTCGAGCTGATCGTCGCTGTGGTGGGCCGTCAGCAGGAACTCGCCGGCAGCCAGGGCGGCGCGCAACGCGCCATAGCGGGCATCGCGGGCCGCAGCCTCCAGCCCACCCTCGGCACCCGCCGGCGATATCCGGACACGGGCAACCGTCAGCGGAACCTGCCAGGCCCGGCACACGGCCTCACAGTGCGTCGCCCAGGCAGCGGACTCCGCCTGCAGACCGTGGTCCACGTGCACGGCTTGCAACGGCCCTGTTAGCTGCAACTGGTACAACGCGTGCAACAAGACCGTTGAATCACGGCCGCCGCTGAAGGCCACGCAAAGACCGGTGGGCTCGGCGTCAGCAGCCGCCAGCGCGTGCTTGAGAATGTCGATCAGCGGCTGCATGGCCGGGGCCGTCCGCGGGTCAGCTCTCCCTGAAGCGGCCGAAACCGGCGAGCCGTGCCGACCGGCGCCGCAGCAGCGCCGGCGGGTCCAGCACCTCGAGTTCACGCAGGTGGGAAACCAGGGCGTTCTGCAGCGTCTGCGCCATCGCCTCGAGATCGCGGTGGGCGCCGCCCAGGGGCTCCTGGAGGACTTCATCCACGAGATCAAGTTCCAACAGCCGCGGTGCCGTGATACCCATGGCCTCGGCGGCCTCGGCCGCGTGCTCGGCACTTTTCCACAGGATGCTGGCGCAGCCTTCGGGTGAAATCACGGAGTAAACACTGTATTGAAGCATCATCACGCTGTCGGCCACGCCGATGGCCAGCGCACCGCCGGAGCCACCTTCACCAATCACCACGCTGATAATCGGCGTATTCAGCTTGGCCATTTGGAACAGGTTTCGCGCGATCGCTTCGCTCTGCCCGCGTTCTTCTGCGCCGACACCCGGGTAGGCGCCCGGTGTGTCGATCAGCGTGATCACCGGCAGGCGAAATTTTTCGGCCATCGCCATTAGCCGCAGCGCTTTGCGGTAGCCCTCCGGTTTCGGCATGCCGTAGTTGCGGTGCACGCGCTCCTTGGTGTCCCGACCTTTCTGATGGCCGATGAACATCACGGGGCGGCCGTCGAGGCGCCCGGGCCCACCGATCAGCGCAGGATCGTCGCCGTACATCCGGTCGCCGTGCAATTCCTGGAAGTCCGGGCTGATGATCTGCAGATAGTCCAGCGCGTAGGGGCGTGACGGATGACGGGCGAGCTGTGCAATCTGCCACGGATCGAGATCGGCAAAAATACTGCGCGTCAGGGACTTGCTCTTCGTCTTGAGGCGCTCGATCTCATCATTGATATTGATCTCCGAGTCGTCGCCAACAAAACGCAACTCGTCGATCTTCGCTTCCAGCTCAGCGATGGGATGCTCGAAATCCAGAAACTTTTCTTCCATAACGGCGAACGGTAAACGCAGAACCCTGGCCAGACAAGCAGCTTCAGACCGGCGGTGACGACGCGTCGTAGAGGAATCGATAGCCCTCGGCCCCCACGAGGGCCGAAAGGCGTTCCCGGAGTTCGCGACTGGGGCGTACCGACCAGCTGTCGCCGAAGCGCACCCGCGCCTGGGCATCGGCCCGCTCCACGTAGAGGCTAACGTCGCAGCGCCCGGGCCGGTAAGGGTCCAGGGTCTCGCGCAGCCGGCCTGGATCCAGCACCCGCCCTTCCCGCCTGCACCAGCGAATGACCAGTCCGGAGGCCCGGTCCTCGACCAGCCGGTCAATGTCCATGACCTCGCGTGCTGTAAGCCGCCAATCGCCGATGAAGTCATCGAAACGCAGTTTGCCGGAGATCACGACGATCGCGTGGCTCACCAGCAGATGCCGGAACTGCTCGAAGGCCTCCTGAAACAGGGTCACCTCGACCCGCTCGCGGCCGTCGTCCAGGTCAAAGGTGACCCGGCCCCCGCGTTTGCGCAAACCGGTGACCAGGCCGGCA
>CAMYJV010000137.1 GCA_947258805.1 uncultured Gammaproteobacteria bacterium | reverse complement strand
GCTGCCTGCGCTGGTCATGGCGCTGACTGGTGTGCCGGCGCTCGCCGGCGAGATCCCGGGTGTGCCGCCGCCACGCCTGCCGACGCTGGACCCTGTGGTCATCGAGATTGCCAGCATCAACGACAATCTCGGCCGCGGCAAGGACGTGGACGATTTCCGCACGGAGCAGCTGGCCTTCGCGCTCAGCCTGGGCGAGCGCTGGGTGGGCGCCTTTGACATCAGCATTCTCACGCTGGACAAGTACGCGAACGAGCTGCCGAAGGGCCGGCTTGACCAGGTCAGCGCATCACTCGGTTATCGGCTGTTCACGCGCCGCACCGCAGACTCGGCCAGCGATCTAACCTTCGGCGCCGGCTTTCGCACCACGGACGATTTTGGCGGCGCGCGCACACAGAATGGTTTTCACCAGATCGTGGACGACCGCATCGTCCGCGCGCCCTACGTCGATACGAGCGACACCGATGGCGCGGCCTGGCTGCGCGCCGAGCACGCGGCGCCGCTGCCCTGGTTGAATGACGCCAGCGATCCAGGCAGCTGGCGTTGGGGTTACTGGCTGCACGGTGCCACCGTGGTAACGAGTGACGGGCAATCGGACGGTGTGGTGCTCGCCAATCTCACCCTGAGTCGCGGCCGGTTCGACGCGTGGCTGGGTCTGCGCGGTGACTGGCGCAGTGGCTACGACCAGGACCAGGTGCAGTCGGAAGTCGCCGACAATGAAGAGGGCGGCTACGTCACGGGCGGCCTGCGCTTTGGCCCAGTCCTCCTAGAGACGGTGCAGGGTTTCGATGCAGACAAGGCCTTTGGCCGGATCAGCCTGTTCGGCGGTTTCGGCGAGTCGCCGCGCGCGTCGCAACGCGACGGCGCGTCCAGCGTGACGGTCGGCTTCACGGCTCCGCGCGTGCAGATGGTCGTGCAGGGGCGCACAGCTCTGTGCCGCCTGTTCGGCTGCGGGTTGGACCGGCGCTGGCGTATCGTGGGCGATCTGCGCTACGGCAAGCCGGCGGCTGGTACCAATCCGGAGAAATACATTCGGGCGATGCAGGCCACGCTCGGCGTCGAGTTCGCCGATCGCCCCGGGTTCCTGCCGCGCTGGATGTCCGGCTACGCGTCTCTAGCCGGGGGCTGGCGCCAGGAGGAATTTATCGGGGAAATCTCCCTCGACAACGAGGAATCCAATCGCGAGGGCTCGGCCGTGTTGATGGGCGAGGCCGGCCTGCGCATCGCGCTGCAGCCGCCCGACCAGGCGTGGCGGCTGCGCATGCAGGTTGGCCTGAACGGCTGGCTCCCGGCCGACTCTACCCGCGTGGATTTTGCCGGCGGCACCGAGCGGGTGCTGAAGCCGGACGCGAGCGTGCTGATCGGCGGGGTGCTGGACTTCTGATTCCTGCCCTCAGCGCTGCAGGCAGCGGCCGCTTCCCCGGTGTTAGGATGGTTTTATGCCATCCCCACCCGTGCTCATATTCTGTGCCGACACGGACACCGGGTACCGCTTGTCGCAACTGGCGCGCCGCGAAGACCGGCGGGTCATTGCGGTGGTGCGAGAACGCGCCGATCCGCTACTGCTCGTCAAACTGAAGTGTAAGATCGTGGTGGGTGATCCCACCGATCGCGACGACGTGCACCGAATCTGCGGCGAGTACGCCGATGAGCGGCCGGCCGTGGTCTGCATGCTCGGCGGCACGCCGCAGCTCAACAGCCAGGGCAACATTAATGTGATCGACGCGGCCGTCGAGCACAATCTGCACCGCTTTATATTGCTCACGTCAGTAGGTTGCGGCGACAGCGCGTCGGCCGTCGATCCCTTCGTGAAAGCATTTGTGGGCAAGTCGTTGCAGGCGAAGAACTGGGCCGAACGTCACGTGCGCGCCACCGCGATTGACTGGACCATTATCCGGCCCGGCGGCCTGGTGCGGCGCGCCTGTCGCGGTACGCCGGTGCTGGTCGAGAGCTCTACGGTGTCGGGCCACATCAACGTGTACGACCTCGGCGACCTGGTGCACCAGGCGCTGCGCAGCGACCACACCATCGGGCGAACCTATGCGGCAGTGGACGATGCGCGGGCCTATGACGTGCAGGGCAAACCGGTGAAGCCAGCGGAGCTATAGCCCGGAGGCGACGTTGTCGCCGCCGCCGGGCAGACCGGCTAGCCGTGGCTGCAGAAAACTGTCCGGTTTTCAATGGCTAAAGTGCTGGAAGGCGCGTGCCCAGCTTGACAGTCCCGGGACGGGCGCAGACAATCCGCCGTCCTTCGTGTGGTGATGTAGCTCAGCTGGTTAGAGCGCGGCACTCATAATGCTGAGGTCGGTGGTTCAAGTCCACCCATCACCACCATTTTCCCTTGGGTGCATTCGGCTGGCTCAATCGGTGGTTAGCCGCACGAAGCGATGCTTCGCGCGGCATAAATTCCGCCGTCTATCTTTCCGGTCTCGCTTCGCAAGCCCAGAAAGATGGCGTCATTTAAAGTCCACCCATCACCACCAATCAAATCAAGCGCTTAGCTTTGCGTCTCTCGGTCCCGCGGTCAGGATTGCGGGAGTTTTGCGGGAATCTCCGACCACAGCATTGTCGCTGCTGAGGTTGCGTGCCCAGCAATACCCCTTGCCGAAGATCACCTTCTTGGCATTTCCCAATCAGGGCACTGCCTGAATCAAGAAACCACTTGTCAGGATCCCAAACGAATCCGGCTTCCCCGAGCGTGTCCTGACTCGAACTCAAGGGCGCGGCCGGTTCTTGGGAAACATGAACTGGAACTGCAGGCGCAAGGACCAGTCCGGTCCCAGGTCGTCCGGCTTTTCGACATTGTAAAAACCCTGGAACTGTGCGTTCACAGGCTGCGAACCGATGCGGAACACGCGCCCGAAACCACCACCCACGGGGACGGTCCATTCGTCCTCCGCCTCCCAGTTGGCGATGATGATCGGTGAACTCGTGAGGTACCAGCCCTTGTCGAAGTTGTAGTTCAGGAAAGGTTGCCAAGTCAGTACGTTGATGTCGTCGTCCCCTGACATTTCCCAGATATTTGATACCAGCGACCCGATCACCCATGGGCCAGGCATGGTCAGCACGACCACCGACGGCCCGGCGGCCCATTCGTTCGCGGCGATCTGGTTGTCGGTGGCGGTGGGCAGTTGCACCGCGGGACCCACGCCCCAGATCCACCGCCCGCTGTTTGTGGGCGAGAAGAACGCCGAAAACAGCGTATTGCCAATGCCATTCTCACGTCCCTGGCCGGCCACGAAAGCGGGTTGAGAGACAATGGGCAGAATCGTACGCGTGATCAGGTTCCAGTTCTCGGTCAACTCGAAGGGGAGGACAGGCTGCACGTTGAGAACGTTCTGGGTTTTCTCTCGGGGCCCGAACTCGAATGCGGTATTGTTTTGAAAGGGCAGGCTAATCAGGCTAGCGATTGGATTCTGAACCGCCCGGGCCAGCTCCGCCTGCTCTGCCGCGTCGGAGCCGGAGACGCGGTCACCCGTGGCTGCCAAGCTGGTTGACAGGGCACCGGCAGCCACCAGCGCGAAAACAACTGCCACCAGCTTCGATGGCCGTTGCTCGATCATGGCGTGTACCAGATGGGCGAGGTGTAGGCACGTTCCTGATGGGTCGTCTTCGCGCCCTCGGGAATCGCGATGCCGTAGCGGAACGCGTCGTAGACGACCCAGCGCGGGGTGGGGATCTCGATCACGCGGGCGTAGTAGAACGCGCGCTGTTCCGGGTCGAAGTCCGGGTCCGCCCAGACCGTTGCCAGCTCGGCCGCGCCGATGGTGTTGGTCCAGTTCGCCGCCGCTACGTCAACAGTGTTGCCCACCGGCGGCAGCTTGCCGTCTAGGCCAGGCTCGCGTCCCCCGGACCCGGCCACGTCGTAGACCTTCTCGTAGGTTTTGCCCTTCTTGTCGGTCCAGCCCTTTACGATCTGGATTCGATCCAGATTGGCACCAATGGGATCACGCAGCGCGTAGACCATGAAGGTTGGTGCACCGTTGCCCGCACGCGTCGGCAGGTCGGCGCCCATCGGGACGCCTTTCTCGTAGCCGCGAAACGCCGGCTGGCGACTATTGATATCTGCCGACATGAAGTCCCAGCCGCCGAAGAAACGCACCGCGATGCGGGGACCGGTGGTGGCGTACACCTCTTTGCGTTGCATCGCGTCGAAGATCGCCTCTCTCGTGTTCTCTTCGGCCCAGACGGCGGCAAGGCCGGAGGCCGCCATTTGGTAGCTGGCGAGCTCAAGGTCATCTTTCTTCATGAACGGGTGGGTCAGGCGCTCGGGCGAGGGTTCGTACCCGGTGTGCTTGCCGAAAAAATTGTCTTCTTCGGCCGTCGTCAACGTGGTGTGGCTGTCAGTCGAACCCACCATGCCGAACTTGTACGGGTTCGTTCCCAAGCGTTTTTCGAGCAGCATGCCGTTCTTGAGCGCTGCGCGCGCGTACTCGTACTGGAGCATGTCGTCGGTCTTGGCCTCGCTTAGGTCGAGGTTGCCCACATCCCAGGTTTCGTAGTCGGCGAACTCATCGTCGGGTGAAAGAAAGGGGTGAGCCTCGCCGTCACCCTTGATCTGGGTAACCTCGTAAAGCGGCTCCCATTTGGCCCGGGATTGCACGTACCGCTTGTCAAGCTTGCGGCCGGAGTACTGTGCGTCCACCGGGAACATGATCCCGTTTGACAGGTTACCGTTGTGCGCAATCGCCAGCGCAGAACCGCCTGTGGTTGCTTCGTACTGTTCCAGCCACTTGTAGAGATCGAGGGGATCGATACTGCCGAGTGGTTGCTGGGTTGTAAAAGGCACGATCTGGCCGGCCCTATCCGCATTATCGCGGAAGATAACGTTGCGGTGCATGTTGGCGCCCTCTATGAGCGACGTCCACTCGAAGCCAATCAGCGCTGTGAACTGGCCGGGTTCGTTGTAATCATCGGCAGTGTTGACCATGCGTTGCCAGACGGTCGCGTACTTGGGCGACCCGGGCGAGTACGTCTCGATCAGTTTCGGATCCAACCCGCCTTGCGAAAAGGTCGTAATCAGGTCGAGCGCCGCTTCCACGGCTGTCTGGCCCCCCTTGTTGATGCCCGCGTTCCAGCGCTTGCCCTGTTCGGTTCTGAGTACCTCCGGATCGCCCTTGATAATGTCCTGGATCATTCCCATCTGATCAGAGTGGTCTGCGATCACGAGCCAGTCTAGCGGGCGAGCCAGCCTCGCCGGCTGACCGCTCGATGCGATGACTTCCTCGCCGCGGGCAAAGCGATAGGCTTCTTCCAGGCCTAGCCGGTTGCCGAATGTGGCTGCATCCATGGAAAAGGCCGTATGCAAGTGAGTGTCGCCCCATAGCGGGCGGCTCGGAAAGGCGCGCTGCGCGTAAGGTGAATAGGCCTTGCCCGGATACAGGTTAGACAGAGCCTCAGGCGCTGTCTTGATCTGTGCCGTAGCCGCAGCACTGAGCAGAATCAGCGCGAAACCTAGGGGAAGGAGGCGGCGCACGAGTAGAGTCTTCATAAGTGTCTCCAGAGACCAGTGACTTCAGCCTTGTAATTCACAGTTGACTTCGAATTCCGACAGCTACGGCCAAGCATCAGATTGGTTCATTGCGAAATTGGTGACAGCAGGCTTGGGTCTTCCACCACTTCGCGCACGCCATGCGCATGGTCTTCCTCGAACGGATTCTTGCCGCACCAGGTGTTAAGGCTGCTGATCTCCAGCGGCGTGCAGGCCGAGCTGACGTTCCAGGTGGCCTTGAACGGCGAACAGGTGCCATCGTTGTAGCCTGAACCGGTTGTCGACCCCAGATATTGAACGGGATTTACCGTTGCCGGCAGGACGATCTGGTCGGAGGAACGTGTGCTGAACTTGGCAAAGTTCGCTCCCGAGCCGTCATCTGTCAGGTTGAACACGCGGGCTTCGACACGCAGCTGAGGATCCTGGCAGGTTTCTGAAAAGCAGCTGCCCAGTCCCGGGGCTGGAGCCACGTCGCAGCTGGTGAACACCCAGTGCACTTCAACGGTGTCGCCCATGGTGATGCCCGCGCAACCCTGAGCGTCACCGTGGCCGTCCGCATGCCGAGGGGGCAGCGGCGTGGCGCGGCTGCAGACATAGCCACGGTTATCGCCTTCGCCGGCGATGCTGTTGTAGCCGCTGGCGCGGTGCTCGGCATTCCTGTGGAAATGAATGTCACAGAGCTTCATGTCGGCGGCCGGCGGGGCAACGGGAAAACTGATTGAGTTATCTCCGAGCACGCGAGTGATATCCCGGGGAGCCTGCGGGCCGGCCGCGTCGCAAGAGATCTTGTTGCCGCCGGCCGCCAGAGTCGGGGCGCCGAACAGGGTGGCCACGAGCCCGGTCACAATGCAGATTTTCATGGTTCTGTAGTCTCCAAAGTCGTTTGCTGAATGCATGTCACGATGCCGCTAGCTGCCTGCGCCGGGCAATCTAGAAACGGTATTTCGTCGCAAACTGGATTTGTGTGGCATCGTCGTCGTCGCCATTCTTGTTTTCGCGTTTACCCCAGAGGTATTCCGCCGCCAGGTCCAGACGCGGTGTCGGTGACCAGAACACGTTGGTGCTCGCGCGCACGGTACGCTTGTAGGCACTGTCAGACTGAAAGCTCTCGTTGTCGATGTCGACGGCACTGAAAATGAAGTTCGAACGCAGCTTGTCACTCCACCAGTGCTGGTAGGCGAGAAAACCGGCAAGTATGGGCAGGGTTTTAAGTTCGCTGCCGTCCGGAGTGAAGACGGCGTCCTGGCCACCAATGCTGTTGGCATCGTTGACGTAGCGGCTGACGCCCTCTCCATAGAGGACCTGGAAGC
>CAMYJV010000136.1:6874-7639 GCA_947258805.1 uncultured Gammaproteobacteria bacterium | reverse complement strand
GCGATGGAATTCACGGGGCCGCGGCAGGAGCGCAATGCCCAGCGCGGGCAGCGCCGGTAACCGGCGCCGGACAACGGTGCCGCGGCGGTTCCTGATCGGGCCCGTGCCAAGCGCGGCGTCGGCGTTCAGGTAAAACGTGAGGGTACGGGTGCTGCGTCGATTGCGCTGCCTGTCCACGAGCATGCCGCCGGGCAGGCCGTCGGGATTGTTCCGCGCCCCCGTGAACTTGAAGTCCAGCCGTTCCGGCAGGTAGCCACCGTCGTCCTGGATCCGGGCGATGATCAGACCGTGGGCATCGGTGAAGTGCTCGTGCTTCAGCAGGCGCCCGGAGCTTTCATAGCGCTCCTTCCTGCGCACCGTCACGTTTTCCCTCTCGAAAGCGGCAGTGAGCCGCTGGTACGCCGTGGCTGACTGCACGCGCAGACAGCGCACGATGGCGCGATAGGTGGGGTGGCCCCCTTCCGTCTTTATGCTGCGCAGGATGCCTTTCCGCTTGTTGGCGTGGGAACGTCCTCGAATCAACGCGAATGCCGTTTTCGGCGCGTAGACGGGCTCGCTCGAATTCAAGCGCAGTACGGTTTTCTCCGTCGTGTTGCCATCATGGCCCTGCTGGGTAAGCTTCAGGTAGCTGGCGTTCAGGTTTGCTGCAGCGGCTCGCACCACCCCGTCGGAGCCCGGCTCGCCCGTATAGGAATTGACATGATCGTAGAGCCTGCGGTCGATGGTCTGTCCGGTGAGCACGAACTGAAACAGCGGGTCCGTCCC